>NZ_JASATW010000012.1:0-108333 GCF_030405905.1 Sphaerothrix gracilis Ecp01
CAGAGATTAATCGTATTGCGACTAATGCGGAACAATTCACTAGCCTCACTTTTCTTGAGACCATCCAACTCGATCGCCTCAATCACTTTTTGCCGGAAGTCTTCGCTGTAGGGTCGAGCCATTGTCAAGTAACCGTATCAACTTATTCCAGTCTATGTCCTAACCTGATTGGCTACAGCTATAAAACAGCAGCTACAGGTCACGATGGCGGAAAGGCTTAGCATTTTCGCCGGCGTACTCAGCCGCAATGTGGCCGTTCCCCACCACCTGATACTTGTAGGTAACTAACCCCTCTAGCCCCACCGGGCCGCGTGGCGGCATCTGCTGGGTGCTGATGCCCACCTCTGCGCCAAAGCCATAGCGGAAACCATCGGCAAAGCGAGTGGAGCAGTTGTGATAAACCCCAGCCGCATCCACCTGGGACATAAACTGGGCGGCAGTGGCTGCGTCTTCAGTGACGATGGCGTCGGTGTGGCGAGAGCCGTAGGTGTTGATGTGGGCGATCGCGGCGGCTGAAGAATCCACCACTCTAATTGCCAAAACCAGGTCGCTGTATTCCGTTGACCAGTCCGCCTCGGTCGCAGGCTTAATTAGCGGCAGCCACTGACGGGTCAGCTCATCGCCGCGCAGCTTCACCTGCAGCGCTTCTAGAGCCTGAGCTACAGCGGGTAAGAACTGCGGCGCGATCGCCTGATGCACCAGCAGCGTTTCAATCGTGTTGCAGGCAGAGGGATAGTCGGTTTTGGCATCAACGGCAATTTTCACTGCCTTTTCCACTTCGGCAGCGGCATCTACATAGAGGTGACAAACCCCATCGGCATGGCCGAGTACCGGAATGCGGGTATTTTCCTGCACGTAGCGCACGAAGGCATTAGAGCCACGCGGAATAATCAGGTCGATATAGCTGTCTAGGGCTAGCAACGCCTGGGTTTCTTCGCGGGTGGTCAGAAGCTGCACCGCTTCCGGGTTGACTCCGGCCTGTGTCAGCCCCTGGCGAATCGCTTTGACCAGTGCCTGACAGGAGCGCACTGCTTCCTTGCCGCCCTTGAGAATGACGCCGTTGCCAGACTTGATCGCCAGGGACGAAATCTGCATCACCGCGTCAGGACGGGACTCAAAAATAATGCCTAAAACGCCTAACGGACAAGTAATGCGCTTGAGAGTCAAACCGTCATCTAGCTGGCGGTGAATTTGTACCTGTCCCACCGGATCATCAAGCTGCGCTACGCTGCGCACTCCGGCGATCGCCCCTTTAAGCTTGGTTTCATCTAGCTTGAGGCGACCGTAGAGGGGTTTTGCCAGGTTATCGGCTAGGGCCGCTTCACAGTCAGCCTGGTTAGCGGCGACAATTTCAGGGGCAGCCGCTTCTAGAGCCTGAGCGATCGCCTCAATCGCTTGGTTCCGCTCAGCCGTCGCTAGCCCTGCTAGCTGCTGGGCCGCCTGACGGGTTTTCTGAGCGATCGCGGTTAGAGAAGCAGCCCGATCCGCTGAAACTTGAGATGCAGTCATAACCAAAACCCTCGGCACAGACTGTAAGTTTAGCAAAAAAGGCTCTGGGCTTTATTGCGGGGACAAACCGACCGAGCGATGATGCTGCCCGCAACTTTTTAATTTTCAGCGGCAACTTTTCCGGAACCTGCTGCGTCTCTAAGAATAAGTGAATGGTAGATGCACCCTGATTCCATAACCCCGGCCTTTGGTTGGGGTTTTTTCCTTTCTAGGGATCCTGCCATTCCCCCAGCTCTGCTTGCGTATTGATCACAACGCCTTCGCGCGTGACTTCCTGTACCGCGCTGACCTCAAACACCAGCGTAAAGCGGCGCTCTAAGCGACGAGCCAGAAAGTTTTCCAGCAGTCGAACCTGTTTGGGAGAAACGGGCTGAGCCGCGTAGACGGTGAGCCGCACTTCGGGCGGACTAACCAGCCAATTCGTGCGAGTTTCGACTAAGCGCAGTCCCTTAAACGTTTCAGTTTCTTGCAGCAATACCTGCTTGACGCCAGCTTCAAGCTGATTTTGCCGCACCAGATCAAACAGGCTAAATCCTAGGGGCAGCAGCAGCACTCCCGTAAGAGCCAGGGTCATACTGATAGGCTTACTGGCCCGGTGTACTGAGGCATATCCCGTCAGCAGAAAGGTCAGCATGCAGGCCAGGGTGATACCAATCAGGTTAGTGATATAGAGCAAAGCTGCCCCCTGACTCAAGGCCCAGTCCTGCAGGGCAAATCCCTGGGCGATGCCAATCCCGACCACGCAGACCGGGGGCATCAGCGCCACGGCGATCGCGGTGCCGGCTAAAGTGCTAGACAGCTTCGGCTCTACTTTGGCATAACCGCTGATGCCGCCAGCAGCAATGGCAATACCCATGTCAAAGATAGTAGGCCGCGATCGCCCCAGCACTTCGGATCCAAATTCAGCCAGTCCGGAAGCCAGCCCTAGCAGCCACGACAGCAAAATAGCGATCGCCGTACCCACCAGCAGCGACCTGAACGCCTCTTTAATCAAATCCCCATCGCCTTCTAAAATGCCAAAGGCAAAGGCCCGAATCGGCTGCATCAGCGGCGCAATTAGCATGGCCCCAATAATCACCGCTGCGCTGTTGGAGAGCAAGCCCAGGGTAGCAATGATGCAGGAGCCAATTATCAAAACGCCATAGTTCAGCGTTAGCTCCGCGTCATCCATCAGGCTATCGCGCAGATGCTTCAGCCCTTGGGGAGAAACCCGCCGACCAATCCCTAAATATTTGCGGCCTATTCCCTGTAGACCCTCTTTAAGTGCGGCGGCTCGTTGCTGAACCTCGTTTTTAGGAGCTTTCATAGCTGTGTCAACCCGCGCCTATGATTGGCAGTTTACTCCCAGACCTCAGCAAATGGTGAAATTTCAACAAGGCTGTAACGCAGCCAGCAGCGCCACAATTTCATCGATCGCCTGCCGTAAAACCCGGCCCGGCTGGTCTACGTTATTGAGCAAAATGCTGAGTACCAGAGGCTCATAGCTAGGCGGATCTAAGTAGCCTGAAAGAGCGGCGTTGCGGCTAATCGACCCCGTTTTACCCTGGAGTCGTCCCGCTGCAGCTGTTCCCTGCAGGCGGTTGCGCAGCGTGCCGTTTACCCCTGCCGTCGCCAGAGAATTGCGGTAAGTCTCAGCTTCGTTGCTGCGGTTCATGACCTGCAGCACCTGCACCAGAGCTGTCGGCGTCGTCAGATTGTGCCGTGACAGGCCCGATCCATCGGCTAAAACATAGGCTGTAGGATCCACCCCCAGCGGCTCTAAAACCGCCTGAAGCGCTGCGATGCCCAACTCTGTAGCCTCATCTCCCTGGCTGGCCCGCATTCCCAACGTTTTTAGCAGCGCTTCCGCATAGAGATTGTTGCTGCTGCGGTTGGTGGGAATTAGCAGCTCGCGCAGCGGCGCGGATTCGACAAAGGCCAGCTCTGGCAGTGAATTGGGGGTCGGCGTTGAAATAGCAGAGGTGCGAGCCACGCTAATCTGCTCGGCCGCTAGCGCAGCTTGCAGGCGATCGAGAAAATACTGGCTGGGGTTGGGAACGGCGATCGCGGCTGTATCGGCTGCTGAACCGGCTACAAGCTGGCCGCGTACCTGCAGTACGGGCTGTCCCAAATCCCGTCCGACCTCGGTGTACTCTGGCTGTCCTGCTGCCACCGTGACAGAGTTGTTTTCAATTTGCCACTGGGCTGCCAGCGGTGGATCGTCCCAGACCACTTGCAAAGGCTGGCCGATCGCCTGCGGGACTAGGCTCAAGCCAAGGGCATTGCGATTGACGATTAAGCTGTTGACCGGCGCACCATAGCCGGCCTGCACATCCTCCCACTCCCAGTTGGGATTCGTCGCCTGCCCTGGGAAGTAGCTGTCATCGGCCACCAGACTGGCTACCCGCTGCACTCCCTGCTGTCGGAGCTGCCGGGCCAGTTCTGCCAGTTGGGTATCGCTGAGGCTGGGGTCGCCCCGTCCAAACACCCGCAGCGTGGTTAAGCCGAGGTCGTTGGTAGAACCGTATATGGAGGTGCGAATACGAAAGTCCGGCCCTAAAAACTGCAGCGTCGCCGCCGTGGTGAACAGCTTGACGTTGGAAGCCGGAACAAAGTAGCGATCGCTGTCCCGCTCATAAACCAGCTCACCCGTCTCCGTTTCTACTCGTACCCCCAGCCGAGCCGGACGCAGGGCAGGCTGAGCCGCGATCGCTTCGACCCGCGCTGTCAAATCAGCTGGACAAACAGCGGCGATCGCGGGCGCACTTGGAAAAACGCTTGCCAGCAGCAATAGTCCTAGCCATCTGTATTTCCGTTCAAGGTTTGGGTGGGCACGCTTGGCTGGACCCATCCTACAGTTCACTGGTTTGGCAATGTTGAAACATGGTGTTAAAGCCTGCTTTGAGGGACATTCTCTGCTTGGCTCATGCTGCAGTTCGCTGTGGTAACAGCAGGAAACTGCATTCAGGCGATCGCCATAGCCAATCTACTGCTCTGCCTGCTCAATTTCGGCTCTAGACTCGTCCCAGTAGGCGCTATATGTCCACTCTTCGTTGCTGCCCTTATCTTCTGTTTCCCAGCGATAAATAGCCGATTTAGGATCTACCCCTACCTCAATCAGCTTGGCCCCCATGTAATATTCCATCTGCTTCAGCGTCCGCTGTTTCAGAAACTCAGACTGCGCCTTGGGAATACTGCGCGACATATGAGCTTGTGTATGCTTTGCCATAACCGTTCAGTCTTAAATGATTTCAGCATAAAAGATTGAAATGTCTTTATACAAGGCATTTCAACCATTTTTAACGCTCACGAACTAGAGCGGCATTGCGCCTAGATAGCTACAGCCCTATACCGGGGTTTTCTCGCTCGGCTGACTGTCGGGCAGGCCAATTTCACTGCAAACTTCGTAAAAGCTGGTCGTGGGTGGCTGCTCAAACAGGTGAGCAATCCGGTTGAGGGCATCTTTGTAGGCTTCGTTTTGGTGAGCGTCCATATCGCCAACATTTTCCCACAGGATGATGGCAATACCGCGATCGCTGTCAGGCTCTTGCAGCAGGTAAGCGCCTTTAAAGCCCTGCTGGTAGGTGGAAACCGCTTTTTCATAGAGCTGCCGCGCCTCAGCAAAGGTACCGGGCTTAAACTCACCAATAGCAACGTAAGCCTGCTTATGTTTGAGAAAGTCTGAAAATTCTGACATCTGTAATTTCACTCATCTACTTGGGTTACTAGTCTGCCGTAGGAAGTGGATCTTGTGAGCGATCCCCAAGGGTGTCTTAAGATACTGAAAACTATTGATGCAGAATTATTGAGAGACATTGCAGAGCAGCACCGCCCGTAAAGCTTTATGAGCACTTGAAGTCTGCTGACGCAATCCAGTAGTCGCAAGACCGAAGTGATCCTCCCAGACCTCAGCAGCCTATTCGGTATGGACTTATCAATGCGGTCAAGCCTTGAAACGCAGCTTCAGGCAACTGTTGAAGCGGCACTCAGCCAGTCGCAAGTTCCTGGTGCCGCGATCGCCATTTGGCTGGACGGTCAGTCCTGCCTAGAAGCAGGCATTGGCTATGGGGACAAACGGCAGCAGGTACCACTCCCCGTAGACGCCAGCTTCTATATCTACAGCATCACTAAAGTCCTCATCGCAACCGCATCGCTTTATCTGGCCGATCAAAAACGGTTAGAACTAGATGCCTCGGTACAAAGCTATTTAGCCAATTTTTCACTAGACCGCACCATTACGCTTCACCATCTGCTAAGTCACACCAGCGGTCTGCCCGACTATGGCGGCACCGCTGCTTACAAGGAGGCAGTTAAGGCTAATCCCCGCCGGCCCTGGTCACTATCCACCTTTTTTGAGTTGGCTCAGGCCCAAGGACTCCAGTTCGCACCGGGAACAGACTGGGCCTACTCCAATATTGGCTACCTGCTCCTCAAGCAAGTGCTAGAGCAGGTGACAGATTTAACCCTAGGACAGCTTTTAGATCAGGTCATTTTTAGGCCACTATCTCTAGCAAAAACCTTTGTCCCCGAGACTCTAGAGCAAGTTGGTGAACTGACACCGGGATATACCGCTTGCTGGAGCCAAGATGAACTGCAAAATATGACTCAGGTTTATCACCCATCTTGGGTAGCTCACAGCGTTGTCATTTCAACAGCGCCTGAATTAGCCAAAATCATCGACGCTTTACTCTCAGGTCAAATCATCAGCCCATCTTTGGTTGAGCAGATGTCTCAGCCCGTTCATACTTTGGGGAAATATCCGCTGTTTACAAGTTTAGGCTACGGGCTAGGGCTTTTTATTGATGACGCCTCTCCCTACGGAATTGTCAGAGGCCACACGGGGGAAGGCCCCGGCTATTCCGTCGCGGCTTTTCACTTGCAAAAGTTGGCGAATGTCAGGGCCACTCTAGTAGTTTTAGCCAACCGGGACAAACCTGATTTTGGCCTGTCTTTGATATATCGCATCGCTCAGACGATCGCTGCAAACAGCTAACCAGCTAGTCCTTCAGCAGGCGATCGCCCCACTGACTCAACTGCCGACCGAGCCAGCGTTTTGCTTGCTTCCAACCTAATGCCAGCTTTTGCCCCTGGCTAGCGATCGCCTCTGGCCAGGTGGATTCTAGCTGAATCTGACGCATCCGCCTTCCTGGGAACGGAGGCTGAGCTTTGGGTAAGGTCAGCACGAGCTGATTGCCCCGCATTTCGCTGCGGACGCGATCGCGGTCAATCTGACAGGGTAAAGAAATGACCTGCTGCATTTGACCATAGCCAAGCATCTGGCTGTAGCGATCGCTTTGCTGCTGGTGCTGACAGGCCGACAAAATCACTCGCTCTGAATCAACCTGAACGCCAATATCGTAAGCGCTAAGACCGGGAAGCCAGGCCGTGAGGATGAGCGCCGCATCAGTCTCAGTCAGCTCCAGGTTCCAGTCGGGCAGAGTGCTGAAACCGTTGTGAAAGAGTCCGGTATCAAAAAATAAATCATCAATTTGCCGCTGCCAGGGATCTATCATCCAGGGGGACGGCCAAGGCGTTATTCGCATAAATACCTCCAACCTCAGCGATCTAATCTTTTACTTTGATTATGCCGCTGAGATATAGGCTAGGGCAGTCGAGATCTCCTCTCGTTTGTGGCGAGATCTCCGATAGGTTAGGCAGGCACGACCACCTGCTTCAGGCCAGCTAGCGCAAAAGCGCTGTGAATCGCCTGCAGAGCCTTGATACCCTCTGCCTGAGCCACCACGCAGCTAATTTTTATTTCTGAAGTGGCAATCATCTGGATATTGATGTTCTCGTCGGCTAGGGCACGAAACATCTTGGCCGCTACGCCTGGCTGATAGACCATTCCCGACCCGACAACGCTGACCTTAGCGATCGCCGTATCCAAAACTACTTCCCCGCAGCCTGAGTCAGACAGGGTTTTCTCTAGCAGCACCTTAGCTGCCTGAGCATCTGCCTGACTTACGGTAAAAGCAATATCGCGGGTGTTTTGTCCGGCTACCGGGCGGCAGCGCTGGGACTGGATAATCATATCGACGCTGATGCCGTTATCCGCCAAAGACTGAAAGATTTTAGCGGCCATGCCGGGGCGATCGGGGACTTGGCGAATGGCGAGACGGGCCTGATGCTGATCGAGAGCAGCTCCCCGCACCGCAGGTGAAGCTGCCTGAATTGGAGCAGTTTGATCGAGGCGAGCAGGGGAACAGTTGAGGCCAAAGCTTTTGCAAAGGGCCGCAATGGCGCGATCGCAGTCCGCTAGCACCACGGTACAGCTTACCTTCACTTCAGAGGTGGAAATCATCTGGATGTTTACGCCTGCTGCCGCCAGGGTTGAGAACATCTGCGCCGCCACGCCAGGACGACCAATCATGCCCGCGCCCACGATGCTCACCTTCGCCATCTGCCGATCGACAATCACCTCGGCTTCATCCGTAGCGGTAGGGCGGTTGCGCAGCGCCGGGGCGATCGCCTCGGCGACGGCCTCCGCCCGGCTGAGATTGTCGCGGGTGACAGTAAAGGCAATATCGTTGGTATTGCCATCGTGGATAGACTGAATGATTAAGTCTACGTTGAGCGCTTGCTGGCCCAGTTCGCCAAACAGCCGCGCCGCAATCCCAGGACAGTCCGGTACCCGCAGCAGCCCCACCTTGGCCTGATCGGTGTCAAACTCAATGGCATCCACCGGATGGGCTAGCTCTAGTCCCTGGAGCGATCGCCCCTGCAGCAGCGGCGACTGCACCGCCGTTCCCGGTTCCTCACTCCAGCTAGAGCGCACCACCATCGGGACGCCATAGTTACGGGCAATCTCCACGGCGCGGGGATGAAGTACCTTCGCTCCCAGGCTGGCTAGCTCCAGCATTTCGTCGCAGGTAATCTCGCTCATGAGCTGGGCTTCTGGTACTAAGCGCGGATCGGTGGTTAAAATGCCGGGAACATCGGTATAGATTTCGCAGCGATCGGCCTTGAGCGCCGCCGCCAGCGCCACCGCCGAGGTATCAGATCCCCCTCGCCCCAACGTGGTAATTTCTAAATCTGGCGTATCACTGATGCCCTGGAACCCAGCCACCACAACTACTTCGCGCTCAGCTAGGTGGCGATCGATTCGGTCAGTCTTGATATTGAGGATGCGGGCGCGGCTGTGTTCGGCCTCAGTGACAATGCCCACCTGAGCGCCCGTCAGGGAGGTAGCGGGTTGTCCTAGCTCGTGCAGAGCCATGCTCAACAGGGCAATAGATACCTGCTCCCCGGTAGAAAGCAGCATGTCCATTTCTCGGCGGCTAGGCTGGGCGGTAATGTCGCTGGCCAGCTTTACTAAACCGTCTGTGGTCTTACCCATCGCGGAGACGACCACCACCACCGTGTTGCCTGCCTGAGCCGTCTGCATTACCCGCCGAGCCACCGCCTGAATCCGCTCAACGGTGCCGACCGAAGTTCCCCCGTATTTCTGGACGATTAACGCCATCCCGCTTACCTAACCTTGTGAATCACCCACTTTAGATTGCTAGACTCTTAACTTAGCAGAGGTTAGGAAAGAGAGGGAAATTCCTCTGGCCCCTCGGCGCCCTGTCCAGCAGCAGGTACCTAAGCCATCTCACTCTGTTCTAGTAAGCCTCGAAGCTTGTACTTGCGGGCATGAACTTGGAGTAGATGGGCGCGGTCGCGTGCTCAGTCAGCCTTCTCAGCTCGCAACCCGGTTTACATAACAATCCACTAGCTCAACTAAATCGGGCTGGATGTCTACCATCGCCTGCACTAAATCCTGAGTTTGCAGAGGATTGAGCTGATCAAGGAGCTGGGCTAAAGTAGGCTTGATTTCAACTCGCTCGGCCTGATGCAGACAAACCAAAGCTGTTGCCACAATATGTTTACACCAGCCGCCCCAGTCGTAAGGACAGCTACAGTGGGCTGCGCGGCCAGGCTCTAGAACAACCTGATAAGGCTCATACTGGCTACCCTGCACCGCAGCATATATCGTTGCCCCTCTTTGAGTCACCTCACTAACAGAGCCTGATGCGTAAAGATCTTCGCCGCGCTCAAAAGACTGAGCAGAAGCATTGTCTAGGATAAGAGCCTCAGTGATTTCAAGAAGAGACATGGTTGATGCAGTATCGTTTGCCTATTTTTGTCGCTCATTAGGCAGCAGGCAGCGCGATCGCCTGTTTCTTTTTAGCTTTCTTGGGTCTTGAAACGCGATCGCTCTCACTAAAAAGCAAGAGCGATCGCGTTTATAGCTGATAATTTAGAAGCTTGATAGACACTGGGGGGAAGTGTGTTCTACCCTTCTTCAAGACGATTTTCAGTGAACATCTAAGCTTTAGCGAGTGGGAGCAGCGGACGCTAAATTTTGCACAGAACGGTGTAGATCTTCTAAGAGAGAAGAAACCTGCTGGCACTTGACGGCTAAAGGATTTAGCGTTGTTTGAATCTGGTTTAACTCTTCAGAAGTCAGATAGCCATTTTGAGGACAAGAGAGCGGAATGGGAATGCGCAACTGATGCAGCCGGGCAACGCCTATCAGCCGATCGGTAATTTCTAAAGGCAGCACAATAATCAAAGCTAGATCCTCCAATGCATTAATTCTTAAGATGTGATTGACATCTAAAAAGTTTCAGCAATGTTATTGAAGCAGTTGCGCCTATAGTTATCATCCTCCCTAAGGGGAAGAAAACCAATTTCGAAATGTTGTATTAACTACCTCTGACTTTAAAATTAAGTGATAGACAGTTCGCCAACATTGACTGAAATCACGCAAATATCTCGTTTTCAGTTCGACAGCAGTAACATCCAATCAAAGTTTCAATTGGTATCATTGATTACTTTGAAGCGGACGATCGCCCTTGGTACTGAACTGACAACCAGGTAAGATTGCCGG
The DNA here is from genome assembly GCF_030405905.1 of Sphaerothrix gracilis Ecp01. Classification (NCBI taxonomy): domain Bacteria; kingdom Bacillati; phylum Cyanobacteriota; class Cyanophyceae; order Nodosilineales; family Nodosilineaceae; genus Sphaerothrix; species Sphaerothrix gracilis. Next base: position 10,361 of record NZ_JASATW010000012.1, read on the forward strand.
TGCCTTAGTCTGTACGTAGCAGCCTCGGTAAATGCACAGCCGAGCCAGAGAAGGTTTCCATTCCCGGAATAGCTACCTGCGTCACCTCAATTTTTAACTGAATGCGAGGCCCCCAAGCCTGCTGCCGCACCCAGCAGCAACTACCCTGGCACTGAATAACCAAAAAGTCAGGCAGATCCTGGGGTTGACCCTTTAGTCTGACGAATTTTCCGGGACCTAGCGTAAGTGCAGGCATAACGCAATCCTCCTGAGAGAGCGCAACAGCCACCACGCCAATAGTACCAATGAACTAAACAATAGTTTAGTTATCAGCAGCACTTATTCACAATTAAATTACAGGCGCAGAACCGCCATAAAGGCCGACTGAGGCACATCTACAGTGCCAATAGACTTCAGGCGTTTTTTACCTTCTTTCTGCTTCTGCAATAGCTTCTTCTTACGGGAAATATCACCGCCGTAGCATTTCGCTAGCACGTCCTTACGCAGGGCGGGAATACTCTCACTGGCAACTACGCGGCTACCAATTGAAGCCTGTAGCGGAATCTTAAACTGGTGACGTGGAATCAGCTCCTTCAGCTTTTCCACCAGGGCACGACCGACATAGTAAGCCTTGTCCCGGTGCACAATCGTGGCTAACGAATCTACCGGATCACCGTTGATCAATACATCCAAGCGCACCAGGGGATTTTCCCGATAGCCCACTATCTGATACTCCATGCTGGCATAGCCACGCGATCGCGACTTCATCTGATCAAAAAAGTCCGAAACCACTTCCGCCAGCGGGAGCTCATAGACCAGGGTTGTCCGCCCTTGAGTAAGATACTGCATATCTTTGAAATCCCCCCGACGAGTTTGAGCCAGCTCCATCAGCGGCCCCACAAACTCCTCTGGCGTAATCATCTCCACCTTGACGTAAGGCTCCTCAATCTTTTCACGCTCCTGCGGCGGCGGCAACACGCTGGGATTGTCAATCTCGACCATTTCGCCGTCTATCTTGGTCACGCGGTAAATTACCGAAGGCGCTGTGGTGATTAAATCCAGACCGTATTCGCGCTCTAGCCGCTCCTGCACAATTTCCATATGCAGCAGTCCCAAAAAGCCGCAGCGAAAGCCGAAGCCCATAGCGCTAGAAGTTTCCGGCTCGTACTGCAAGGCGGCATCATTCAGCCGCAGTTTTTCTAGCGCCTCCCGCAGATCTTCAAACTGATCAGAATCGGTGGGAAACAGGCCGCAAAAGACCATTGGCTTGGCCTCAACGTAGCCGGGCAGAGCTTTTTTAGCCGGCGCCTTGACCAGGGTAATCGTATCGCCGACGCGGGCATCCTCAACCGCCTTGATCGCAGCTGAAAAATATCCTACCTCGCCTGCGTGCAAACTCTCGACTGGCTTCTGGGTGGGAGAAAGCACGCCTAGCTCGTCAATTTCATATTCTTTGCCAGAGGCCATCAGCCGCACGCGATCGCCCTGCCGCACCGTACCGTCCATCACCCGAAAATAGACAATTACGCCCCGGTAGGGATCGTAATAGCTGTCGAAAATCAAGGCCCGCAGCGGCTGCTCCAGCGTATCCTGTGGTGGCGGTACCAGATAGACAATTGATTCTAAAATCTCTTCAATCCCGACCCCTTCTTTAGCAGAAGCCAAAATGGCAGCGCTGCAGTCGAGGCCCACCACTTCTTCAATTTCCTGCTTGATCCGCTCAGGGTCAGCCCCCGGCAGATCAATTTTGTTGAGTACTGGAATAATTTCCAAGTCGTTTTCTAGAGCTAGATAAACGTTGGCTAGCGTTTGTGCTTCTACGCCCTGAGACGCATCTACTACTAAGAGAGCCCCTTCACAGGCCGCCAGCGATCGCGAAACTTCATAAGAAAAGTCAACGTGCCCTGGCGTATCGATCAGGTTTAAGACGTACTCGTTACCGTCGCGGGCCGTATAGCTCATCCGAGCCGCCTGCAGCTTAATGGTGATGCCGCGCTCCCGCTCCAAGTCCATCGTGTCTAGAAACTGCGCTTTCATATCGCGATCGCTGACTGTGCCAGTCTTGTGCAGCAGACAGTCGGCCAGCGTTGACTTACCGTGGTCGATATGAGCAATGATGGAAAAGTTGCGGATACGAGAAATCGGTACGTCAGTCATGTATTAAGACGTCATTCAACTGAAGTTGCTTAAACTATTGTAATGCTTTGTCTCAGGGCTGCTACAGAGAGTTGCTAAAATGATGGCGCTAAGTTTTATGACTCAGCAAGCTCCGTAGCTTGTAGTGCAGTTTAGCGGTCAAAATTGCTCTAAGCTAATTAGGCAATATTGGCTGTTGTGAATTTCACAGCCTTTCATAACTTAGCCAGTCTGCTTCGCCAGCTCTAGAGTATGGCCGTTGTTTGCTGTTGACTGGTTTACTTGAAAAAATATCTCCAGCCAAAAGGAGAGTAGCTGCTTAATGACCGAACACAATGCCGGGGATGTTTCTGCTCAAGCTTCCCAAGCCGACAAAGTTGAAATCGCCGTTCAGCTAGATGCCGAACTGCTTGATCAGATCAATCATCTGACCAGCAATCCCAGTAAGGTGATTGAAGTCGCTGTTCGTCAGTGGCTTAGGGGAGGAGCGCGGCGCGATGATGATCTAGCCCGAACTTTGCCCCGTACGCCGCCCGTACCCCCTCGAGGCGAATGGAACGACTAAAATTGAGGTAGCTTTGATAGTGTTTGCGGGTATTACTTCTTCACAAAATCTCTTAGCTTCAGGAAGTCTTCGTTTAGCCATGAAGAGATGATTAGTAGCTTGGTTAGAAAACAGGGCACTTTAAAGCTGGGCGTAGGTCAAACCGCCTAAGCCAATTGCTGATGGCTGAGCTGCTTATTTAGGGTGTGCAACTATCGTTAGATATGCTGGCTATTCATCATCAGCTCGGTTAGCTAACCCTCCGAACTGCCTGGTTTATGTCTGTTAACTCAACGTCTTCCAAACCTCAGTCATTCTCGCTCATAGATTTGGATACCTCACCCAGGACGACCTCTTTAGTGATGGTTCACGATGCTGCGGGGACTTTGCTTTCGTTTCAGTGGCCTGCAGCAGTCCGCTACGGCTTTAATCCTCTACTGGCAATTGGTAAACCGTTAGCCGCTATCTTTGATTCGGCCCCGCTCAGGGTGTATCAGGGAGCTCTGAACCTAGTATTTGAGCAGCAAAGTGTTCAGCGGGTTTCAGTACCGTTGCGGCTAGGGCAGTACATCCTCCTATTCGACTTTTGCTTAAGCCCAATTGCAGCCCCCACCGCCCTGCCTCAGCAAACTGTCAGCGTGGGCACCCTGGTTTCTCAAAACACGCTGGCCTCTCAAGATACAGACATCACAGCCTTTTCTTCCACCTGTTCCGCCGCTGAGAACTACTATGCTCAGCTCAATCGGATTGCCTGGAATATTCGTCGCACCCTCGATTTAGAGACAATTTGGCAGCAAACGGTGGACGGCTTGGGCGCAATGCTGACAATTGACAACGGCCTAATCTGCTCTTTTCAGGAAGACTATGCCGAAGTCAAGGTAGAAGCTGAATATGCTAAAGAGGGATCTCCTTACTGGCTCAATCAAACCTTTCAGCTAGAACAAGTCCCCTATTTGGGCAAGGTGTTTAAGTGCCTGCATCCTGTTTTAGAGGAGTCAGATTTTTGGCTGCCCGGTCAGGGGCAAACCCAGGGAATTGTCCTAGCGATCGCCACCTGCTATCAGGATCAGCCCAACGGCCTGATTGCCCTGTTTCGCCAGCAGCCGCACCAGTGGACCGCTTTAGAAGTCGAGTCGATCAGTGAACTAGCAGATCAGGTAGGAACCGCGATCGCCCACGCTACCCTGTTTCAGGAAAGCCATACCTTAGCCGTAGAGCTACAGCGGGCCAACAAACATCTATTAGAAAAGCATCATGAACTGGAAGAAGCCCGCAGCCAAGCGGAAGAAGCCCGCGAGCAGGCCGAAGAAATTTCTCGCCTCAAAAGCGAGTTTTTAGCCAATACTTCCCACGAGCTGCGTACGCCCCTCAACGGCATGATTGGCTTTCTCAAACTTGTCCTCGACGGCATGGCAGATGACCCGGCTGAACAGGAAGAGTTTGTTAAAGAGGCTCACAACTCGGCCCTGCACTTGCTGAATCTAATTAACGATGTCCTAGATATTGCCAAGATTGAAGCAGGCAAGATGCAGCTTGATATGGGGCCTGTCAACCTCAAAGAGCTGTTCCAGAACGTCGATAATTTTACCCGTCACCTAGCTGAACAGAAGGGACTGCACTACGAAATTCTGATGCCGGAGACGCGCGACGAGATCGTACTCAACGGCAACTATCAGCGATTGCTGCAGGTCATGCTCAACGTTGTTGGCAATGCGGTCAAGTTCACGCACGAAGGATATATTCGCATCAGTGCCGAAGTCAAACGCCAGAAAGTTAGTTTTCAGAATCAAGAGTGGCCAGGCACCGTCAAAATTAGCGTAGCTGATACAGGCATTGGCGTTTCCCTAGAGAAGCAAGACCGGCTATTTCAGACCTTTAGTCAGGTTGATGGAGAGCGCACCCGCCAGTATGGCGGTACCGGCTTGGGGGTGGCCATTTCGCAGAAGCTGGTGGAAGCGATGGGCGGTGTTGTCCAGTTCATTAGCATGGGAGAGGGTCTTGGCTCGACTGTCACCTTCACGGCTCTACTGTACCAGGAACCCGTTGTGGTTTCACCGGAGCCTGTGACGCCTATTCAGTAAGAGCGACAGGACTCGGTTTTTCAGCAAATGCACCAAAACCTGCAGCTAGGCTGCCACTTCTTCTAGCTGCGCTAAGATACGCTCTCTAAATTCCATATCGCTATTGGCCAGTCCTAGCAGCTGCCAGTACTCTTGCTGAGTGAGTCCAGCCTGCGTCACCAGCGAAAAGGCTTCAGCCTGAATCTCTTGCTGAATTTGCAGTGATTCAGAGGCTGTTTCGGCGCTTTGCAGCTCACTCTCCCGTTGATCAATCAGTTCGACAACCTGTAAATAGGCTTGAACAAACTGATTGACTTTTTCAGAAGAAATATTGTTGACCGTCAAGTTAGGGACTGATACAGCAGAGGTAACTGAGTTTGCTGTATCTGCTGGCGGAGTATCGGCAGCCCAAACTTTTGGTGCTGGCAGCAGTAGCAGGGCTAGACTCAGCACGAGCAGTAAAAATCGCTGAACTAAGGGACGAAGACGCGCTAATAAAACCATGCTGCTTTCTTTCTCAATTTCAAGTTTTGACTGCAAGTTCTGACTGTAAGATAACGCTGCGATGAATATATCTGAAGTCAGACCTGAAAAATAACTTTCCCTAATTTCAACGGCCTGTTTGATTAGATTTGCTGACAAGCTACTAAAAATGCTAGATAACGGCGCAATTAATCGGAAAGATAGCGCTACAATGTCTCAGGAGCGACATCAAGTCACTTCGTGCTATTATGCACAGAGCAGCCTTTGAACTCAATAGATAAAGCTTCAACTCGTTCTATCTGAGAGCTGCTTGCTTCAATAAAGACAGTCTTTGAAAAATTCAGTTATGACTAATACAACCAACCAAGCGGTTGTTCACCCAATGGTGAAGTTTCAGAAAAAAGTAAAATCTTTAGTGGACTCTAGCGTCGTACAGACGTCAGATCGAATCTGGAAAATTGCCTTCCTGTTTGGCGATGACTGGCCTCATTGGAAGCATGAACTCGAAGAATTTGAGTTTTCAATGCAGGATCCAATTGGTGATTTGCTGGCCGTGGAATCTTGGGAAGAAGAGACTTAATCGCATAGCGTCTTCTACACCTCGGCCTTGCTTTGAGGCTAGTCATTATCTCATTATCGGATAACGATGAATATTTAGATAGCGATTAGCCTTATTTAGACTCAAATAACCAGCGGTTTTAGGCGTTGCTGAATCAAGGAATGAATCCGATGTTGGCCGGTCGTGAGCGAGATGCTCACACTCCTCGCCTTTATTGTCAGACAGGTTAGTGCGAGCATCTTGCTCGCGCTTGAATTCATAGCCAAAATCAGCAATACCTAGTTTTATTGCCACTTGCAATCTCTACTCGTTTGCCAATCGCTGAAGCCAACAATTTGCTAAAAGAGAGCGAATTTTTCAGGCTACGAAGACTGCTTGAGTTTGTCTAAATCAGGTTTGACCTTGATGCGAATGGCGATCGCCGTAATATTGTCGTGCCCGTTTTGCTCGTTAGCCAAATCGATAAGATGCCCTAACCCAACCTCTAAATCGGTTTGCTTAGTCAGCAAAGGTTCAATATGGGATGAAACATGCGTATCTAAAAGTTCGTTATCGCTCAGTCCGTCTGAACAGAGCAGCAACAGGGTGTCTTCACTAAACTCCAGAAAGTCAATGCTGGGACGAATATTATGGCTGTCTCTAGGGCCAAGCGCCTGAGTTAGCTGATAGGCGTCAGGACGGGCATAGGCGATCGCTGGCTCGACGCCCCGCTGCATTTCTCGCTGACCGACTTCGTGGTCACAGGTCACCTGCTGCAGTCCTAAACGGCGGCTGTAGCGATAGAGGCGGCTGTCACCGACATGAGCGACCACGGCCTGAGTTCCCTGCAGCAATAGCAGTACTAAGGTCGTCCCCATGCGACCGCTGCCAGAACGCTCATCAGCCTGATTCGTATTGTAAATAACGTCGTTGGTCTGGGCGATCGCCTGACTAATCTCTTTTTCAGTCGGCAAAGTATCTTGCCAATGTTGCTCAAAATAGGACTGCAGCGTTTCAACTGCCAGGGCGCTAGCCACTTCACCGCTTTCGTGACCGCCCATACCATCGCACAGAATATATAGGCCTTTGGCCTGTAGTCGGCGCTCTTGAGGAGTCGCCAGCCTTTGAGACTGAGACTGAATGCAGAAAGTATCTTCATTGTGCTCCCGCTGCTGCCCGACGTGGGTTAGTCCAGCATCTTCCAGTTCTACCAGCATCATAGGCAGAACCATCGTGGGGGAATCGTTCGTTAAGCTTTCTGCTTCTAAACCAAGCGTTTCTTCTAAATCTAAATCTGTTTCTAGTAGGGGGGATAAAGCGGAGATGCTGGCAGCCTCAGCCCCAACTGCCTCATCACCGGATGGCATAGCCGACGCAGCCGCTTCTAAATCTGGGCTTAGATTAGCTGCGGTCGCCTCGTTAGACTGCAGCACGCCGTCAGCGATCGCCACCAAACGCGCTTGCAAAGTTTCAATGGTTTCAAGCTGGCCTGACCCTAGATCGCTGGCCAAAGTCACCAAGTCACTTAGGGCATCTGGAACCTGCTGCAGCATAATCTGCCATAGCAATCCCAAATCTCTCAGCGTGTACCGCATCTCAGCCGACTGGAAGTAAAGCCGCTGCAGGCATAAAACCTGATCTTCATCAATGCGCAGGTTTTCAATATTAAGCAGACTGGGCTGTCCCTGATGCGGTTCTAACACCTGCCACAGCTCCGCCATCTCATAGCACCAGTGAACCTGCTGCAGCGGTTCAGAAGCTTCAGTGCGCCAGTAGTCAAACAGCTTGGGAAGATGGCCTCTGTGCTCAACAATTAGGACAGAATAATCTTGGGTTTGCCAAGCACTGTGTAGCTCTGGTATAGCCGGGAAAAAGCTGCTTTGCAGCAGCAGGTAAGGCTGGGCTGAGGCAGGGAGCGCTGCGGATAGTACTGTGTCTACGGCCTCAGCTTCATCTGTTTCCTCCACCAGTTCTACAAGTTGTTCTTCTGTCTCTGCTAAAGGTCTTGGCTCAGCCGGATGCGCATCAATCACTTCAGCCTCTAGCTCTAAATGGCTAAAAGTTGTGGGGGATAAAGGCTGCTGTACTTGATATCGCTGTTTGCTGTCTAAGTAGGATTTTGTCAGTTCAGGCGGCAGCGTGGGTGTCGGTAAGGATAAAATTGGCTCTAGGGTTTGAGCAGCAGAATCACTGGCTTTACCCATAGGTTCAATCGCCTCTGCAGTCAGGCTATCGGGGGTTGGGCCTTCGGCGAACGAACTTGCCGCCTCTGCCTGGGATAAAGTTGCTGTCTCTAGGGTCGAGTTGAGGCTTGCACCCACTTCATCAGCATGATTGGGCTTTGGCTCGCCAGCGCTAGGCTGCGGGGCATCGGTACTAGCGGGTGGTAACGGTTCGATGGCGGCTGTTAGTGCAGGCGGCTCAGCACATTCTGCAGCATTGTTTCCTGCCTGGGCAGCAGAGAGAGTCACTATTGCCAATAGCAGCGTCAGCGGACTGCCGCAGTTTTGACAAAATTTGTTGCTATAGGGATTCTCAAACTGACAGTAGGAACAGATGAGCATAGTCAAGAGGCTCTGTAAACCTCACATAGTCACTTCAAAACGGTGCAGAACGACAAAAGCAAGACTCTGAAGAAACCTAAAAGCTTCTTCCTAGCCCATCTGGCTTGAACAGGCCGTAGCAGCTACTTACTTTCAAGCGCAATTGTTTTTAACATCTCACGCAATGAGGAAAGGTCTCATTATAGAGGGCTTTCACTCTAGGCTCCAACTACAAGGCAGCAGGAATTAATTTTCCTACCTTACCCTACCCTAGGTTCTGCCGGTATCTCAGGACATTTCGAGAGAATTTTAACAAGGCAAAAGAATAAGAGACCGCGATTAAAGCTCAAGCAAATGTTTGAGTTGGTTCAGCTCCTGGGCAGTCAGATCGCGCCACTCACCTGGAACCAAGGAGCCTAAGCACAAATGGGCGATCGCAACTCGCACCAGCCTTAGTGTTGGATAGCCAACAGCGGCTGTCATCCTCCTGACCTGGCGATTGCGGCCTTCCCTCAGCATGATTTCTAACCAGGCAGTAGGCACTGTTTTCCGAAATCGCACTGGCGGATTGCGCGGCGGCAGGTCAGGTGAAGAGGGCAGACACGTTACCTGAGCTGGCTTAGTTCGATATTGCTGTACGGTCACTCCTTGGCGAAGCTGATTGAGCGCGCTTTCGTCAGGAACTCGCTCTACCTGCACCCAGTAGGTACGCGGATGAGCATAGCGGGGATTGATCAGGCGATGCTGCAATAGGCCGTGGTTAGTCAACAACAGCAAACCTTCGCTATCGCGATCCAAACGACCTACCGGATAGACCTCTGGTATGTCAATAAAGTCCTTTAGAGTTTGGCGCTGGGCTGAGCGATCGCTAAACTGCGTCAAAACCCCATAGGGTTTATAGAATAGTAAGTACCGATAAGCCATGACGGAGCGGGACTAATTTCAGCTTGATGAGCAGCCAGTTGCTTAACATTGCGCAATCTATCGGCTCAAGTATTGCAAAAATGTTTAGAAACGGTTCAGTCAGGAAACTGCCTTTTATCCTGAAATATAACTATAAGGAATTGTCGCGGGAATTCACATGGACAACGCACCGAAGTATCGATTTGTTTGCACGCTGACCTTCGGGGACATTTACGGGCAGATTATTGTCTGGCTAATTGTCTTGTTTGTCAGCCTAGCAGCCGCATTGGCGCTGATGGGTGCTAGCCGTCCCATCTATGCTCTAGCCACCGTCGGCTTGATTCTGGTTCTTTCTCTGCCTTTCCTGCTGTTTGCTTTTGTGACAACGCTGCTCAATCACATTGAGTTTTCAGCCGTTGATCCCCAGTCAGAAGCAGCCGCTAGGTTTGGTAATCCAACTACTGACCAAAGACCGGCCCAAGCTGCCAGCTAATTTTTGCGCCTAGCTATAACTTCTGCACCTGTAGTCCAGCTAACAGGTGCAGAGAAGACAAATTATGTTTGCTTGCCATCCAAAAACTGACTGACACAGTCGGCCTTAGGTAACCCCCAAAAGTGGCTGTGATGATTGAGTCAAACAGGCTTAGCTGAATCCAGCCGCAAATAGTAATACACCACTAATTACAGCCAAAATTAGCAACACTTTTCCGGCATTCCAACTGCCTTTCCAGGAATAGTTCTTATCTTCCGGCATATCTCATACCTCACGCTGGCGGTTCAATCTCTTATCACCTTAAATGTAGGCCGCACCGTCGTCATGGTCAGAGCGATAGATATTTTTGCCCTGCTGCCCTAAGAAGACATCACCGAAGTTTTAGGACGAGCAAAAATCATGCGTCCGGCTGAAGTTTGCAAAGCGCCAGTGACAACCACGGAAAGCTCATCGCCGATATAATCTTTGCCTTCCTCAACCACAACCATAGTGCCATCGTTAAGATAGCCTACGCCCTGGGTTGGCTCCTTGCCTTCTTTTAGAATTTTGATATCAATATCGTCACCCGGCAGGTAGCTCGGTCGAATCGCCTGAGCTAGATCGTTAATGTTAAGGACAGGCACCTGCTGCAGGCTAGCGACTTTATTAAGGTTGTAGTCGTTTGTCAGCAGCGTGGCGTTGAGTTCCTGAGTCAGCTTGACTAGCTTGGCATCGACTGTAGCAATGTCGTCATAGTCGGCCTGGTTAATCAGCACGCGATTGGGATAGGCATCCCGTACGCGGTTGAGGATATCGAGTCCCCGGCGACCTCTAACCCGCTTCTGCTCGTTGGAGGCATCCGCCACCTGCTGCAGTTCTTGCAGAACAAACTGGGGAATGAGGATTTGACCTTCCAAGAAGCCTGTTTCTAAGATATTCTCAATCCGACCATCAATGATGCAGCTAGTGTCTAGGATCTTAGTGGAGGAGGGCTTGAGAGTACCTTCAGCAACCAAGACTGATTCAAAGCTGCTGGGATTAATCAGACGCAGGAGCGTCCGCCCGTGGGTATCGGCTAAGTTTATGCCGGAAACAGCAAATACAATGCTACCCAGCACCGCTGTCAAAGGCTTGATGAAGCCAAACTCGCTGGGAATAGGCAGTAAAAACAGAGGAGCCAGCATCAGGTTAGCGATCAGCAGACCAATGACCAAGCCCACCGCTCGGCTCAGCAAAATGTCAGGGGGCATCTCTCGCACCTGCCGCTCAATGCGTCGGTAGCTGGTCTGAAAAACCAAGCCGACAGCCCCCCCAATCAGAGCACCAAAACCGCCGGTGACAGAGCTTAAGCCCTCTATGCTGGTGACCTGCTGCAGTACGTTCGCTGGCAGCAAATCGACGCCATAAAAGCCAATACCTGCGCCTGCTAGGATAAAGGAAAAAACAATAATGGCGTCAAGCATAGGAATTAAACCGGGGGGCTAACAGTTCAACTGAGCGCTGAGAAACTGGCTCTCTATTTATTAGCATCTATATTGCGCTGATCAGAGTCAACCCAAAGTATACAGCCGTCCTTGAAACATCACAGGTTGAGGCCCAATAGCTGCATCAAAGGAGACTCTGTATTGCATAGCCTCATTATAGTCGGGCGGCTGACGATCGCCGCATTTATACCTAGCCAATCATGCCGTTAACTCGGCGATCGCGTCTATTTGCGCTGGCGTCTCCACTCCGCCGCTTTCATAAGTTCTGTGAATATAACCGTGCCCACTACAACCGCATCTCCTCGCCAATCCTTAGCCACGGCTGCCTACATTCATATTCCCTTCTGTCGGCGGCGCTGCTATTACTGCGACTTTCCGATTTCAGTTTTAGGCGATCGCCGTCGCGGTGAAACTTCAGGCACCCTGCAGCAGTATCTAGCCGCCCTGCATCAGGAAATTGCCGCCACGCGTCCCTACGGCCCACCCCTGGAGACGGTTTTCTTCGGTGGGGGAACTCCCTCCCTGCTGTCAGTTGACCAGCTTCAGCAGCTATTGGCGCACCTAGAGCAGCGCTTTGGCTTAGCCCCCAATGCTGAAATCTCAATGGAAATGGATCCGGGAACCTTTGACTTAGCCCATATGCAAGGCTATCAGGCGGCTGGGGTGAACCGCGTCAGCCTGGGAGTGCAGGCGTTTCAATCCGAAATCTTACAGGCCTGTGGTCGCACCCACACGGCTACAGACATTGGCCAGGCAGTAGACATTTTGCATCGGGGCGGCATTCAGAACTACAGCCTAGATCTAATTTCCGGTCTGCCCCATCAGACGCTGAGCCACTGGCAGGATTCTCTAACCCAGGCGATCGCCCTGCAGCCCCAGCATATTTCGGTCTATGATCTAACGATCGAGCCAGGGACGGCTTTTGACAAATGGTACCAGGCTGGCTCCGCTCCCCTGCCGACTGACGAGCGCACCACAGAAATGTATCGTCTTGCCCAGCGAACCCTTACCCAGGCTGGCTTTGAGCATTATGAAATTTCTAACTACGCTCAACCGGGCTATCTGTGCCGCCACAATCAGGTCTATTGGCAGAATCGGGCTTATTATGGCTTCGGCATGGGGGCGACGAGCTACCTGCAAAAACAGCGCTTTAGCCGTCCTCGCAAGCTGCGCCAGTACTATCAGTGGGTCAGCACCTATCAGCAAACAGGGCAGATAGACTGTCCGCCCACTCCCCCTGCAGAGCAACTGCTCGATCAGCTCATGGTGGAACTACGGCTAGCTGCAGGCATCGACCTGATCGCGTTAGCGCAGCAGTTTGGCTTAGACATCGTAGAGCGCATCCAAAAGCGGCTGCAGCCCTACGTGCAGCAGGGCTGGGTTGAAATAACGGCAGAAGCGGCCTCTTCTCGTTTGCGCCTCAGCGATCCAGAAGGATTTCTTTTTTCCAACGTGGTGCTTGCGGCCCTGTTTGCCGAATTTGACTAGCTCAGCACCCAGGTTACAATCTGCGGGAAGCGAATTAGCAACAGCAGCCCCATTAGCTGAATCAAGATAAAGGGAATAACCCCTTTGTAGATATCGGTGGTTTTGACCTCCGGTGGGGAAACGCCGCGCAGGTAAAACAGGGAGAAGCCAAAGGGCGGCGTCAGAAAAGAGGTTTGTAAATTGACGCCCAGCATGACCCCAAACCAAACCAGGTTGTAGCCGTAGCTCAGCGCAATCGGGGCCATCAGCGGCACGATGATAAAAACAATCTCAAAGTAATCTAGGAAAAATCCCAGGACAAACACCAGCACATTGACAAAAATCAGGAAGCTGACCACGCCCCCAGGCAGGTTGAGCAAGATATCTTCTACCAGGCGATCGCCCCCCAAACCGCGAAACACTAAGCTGAAAATGGTGGCTCCTAGCAGCAGCACAATCACCATCGTCGTCAGCTCAACGGTAGACTCTAGGGCTTTAATCAGCGTCCGCAGCGTCAGCCGTCGGTTCAGCGCCGCCAAAACCAAGGCACCGGCTACGCCCATTGCGCCCGCCTCAGTCGGCGTGGCAACCCCCGCAAAGATACTGCCCAGCACTACCAGAATCAAAAACAGCGGTGGCAGCATGACTAGAAACACCCGCCTTGCCAAGGCGGCCTTAGAAATATCCAGCATTTCCGCAGGCAGAGCCGGGGCAGCTTTGGGCCTAAAAGTCGCGATCGCAGCCGTATAAATCAGGTACATAGTCGCCAGAGACAGTCCGGGCACCAGCGAACCTAAAAACAAATCGCCCACTGATACCCCTAGCTGATCGCCCAGCACAATCAGCACCACGCTGGGCGGAATCACCTGTCCCAATGTGCCAGAGGCAGCAATCACGCCTGTCGCCAAGGCCGGACTATAGCCGTAACGCAGCATAATCGGCAGGGAGATCATCCCCATTGCGACCACGGTTGCCCCCACTACGCCGGTAGCAGCCGCCAGCAGCGTTCCAACTAAGATAACGCCAATCGCTAGCCCCCCCCGCAGCCGCCCAAACAGCAGGCCAAAGGTTTCAAGCAGATCCTCGGCTAACCCCGATCGCTGGAGCAAAGTCCCCATCAAAATAAAGTAGGGAATAGCTAGCAGGACATAGTTGCCCATGATGCCGAAGATCCGCTGGGGCAAAGCCGTAAACAAAATCCAGTCAAACTGCCCCAGGAAGGCGCTCAATATGGCAAACAGAAGTCCGGTTCCGCCCAGGGCAAAGGCAACCGGATAGCCTGTAAAAATGAGGACTAGTGCCCCCAAAAACATCAGCAAGCCTAAAGTCTCACTCATGAATTGGCCTCCTGATGGTTCGGTTCATAGCCGCTGATAATAGCTGCCTGCTTAATTACCTCGGCAATTCCCTGCAGCGTTAGCAGCAGAAAAGCCACAATAATCATTGTTTTGATGGGATAGCGAGGTAAACCGCTTGGATCAGAAGACTGCTCCCAAATCTGCCAGGAGTTGATGACAGAGGGCAGAGAGTATCCCAGCACCAGCAAGCTCATGGGAATCAGCAGCAGCAGTCCTCCTAGCAAATCCACCCAGGCTTTGCCTTTGCGGGAAAGCCGACCATAAAAAATATCGACACGCACGTGGGCACCCCGCTTGAGGACATAGGCAGCCCCCAGCAAAAAAATGAGGCTAAACAAATACCATTGCACTTCAATATAAAGATTGGAGCTAAGATTGACGCCGATATAGCGTCCCAGGTAGCGAGTGATGGCGTTGTAGGCTCCCATCACAACCATCACCAGGGTTAGCAGCAGCGTCAATCGCCCGATCCATTCGCTCAGCTGATCAATCCATGCGGCAATTTTCAGCAGAAATCTCATGCCTCCTCCGATGACGCTCTGTCGATTCAGATACTCAGCTTACTTGCTCAAGGTGTCATTTTGGGCGAAACGGCGAGGTTCACCACGCACAGCTTTTTGAGCCAAAGTCAGTCTTGTTGTTTAAAGCTTTGATGGAATTTTCTAGATTTCACCGTAATTAGCGATCGCCTAGCTGTAGGGTCTGCTGGAATCTTTTATCTGGGGAAGGAATGAATCACTTTGCGGTTTTGATTCGCCTGCTGCGCGATCGCGCCACTGTTTTAGAAGAAATTCGGCAAGACATCAAGCTAGAGCGCAAAATTGTCTCTTTACTCATTTCTAGCGCTGTATTTCTGGCCGTTTATGGCGCAATTATTGGAGCCTCTAGTAGCTGGCTGCAAATGCTGTCTTCAGCCATTAAGCTGCCAGCGTTATATCTAATTACTTTAGTTATTTGCTTGCCGACGCTGTACTTCTTTGACATTCTGTTCGGCTCTGCGCTCAACTTTCGCCAGTACATGGCTATGGTGCTGACAGCGGTTTCTGTGATCAGCGTTCTTCTATTTAGCTTTGCCCCAGTTTCACTCTTCTTTTTAATTTCAATTCAGGACTACGCCTTCTTTCTATTGCTGAACGTGGCGATTATGGGCCTAACAGGCATAGTAGGGATCAAGCTGTTCTACGACGGTATGCGTAGTCTAGCGGGGGTTCAAGCGGCTGAAGATCAGTTGCGCAATCGCCTGCTAAAAGGCTGGCTGATCCTCTATGCCCTGGTGGGAAGCCAGCTAGGATGGACATTAAGACCTTTTTTCGGAGCGCCTAACGAACCGTTTCAGCTCTTTCGACCTGAAATTGACGGCAACTTCTACGGTCAGGTCTTTCGGATGATTTTTCAGCTCTTTGGCATTTAATTTCTCAGTAGCTAAAAAATTCAGTCATCTCACAACCATTCACATTCTCAATACTTCGCGAATGCAGCCCAATCTTTCAGCGCTGAAAATCACTGAGCGGGAGCTAGATACGCTCACGGGCTTAGATATTGGTGAGTTTACGATGGGGCAGGCTTATCGGCCCTCGGCGCTGCGTCAGTCTAATATCCTCTCGCTGTTGCTAAATCAGCTTCTCACCTTCGGCGTCATCATCATTTTTTGCCTGCCGCTCAGTCTGATTGTGGCGCGCAATCAGGGACTGGGGGAAGATCTCAGCAGCGCCGCTCGGTTTGTGCCTGTGGCCTTGGGGGTAGCCGTGGCGATCGCCTGCGGCTGGAATTTTTACCGCTGGTGGCAGGGCCGCTATTTAAAGGGATTAGCCTGTTTGCTAGATGAAATCGATCGCTACCACGAAACCCTAACGGCTGTTAGCATTCTAGACGAACTGAGCCAGGCCAATCCCGCTCAGCCCAAGGTAGAAAATCGGGGTGCTGTTTTGGAGGCTCTGCAGCTCACGCGCAGCAGCCTAATTTGTGCCCTGATGACAGAGCGGATCCTCCGCAAGCATCAGCGCTTCATGGCCCGTCGCCAGGAGCTATTTGCCAATATTGAACAGAACTTAGCTTCTTTGCAGGCTCTCCAGATGAATCAGGCCGCTAATGAATATGGCGATCTGCTCAACGAGGCTTTGCAAATTGGCACAACTGTTCATCAAGAAATTCAAAAATTAAACTCGGTTTCTGCCTAAAGTGCGATCGCTCTGAGCCAAGCAGATTATGCTAGCTCTTAGCAGCACAACAAGCTGGTTGCATCTGCCATCGGGGAAGCTTTCTCATTTTTATTCATGCAAAAGAAAAAGCTACGCAATTCACTCCTATTTCCCCTTCACGATAGCCCATGTCCTCGAAGTTCGTTTTAATGATCTACCCGGTCGGATTTCAAGGCAAAATCTGGCAAACCGTCCTGCGATCGCAAAATATTGCCGTCATTTGGGAATCTGCCGATGTTGGCCTGATCAAAAGCCTGCAGCAGCTTCAGCAAGATGAATCCGCCCTGCCCGACTTAATTCTGATTGATACTCGGCTGCAGTCACTAAAACCCTATGCTATTTGCCGCTGGTGTCAAAAACATTGCCCAGCGCTCAAAATTGTCTTGGTCAACGGCTCTCAGCATGAGATTTTGGCTTCAGAACGGCAGTGGGCTATCTGCCAAGGGGCAGCCGATCTAATGCCCCGTTTCCCTATTCGTAACCTGATTAGCTACACGGCGACCCGCGCAGGCCAGGTTTTAAACCTGTTAGAGCTACCGCCGCTCAATCATAGCGCCTTGGTCACAGCGCTCCTAAAACTGCGGGCTAACTCTCACGGCAAGGCAGTTGTGGCCTTCCCAGGACCAAAATTAGCCTCTCTTCCCCTCAAAATCGCCTCTCAAAAACAAAATTAGCGGCGCGCTGACGGCTGCAGCTATAGGGCCGAGCCTCTACTTGACACGACCGCGAAAGCGAACAAAACCATAAGAGCTAGACGCAGGCGCGGGAGTACCTGATTCAGCGTAGGGCAGCGTACCCAGTTCAACCACAACCGCACCGTTCAAATTGGTGTTGCTGCTGTTGCCATCACCGTCACAGTCTAGACCGGGGAAAGTTCCGGCTGGATCAATGCCGGGAGAAAAATAATAGCCGCGATCGCCATCAGACAGGTTAGTGATGGAGGCCGTCGTAGTTCCTTGGCTGAGGACAATGCCGCGATCGCCAGTTGAAAGTCCACCGGGATCCTGGGCCGGATTGCTATTAAAAGCAGTGGCGACAAAAGCGGTATTGGCAGGCACGTAGTCACAGAGCAGCACGTTTTGAGCGTCAGCTCCCCCATTCGATAGAAAATAAATGGTGTACTCGATCTCATCACCAGGCACCACTAAGCCGCCATCAATACCCCCTACCAGGTAATTTTCGACTGGAGTCGGCCAGGGATTACTAGCATCATCGTTTACATCGCTGCTGTCGTTAATATAGTCGTCTAGGGCATCGCCGCTGAGGGTCACAGCGCTGCCGTTAATAGCGGTAATGCGCTTAACCAAAACAACATTCGGGGTGCCATTGTTGCTGACGCCGACGCTAGCGGTGCGACTGGTAGCTGGGTCTGTGTCTCGCGTGGGTAAAAAGCTTGAGCAGCGACCACTAGCCTCACTGCTGGTTGTCAATTCCCAACAGGTGCTGGTATTGCCGTCTTGTCCATTGGGCGTAAGGCTGATGGATTGTCCGTCCGCTGCGCCAGCTAGATCTCCCTGATAAGTATCTGCCCACAGGTTGAGCCCAGCCGGAGGCGGCTGATTGACGGCGCTGCCTGAGCCATAGGCAATATAGTCAACAATGCGTGTTTGATCATCGTAGAGCCAAACGTCATCGCCAGTGTTATTGAGCTTAGCAGGCTGACCCAGCCAAGTTTGAAAAGCGGCGTCAGGCGCTTGATGAGCGGCGGTATTATCGCCAATCCAGACGATGGCATACTCGCCCGCGGCTAGCGTTGTGCCTGCAGGAAAAACGTAGGCCGGATCAACCGAACTGCCAGTAATAGAGCCAGTCCCATCAGTGTCATTGGCGGCTGAGTTGCCATCAATGAGCTGCCAGTTACTCAGGTCAACGGTTGCATTAGAAGCGTTGTAGAGTTCAATGAATTCATCGTTGGTAGCAGCGCTGACGCCTGTCTCGTTGTAAAGCACTTCATTGATAATAATTTGTCCGGCTGAGGGGGATAGTTCGTAGTTAGCCGCGATCGCAATGGGGTAGTCTTCTACTTCACCATTATTCACGTCACCATTGCTGGTGCTGACGGTAACGCCCGTAGCCGACTCCACGATTTCTTGAATACTGCCTAAACGGAAACGGGCATAGGTATCACCGGGGACAACGTCGGCTGGAATCGTAAAGGTGACGTCGAACGTTCTGGGCGCGCCCGTTGTATCTAAAGTGAGACTGCTGGAGGTCAGGGTTATCAGATCGGACGGAACCGTGACGGTAGCCGATCGCTCACCAGGATCATCAAAATCACCATCCTGGTTGAAGTCAATGTAGCCCACTAGATAAGCATTGAGCAGCGGCACGTTGTTCCTAACGGTGACCGATACGGTGTAGGTCTGACCGGGTGTAGCCGTCAAAGCGGGGAAGCTACTGACGCCATCTTCATCATCAAGGCCAGTAGGGCCACCGCTGAGCAGCGTACCGAGTATGTCAACGTCGGTAGTCTCCGCATCGTCAGCGCTAGCACTGACATCTTGCAGGCTGCCATCATCACCGTCTATATGAGTCCCCAAGCTCAGATGCAGGAGTCCCAAAGGATCTTGGATGACTATATGAGTAGGGCCGTCATCGCTTTCGGTAGTCCGGTAATTGCCTGTACTCGTACCCGTACCCGTATCAGGCGCGTCACCGTAGTCATAAAGCGGCACAGCCACAGAGACGGGATAGTCTTCAACTTCTCCATCACTGGCATTACCCAAAGCCCGCTCATCAATCCCTAGGTTGAGTACATCAAGGGCACCTGTCTTATCGGTCAAAGTGTCGCTAGTCAAACGAAAGCGAGCGTGGGTATCGCCGAGAAAGGTGCTGAGCGGCAGATTCAAAAGATTGAGAAAATTGATAATGCTGTCCATATCCCAGGTCAAATTGACGCTGTCCTGACCGGGATTGACCGTAGCGGCCTGATGCTCATCTGCTTCAAATTTGCCGTTCTGGTTGAAGTCTATCCAGGCGTGGAGAGTTGCGGCGCTGCCGGTAGTATTAGTCACTGGGACAGTGAGGCTATAGTTTCGGCCCAATGAAATCGACGTCAGAGACGGATCTACCAGAGGCACATTGGGTAAAACAAAGAAAGCATCTTCATCGTCATTGCCGTCGTCATCGTCTCCGGCTGAGGCAGCGCTAGTGAGCTGAGTATTGGCCTCACCATCGGGCGCAGTGATTCCCAAATACAACCCCGGAGCACCGGCTAAATCGTGACTGGCATCGCCATACGAACTGGGCGCATCCCCATAATCGGCAGGTTCTGTGTTGCCGCTATTGGTGCCTGCAGCAACTGTAATTTTGTAGTCTTCAATTTCTCCGTTATTGACTTCTCCCGTATTGGTGCTGGCAGTGGCCCCGGTAGCTGATTCCACAATTTCTTGAATACTGCCGAGGCGAAAACGGGCATAGGTATCACCTGGGACGATGCCCGCTGGCGTTGTAAACGTGACGTTAACAGTTCTCAGCTCGCTGGCAGGATTAGACAGCGATCGCAGCGGCGGAACCGTGACCGTGGCCGATCTTTCCCCCGCATCATCAAAATCACCGTCTTGGTTGAAGTCAATGTAGCCAACCAGATAGGCATTGAGCAGCGGAATGTTGTTGCGAACTGTTACTGGGACAGTGTATGTCTGACTTGGGGTTGCGGTCAGGGCAGGCAAACTGCTGATATCAACGCCATCTTCGTCATCAAGCCCCGTATTGCCGCTGCTAATTAAGGTATTCAGCACATCGACGCTCGTACCGTCGAGATCGTCAGCATCGGCATTGCTGTTTTGCAAACTGCCATCATCACCGTCTACGTGGCTGCCCAAGCTCAGGTTTAGACCGATTGTATCCACAACCACATGGCTGGGGCCGCCGTCGCTTTCAGTTGTTTGATAGTCACCGGGTTGAGTACCGCTATTGGCATCAGGTGCATCTCCGTAGTCATAGAGCGGCACGGCGATCGCCACAGGATAGTCTTCTACCTCGCCATCACTGGCGTTGTCAAAGGCCCGTTCATCAATGCCCAGGTTGAGCGGATCAAGCAGACCTGTATTATCGGTTAAAGTATCGCTGGTTATACGAAAGCGAGCGTGGGTATCACCCAGGATAGCTGTCAGCGGTACAGTCCAGTCCAAGCCGACGCTAGTGGCATTATTGCTGACGACGCTAGACTGATATTCTGCCGCCTCAAACTTGCCATCTTGGTCAAAGTCAATCCAGGCATGTAAGGTTGCGCTGCCGCCCGTGGTGTTTGTGACAGGAACCGTTAGCTTATAGTTTCTGCCGATGGAAAGACTCGTGAGATTAGGGTCTACGAAAGGTACGTTGGGCAAAGCGACAAAGGCGTCTTCATCATCATTGCCATCATCGTCATCGCCCGCTGAAGGAGAGCTGGTTAGCTGACTGCCTGCCTCGCCATCGGGCGCAACGCTGCCCAAGTAGAGACTAGGAGACGTCACTAAATTGTGGCTGGCGTCGCGATAAGAAGCGGGAGCATCCCCATAGTCTGCAGAGTTAGTAGATGCGATCGCCGTTATTGTCTGGCTCGTACTGGCTTCACGCTCACCGTTGATCGGATCGTCTGTGCCCGTTGCTGTCGGATCTACAGTTCTAACTTCATTAGCATTCGTACCATCATCACTGTCAGGCTGATTTTGGGTACTGCCGCTGGTATCTGCCGGGGTGTCTCCCATTGCCACCGTCACCAAATCGCCGTCATTCAAGCTGGAATTTAGCGTTACGGGAACTCGAATGGTCAGCTCTGCCCCTGCTGGGATCACGCCGTTATTGACTGCCGCATTGCTGCCTAGCAGCGTGTCTGTCGTAGTACCACCACTTGGCACCGTAATATTATCAGCCGACAGATCAACCACAGAGGTGCCTGTTCCGTCTGGATCATACTGAACGATTTGAATATCACCCGCCAACGTTCCTCCGGTGATTGAGGCCGGAGCCTCTGGCAGGAAAAACAGGGTCTCATCATTGCCCACATTGGTTAAGACAAAGCTGAAATAAACCGTATCACCGGGGTTGGCCTGTCCGTCATCAGCCATGCCACCCGCCGTAACCGTAACGCCTGCCACCTCAGCCACGGTCACTTTAACGGTGTTGGACTGGATTTGAATTTCGCTGCTGTTGAGCGGATTGACAAAGCTACCCGTGGCCTGATTCTCAATAATGCTGCCTGCGGGTGGGCTGGCCGCCTGAGCAGTTAGCCAAAGAGAACTGCCAGCTAGCAGGCCAGTGAGCAGCAAGCTACGTAAAGCCATTAGCGGTGCCGACTGGGAGGAGAAAGGCTGAGACATGGGGGTTTGTCTAGGCAAAAACTGCATAAAAAATCGGCTCACGGAGATGACTTCTCGTAAGCTCAAAACTATTGATTAACCTGAGTGATAAAACCGAAGCCGCAGAAACTGTTAGTTTTTTTCGACTCTGGTAGCCTCTAGCAACGTCGTTTAGCTGAAAAGCTTGACCGGATTTAAGGCGATCGCAAATCCTGACGCTGTTGGCATTATTCCCGCTAACTTTGAACCGAATACTGGTAGATTTGCCTAAGTTTTAAGCCTGAAATTTAAGTCTTGTCGGGGTCAATGCCTAATTCCCGCAGCTTTGCGGCTAGCTGATCTGCCCGTTGCCGCTCTTGTTCTGCCCGCTGACCTTCCTGCTCTACCTTTTCAGAACTCCACAGCAGTAAGTTGCCCGCTTCATCCCACCACCGCAGCCAGTGAGCCACTATTCCTAGCCGCTCGCCCTGCCAAATCCCCAGCCACAGCCTTAAGCCTGGAATCCAGTAGCGCCCTTCTGAGCTAGTAGGTTGCACTACGTATTGAGGCTTAGACTCTGCTTCAGATAGCTGACGCACTCAGGATTATCCGGTAGGACAAAGTCGTTAGGCAGCTTTTCCCACTCAATAGTTGGCGGCGATTGCGTCGAAGATGAAGTTTGTGCAGTCATGGCTTGCGGTATGGGCGCAGGAGCAAAATAGCCCCAAGACGGTGATGGTGTGCGATCGCCGCTCAGCTTAATTCTAGCCTGAGGGCTAATACTGTTCTCCAACGCAGCGGCGGACTGACTAATTGACTCGCGTGGTAAAGCGGAAGAAGCCGTAGGAATCGTTGGGCGTTCCAACACCGGTAGAGGCGGGTAAGGTAGTCAGGCTGGGATTACCAGTGCCATTCGCGCCCGTGATGTCAATGACCAGAGTGCCATCGGTATTACTGCCGCTGATAGAGCAGGTAGCAGGAACCGTATCATTAGCAGCAATTAGCTCAGCCCGATCGCCCGCGTCATTTGCCGCCGTCAGATCTAGCACAGCACTGGTACCAAGCTGGAGCTGAATATCTGCGCCGCTGCCATAGGCATTTGGCTGGAAAGCTTGATTGGGCTGGATGCGATCGCAGATTCTAACGTCATCTGCGTTATTGCCGCCTGCGTTCAGGAAGTAGATGGTGTACTCAATTTCGTCACCGGGTTTAACCAGTCCGGCATTGAATTCACCTAGCAAGTAGCTATTAGGCCAACCCGCCTCATTGTCATCAGCTTGATTCGCCGAAACCGTATCGTCAATAAACTGATTAAGCGGCGTACCGTCATTGGGATTTTGGGTGCGATCGCCATTGATAGCCGTAATTCGTTTGACCAGTAAAACGTTTGGAGCACTGACAACTGGAGCCGTAACCGTTAAAGGCGTTGGGTCTTCAAAAGCTGGAGAAGCAGGGTAATCCGAGGCGATGGCTGCGGGATAGGTCGCTGGCAGATTGGTTAGAAACGCCTGATTAAAATATTGTCCTGGCGTCAGCGTTGTGCTCAATCTAACTTCAGCCGTGATTGTGAGGATTTCCCCGCCTGGCGAAGCCTGAGTTTGCCCAGGCACAGTTAATCCATTAATTTGCAGTGTCTGATCGTCGTTGCTCAAGGCAGCCGAGCCTGAACCATTTGAGACGGTGAAATTGCCAGTGAATTGACTATTAACAGGACTCCCCCCTGTTACTGTTCTCAAATCGTCTTCAAAGGTGACGCTATTTAGATTGCTGACATTACCTGTCGCAATTGTATAAACATACTGCACTAAGCTGCCTGCCGGAGCCTCTGTAATCGGATTACCGTCTAGGTCTTGAACTTCTTTATTGATAGCAGAGCTAAAAAGACAGCTTGCCCCGTCATGGTTGCCACCCGAAGGAGCAGTCGTCACCAAGGTCGCTTTGCCATAGTCAGAACTATTTGGATCGCTCTCAACCTGATAAAGGCTATCGGTAGCGTTGCTGCGGTAATAGAGCGTACCAAAAGAATCAACAAACTGCGAGCCAGTATTATGGGTAAATCCGGTTGGATTAGGTGCTGTACTGGTTATGGTGGGCGGAAAGTTGGCTACGTTGAGAATGGCGAGTCTATTATTGCTTTCGTTAATGCCATAGATGTACTCACCGCTCAGGCTGGCTGGGTCAGTCGGATCAACCGCAAAGTCCGTAAAGCTGAGACCCGAAACTGTTTGCTGTGAATTGATAATTGTGGGCGGAGATGTGGTCAAATCGATAGTGGCAAATTTATTACCGGCTCCGATTACATAAGTTCCATTTGACAGAATCGTCGCCGCATAAAAACTACCTGAGAGCGTACCGCCTACAGGTTTGCCTAGGGAGTGCAAAACACCATCGGTACCAATTTTGAGAATGTTGCCTTGGCTGTAAGGGCCGTCAGTTGCCTGCGAGCTTTGAACATAGGCATAAAGATAGTTGTCTAACGGGTTGTAGGCGAGAGCATTGTATTGAAAATTATTGGGATATCCGTTGGTCTCGGTAGAGCCGGAGCCGATTTGCTCAAAGGTATAGGTTGCTCCAGAGCGATTAACCCGGTAGAGTTTTTGATCGGTTTGCCCCCCAGGGCCAATCGTGATGTAGAAAGTCGAGTCGCAGGTAAACGCGGAACCTAGAGGTCGGTTGCCGCCATCAATTAGGTCGTCGTTATCGGCAATAATAGCGACTGTTGTTGTTCTAGCAGATTCAGCGAAAGTATAAGTATCAATATACTTTTTGTCTCCAAATCCGCCGCCTGTGAAGTCACCCCAAGTATGACGTCCGGCTGCCGTATTGGAAGCTGCTCCATCTGGCAAGTTAGAGGAACCGTTTGCACCGGGAAGCTGAGTCACATCATCCCAATACACCTGTGTCGGCGCGGAGGTGGTCGCCGTATTCATTCTGAAGATAGTTAAACCGTTGTTGGTGCCACCACCACTGGTTTCTGCATCACCTGCTACGAAGTGATACTCCCCAATACGCACCTCTAGCTGAGCGTTATAGGTTTCTGGTGATAGAACATCTCCATTCGCATCTTTTCCGTCCCACTCTACGGAGTTGCTGCCAGGCGTAGTGGTCCCCAACAATAAGCGATCGCCAGTGCCATATACGCCATCTCGGTTCGTGTCTATTATGATGGCATAGTTGCCAGCGACATCAGTTGTGAACTCAAAAAATCCTTTGTCTTGAACGCCTGCCGTATCGCCTGGAGAAATAGAATAGTCAACCCCTTGATCATCGACAAAGCGAAAGTTACTGAGTCCTGGTGGAACATCTGCTGGCAAAACTTGGCCGGCAGGATATGACAAATAAATTGGATATTGGCGGGTAATAGAATTACCGGCTACGGGGGTGCTGTAGCCTGAGTTGGGTGCATCAACACCAATGGCATTTGCAATAATTTCGTAGCGCTGAGGAGCAAACTGATTGAGATCTAGCATCCAGACATATTCTGTTCCGCTCCGTCCACCCGGCACTCTGATAAATAGATCCGCATCTGTTGCCCCAGAGGGATCAAACGTGCTGCCACCATTAAACGCCCAACTCGTGGCCCAAACCCGCCCCTGGGCTTCAGTCGGGTCGGGATTGGTGCTGCTGTCAGGAGTAACGGTAATGTCGTAGCGCTTGAAGACATTGTTTGAACCCGTGTTATCTCGGCTTTCGTTGTATAGCCGTACCTCATAAACACCTGTTCCTGTTGCAGTCGTATCATAACGAACGGGATTAGTTAAAGGATTTTCAAAATTGTCGCTGCAAGATACGTTAGAGGAGCTTAAGGAGCTATTTAATACCTGATTTCCGGACGGATCATAAACTTGAATTCGCAGAGCTTCGCTATCGTCATTACCGCATAGCGAAACGTTAATGACCTCACCTGAGTTGAGAATATTGACATAAATAGGTCGCTCAGAGGGGGCCGTGATGAAGCTATTTGCAGCATCGTATTCAAACAGCCACTGGTTTAGCCCCATTTGGTAGGAACCTTCAGCTTGGGCCGGACTCTGCCAAAGTCCTAAACCTAAAGTTGTCAGCGATGTCAGAGCTGAACAGGCTAAAAAGCTATTAAGTTGCTTACCTCGGTTTAATAGCAAAGCTTTTAGGGATTTTTTAGGTAATAGCGTCATCACGATTCTTCTCGAAGAAAAACTGAGTTAAATAGGTGGTAAGAATAAAACCCTGAGTCATACTTTTAAACGAAGCCTAATGTATTGGAGAATTTGTTGGACTTATTGACGCAGCAGCAGAAGTATCGCTAAGCGTCAGAATTTTGGTATTTCTGGCAGGTTCAGAGGTACCGTATTCGGGATGACTGGCGATCGCACTCACGGTATCTCCCGACTGCAAACTGGTTAGCACCACCTCAAAGTGCCCAGCTTCATCAGCCTGCACTTCAGCTAATGGCTGATTCAGCGGTCCGTACTGACTACTTGTTTCCAGCACCCGGTACAGCGTGATTTGGGCCTTGGGATCCGCTTGTCCCGCGATCGCTACCTGCCCGTTCATTAGAAAAAATTCGCGGCTCAAAAAACGCGGTGCGTCAATCGCGTCATTGGCCGTATCTAAGCGGCGGTTACGCGAATTTCGGGGCGGATTGGGGCCATCGCCGCGCTGAAAGTGGGTTTCTCCCGCTTGGCGGCGAGCGGTCAGGTCAATGCTGAGGCCATTGATTGCCTCAAAGCGGTTATTGAGAATCTGGTTGCGATCGCTCTCTGGATAAGCGGCAACGACGACCCCCGGCCCGTTTTGCTCACGCACCAGGTTGTCAATCACCTGATGCTCATTACCCATCAGGTAAACGGCAGCTTGTTCTAGACCCTGGCCGTTGCCTATGAGCTGATTCGCCGCGATTGTCACCGCGCCGCTAGTTTTAAACAGAAAAATGCCGCTGCCGTAGCTGCGTTCAATTTCGTTTTGGCGAATCTGCGTCCCTGCGACCTCACCCTCTAGCCGAATCGCATCCGGCATTCCCAAAGAACCGTTATCCGTGAATCGATTTTCAGTAATCTCCAGCCCGCTCGCCCGCACCGAGGTGATCACGCCGCTGCCGCTATGCCCCCCAATCCAGTTTTGCCGCACCCTCGTTTCTACACCGTGAAATACATATACGCCAAAGGCTGAAGCGGTTTCAGGCCGTTCTCCAGTAGGCGGCAGCCCCAGCCAGTTTTGCTCAACCACAACGCCGCGCGGCGGGAGGTTCTCGTCATAGAAAGGTGCCGCATCGTTGGGTGGCTGATGCTCCTGAATATTCGGCGGCGGTAGCCGATGAGTAATCAGAATATCGGCGGGCAAAACTGCCTCGTTGCCCCAATTCTGGGTCGTAAACCCGTAGAGGCTCAGGCCGCGAATTGTGACGTTGTCGGCCACGACCGTCAATCCGCGAAACACGCCTGCGTCTGCAGCCGCCGTAATTGCCACGACAGGTGCAGGGGCGATCGCCTCAGATGTCTCAGTTTCGTAGCCTGGTTGGGTAGTGCCGTCAATTAGCAAACCCGGTCGAGCAATTTCCGGTAGCAGTGCGGCCAGCTCAATTGTTTGAGCAGCCGTCAGATTGAAGGCAATTACGGGGCGATCGCTGGCAGCTAGCCTAGCCACTTGGGCCTGCTCTGTAGCGGTGAGCTGGTCTAGGGCTAGGGTGCCATTACTCAGGGCGATCGCCTCCCGCAGCGTCATCTCCCCATCGGCTGCAATCGGGCCATCGGCAGCACTGTTAACGGTGACGCGCAGGACAGGTGGTTCAGCGGCGCTAGGCTCAGCGGCGATCGCCAGCGGTGTCGAGAGGCTAGTGGCTAATCCGGCGAAAAATAGGGCTTTTAGCAATTGGGGCTGTAGGGATTTCATGATCTCACTCCTTTAAGGGATGGGGGCCAGTGCGCCCTAAATCTCTTCGTCACTCGCTTCAGTCTCTACAACCGGCTGAACATCGGGTCGGGAACCAAAACCGTCAAACAGGTTGTTGAGCTTGGCGGTGATGCCGATGTAAGGGCCGCTGGCTGAGCGATCGCTGCCGGAAAAGTCACGGTCATAGGCACCGCCAAAACTGTAGCCGCCGTAGAGCCGCAGATCGGGCGTGACGTAATGGCCTAGCTCTAAAGCCCCGCCAAATTCGCTATAGCTGCCCGTGGTCAGCCAGCGGGCTTCTCCGGTTAGATCCCAGGCATAGCCGAAACGGTAGGTAGCGCGCATTTGGGCCAGATGCACCGTGTTGGTCGAGCTAAATTCATCGACAATCACATCGCCCACCGCGCCACCAATGCTGGTGGAGCTGCTACGGAAAGCATATTTGCCATACAGTTCCCACTGCCAGTTGGGGGCATAAATGGCCTCGGCAGAGAGCAGATGTTCCTCAGAATTGATGTCAGAGCCAAACAGGACGTTAGTGGGCAGGCTGGAGGGATTGATCCGGTGTTCGTAGCGCAGCAGGGCATTGAAGCGATCGTCGTTGGGGTCGCGGTAGGCCAGTCCTAGCTTGAGGGTGCTAGAGCCATCGAGTCCCTCTAGTCCCTGGTTGGCGGCGCTGGCCCATTCATAGTTGAACAGAGCGGTGACGGCGGGCGTGAGGCGGCCCAGAGCTGAAGCGGTAAATACCGTATTGGAGCCTTGGGAAGAGGTGCGGTGCTCCAAGCGAGCATTCGCCTGATAGTCGGGATTGTCGGTGTAGGCGAGGCCGATGCTGAAGCTGTCGCCGCTGGTGAGCTGTAGGGCAGAAGCGCCTGAACCAACCGCAAAAGGCTGAGCAAAGGTAGCTCCGGCAGCGGTGGAGCCATAGAGATTATTAAAGACGTGCTCATAGCCCAAGTCTAAACGCAGCCCTGGCGCAAGGGTGAAGCCCTGATCAAAGCCGATGGCACCGCCAATTTGCTGGCCCTCAATCACCGAGAAGCGACCGTGAATTGTGGTGTCTTCCCCTAGAGCATATTCACCAGAGAGGTCAACGGTGGTAATTGAGTCGCGGTAGTTGAGGCCACCATCGCCAAAAAAGACCTGATTTACCCCCAGGGAGATTCCTGGCATCAGCTGCCAGTTCATGCCAAACAGGGTGCGATTGGGGTAGAGCGGATCGGTGTCAGAGGAAAGATTCAGCTCGTTTTGGGCATAGACGGTGGCATTGTTGCCAATATTGGTGGAAAGGCGGGTTCTGATTTGGTCAGAAGTAGCGGTGAGGCGATCGATCGCGGCTCGGTCTGTGCGATCGCGGTGAATCCAGTCCAGGTCAAAGGTGCTATCGCCTAGCCGCTGGGATAGACCTACCGAGTAGGTGGTGAGCGAGTTATCAACCCGGCTACCGGGTAGAGGCGAGCTGCCGGGGCTGAGCAAATCTGTCAGCGTCAGCAGCGGGCGCGGCGCAATACCTTCGTTATTTTCCTGATCAAACTGCACCCGCAGCGAGGTGTCCGCCGAAATGCGGGCATTGAGCTGGGCGCCGTAGCGGGTTTGACCGGGCGTAAAGCTGGTAGTGGCCTGATTGCTAAAACCTGGATCAGTGTGACGGTAGTAGGCGCGGCCCTGTAGCCAGTCGGTGAGCTGTCCGTCTAGCTCAACTCGGTAGGCAGACCCGCTGACCGGGCTAGATAGGTCAAAGTCACTGGAAGAGTAGGCGTATTCAGCAATTAGCCGCCCGGTTTCCCCCAGGGAGATCTGGGCATCTGCGCCAATCAGCTCGAACTCGCGGTTGCCTTGGTCTTCCCGCAGATAGCTCGCTCCCAGCCAGCTTTCCTGATTAAGGGTGCGATCGAGGTTGTACTGCAGCCGCCCACCGATGATGTTTGTATCTTCGCCCTGGCTTTCATACTGATAGGTCGCCACAATGCGGCGCACAAGCACCTGGCCGAAGTCACCAACAGCGGTGCGTAGAATCGCATCGCGGAAAAGGATGGTGCCGCGATCGTAGTCAATTTCGTAATCACTGCCGCGAAAGACCTGCTGCCGCTCGATCACAGTACCAGGGCGATCGAGTTCTTCTAGCTCGATAAAGACGCTTTCGCTGCCCGGCACAATCAGGCGGCGAGATAAAAAGTAGTTGCCGCTGGTGCCGTCTGGGGCGACAGTGTCTCGCTGAAAGCCTTCAACATTGTTGCCGTAGAAGCCAGTAACCGCTAAATCGCCTAAGTTGTAATTCAGTTTGAAGCCGTGAAGCTGGCGATTAGTAGCCGTGAAAAGCTGAGAAGCGGTGGAAAACTCTTCCGTATTGAAGTCGCCCCACATCACATAGTCAGTGCCTGCTCCTGGAACCGGAGATGTTCGCTCCAGCCGCAGGTAGAGATTATCGATAGAGGGCGCTACGACATCGCGCTGAGAGTCATCGCCATAGACCGGGTACTTGTTATCACAGGAGCTATCCTGGCGGAAAAGGGAAACATTGCCTGCGCAGTCTTCGTTCAGGGGGCGATCGCTGTTGTAAGCGCCGGTAAATAGCCACTCTCCCACGCTGCCTGTGGCAAACACGGCTGCATCTACATCTAGCGCATAGCGGTTGTCTCCGTCTGCGGGCAAAAAGTCGCGGTAGCTGCTGTAGAAATCAGTGCCGCGAGCGCCAAAGCGGAGGTCTACCACACCGCTGATCAGAGTTGGACGCTGCTGGGTCACAAACTGCACCTGGCCAAACGCGGTCAGACCATTGCTGGTCGCTCGTAGCTGTACCAAATGCGCTTCTAAGGAAGACTGGAGTTCTGCTGTGAAGTAGCCATTTTGCGCCTGTACCTGAAAACCGGGCGTATCAGGAGCATAATCAGCCCCGACAAATTCACCATCACTGGTCGTTAGGGTGACCGTCGCATCCCAGCTGGAGCGGTTGCCGTTTTCATCGAGCAGTTCACCTTGTATTGTGACCGTTGAACGTCCATCAGCCGCTACTTCCCCCTCACGGGTACCTACAGTCAGCTCAGTTGGAGTGCCCCGTACCTGCACCGCAACGGCAGCTAAAGCAGTTTCGTCGCCCTGGGCATTGACCGTAATCTGGTTATCACCCGCCTTGAGGGAAACCCCATACCAGGTTTCAGTCACTAGCCCTGACTCAGCATTAGTTTCGGTTCGGCCAATCAGTTCTGGGTTTACCACCGCATCATTCACCCGTAGCTGCACCGCCGCGCCGCTGGGATACTGCAAAATTACGGTTGCTGCGGGCACATCCAAAACGCTGCCGACCGTTGGCGTCAGGATCTGGACCTGCTCTGCATTCACCATCGACGTGGGAATAGACTCGACCGCAGAAGACGACTCGGCTGGCTCAGAGGTTTCAGCCGTGGCAGGCTGAGCTAAATCTGTTGCACTGCTCTGGGCTAAAACGGGGGATTCATTGGCAAATTGGACAGTCGTGGGAGCCGCTTCAACCGCGATCGCCGTCTGCGGTCTAGGAGCAACAGTTGTATTAGCACTTACCTGCGGCTGGCCGAGCCGAGCACCGCTAAACTGAATTCCTGCTTCGCCGCCGAGGGCTGTAGAAATGCTGCTGCCGGGTGAAGCGACTTCCGTTGTGGTGGGAACAGGCTGCTGATTGTTCTGCTGGGACTGCGGCTGCGGCAGTTCGTTGGGGGCATCAGCGAAAGCAGGCTGAAGTGAGGTAAACATGCCGACCCCGCCTGTCACCGTCGCCATCAGGCCAGCCCCTAGCCGTGTGTGTGTGTGTTGCAGGCGTGACATTTATTGAGCCTCCTGTTGAGCAGCGGGTGTAACCGCAAAATTCATTCGCACCATGCCGCCCGGAGCTAGATTGACTAGGCGTGACTCGCTATTGCGCTCCCTGACATACAGGTTGGGCGCGAGGGTGTAGCCAGGCAGGCTGGTGATATCGAGGGTGCCGGAGCGCCGCCCTGGCAGCATGTTGGCAACGGAGAACAGGCCGTCTGCATCGGTGACAATGCGGTTGCCATCGTCAAGAAAAACCACGGCATTGGGAACGCCAGGTTCTCCTGGCTGCTGCTCACCATCGAAGTTTTTGTCCACAAATACGCGGCCAATCAGGGTGCCGCAGTCTGAAAGAATGCCAGCTTCTAGGCGCATGAGATGGCTGACGGGGCCATCTTGCAGCTCGAAGTCGTTGTCTGTACGCTCTGCAGCGGCGATCGCTGAGTTGCGGCCATCACCGCGCCGGGCATCCGGCGTTATTTGTAAGGCGTAGACAATATTGAGAACGCTATTGACGGGAATTTGCGTCGGCGTTGAGAAGATGACGGTGCGACCATCAGCACTAGGAACAGCGTCAATCGGTACAATTTGGCCGTTGATCTCACCGCGTACTGATTCAGATAAGAACTGAAAGCCAAAGGGCAGTTGGTCAGAAGCGCTAACCGCATCTAGCGGGACTTCTGACAGGTTGCGCAGGGAAAGGCGATAAACCGCCGTATCGCCTGGCTGAGCCGCAGCTCGATCGGCTGTTTTGGTAATTTCAAGCTGATTGTTTTTGCACAGCATCATCTCCAGGGCCAGAGAGAAGAGGTTTAGGCCCTGAGTCTCAGCGTTGAGGACTTCCACAACGGTGTCGGTAACCTGAATACCGCCGGTTACCGATAGCGGCTGACCGTCTAAAGCGGTGGCCCGATAGCGAACAATGCTGTTGTTGACGCCACCCGTGCTGCTGAGAATCTCCAGCAGTACGCGCCGCTCTGGCAGTTCAGAACTATCAGAGGGGCTAACCACAAGAATGTATTGCGCCCCAATGCTGGTTTGCTGGAGGCCAGCATTGACGGGACTGGCTAGATTAGCGGTGGGATCAAAGAGAAAGTTGTATT
Source organism: Sphaerothrix gracilis Ecp01 (assembly GCF_030405905.1). Taxonomy (NCBI): domain Bacteria; kingdom Bacillati; phylum Cyanobacteriota; class Cyanophyceae; order Nodosilineales; family Nodosilineaceae; genus Sphaerothrix; species Sphaerothrix gracilis. The sequence continues at coordinate 42,541 of NZ_JASATW010000012.1, forward strand.
GCCCTGCATCGATGTTTGTTAAAGGAAATGGATTGATGTTATCGACGTTGGGCGCTTTTCCCCCTGAAATACCGTTGTTTTCTATATCGGGAAACTCTGTCGGGGTGAGAGCGAGCAAGTTGCCCAGTTCAATTCCTGAAACATCAGGTTCGTAGAGAGCTACGGAGAAGCCGCCATAGTTGGATAAAGGACTGCCATCACATCCCAAAATTTGACCAAGCGGGTCTACTAAAGCCGTAGAGCTAGAAACCGTTCCGCCGGAGACGCCCGTGAATGCATGTCCGCTGGCTGGATCGCGGTAGCTGTAGGCAGCTTGGTTTTGAATCGGTTTAGGAGCTGAACTGTTCTGGGCTAAACCCGCAGTAGATCCGTGGCATAAGCTGCCGATCGTGACCATAGCCGCTAAGCCTTTCAGCCAAAAAAATTTATGTCGCTTGGAGTCGTATTTGGGGCGTTTCATAGATAGTTTGGGTTCTCCGCAGATTCCCTTAGGCCAGAAAGTCAATGGGCACAAAAATCCCCTGGGGCTGCCGTTTTAGAAGCTGAGTCAGCCCAAGATTAGAAGTGATTAAAAGTAGCTAAAAGCTTGTTAATTAAGGCTGGGGCAGATGCGGAAAGTACGGCTGAAAGTGTTAGGTAGCAGCAGCGGTGTTGTAGAGAGCCAGGTTGAGTAAATCTGTTGGCCCAACCTGGCTTAGATCGCTTTAGTCAACCGTAACTTCGTAGGTCACCTTCACTGTCTCAGCCGCTGCCAGAGTGTCCGTAAAGTCCCACTTAACATGGGTATAGGTTTCAGCCGGAGCAGGCTGCAGCTCTACAGTGCCATCCGGTAAGGTCACTTCAATCATGGGTTCGGCGACAAAGGTTTGGCCGTTATCAATGCTGTAGGTCAGTTCAGCGCCGTTGTTGCCGATGGCAGAGTCTAAAACGTAGGTCGTTTGCGCCGGAACGGGCTGAGTGATGACTAAATTGGCCGCCTCTGCATCACCTGAGTTAGCACCATCCACGCTGTAGCGCAGAACATCACCCGGTTGTACCTTGACTCGACCTTCTAGCTGCTCCCAGCTAACTTTTTCCTGACCGCTTGCATCTAGCTCAAGTATTTGCTTTTCAGCGCTGAGAGTTAGCTGAACTTCGGGGCGACGAATCGCCTCTACGATCGCGTCTGTCACTTCTGCAATTTGAGCGCGAACCGGCTCGCTGCTGATGAAGGGGATGATACCGGCAACCGCAAGCGCACTGAGACCTACAATCCAACGTTTCATAGTCATGTTTTTCCGAATTAAATCAACAAGTACTGAGCAAAGTTATGGACAAATTTGGGTGAAACAGTTGGGGTGAGAAATCACCCCGTTTCTGCGTTTGGACTTAGTTCAGACGGCGCTGAAAGGTGAAGTTACCCGATTGTTGGGGATTCACAATTCCTGAAACCGTATCTATATACTTAGTGATGTCAGTCGTCTGAGTTGTCCCTGACTGGTCAGCCGCAGCAGTAGAGCCGCTGGCTCCGCTAAAGAAGCTAATACCACCGCCTCTAGAGTCATTAGCCGTGTTGGTGACGTTGCTGGTATCAATGACACCGTTGGCGTCTTGGTCAAGCGCCCAGTTGTTGCCATTAGGGTCGGTACCATTCTCGGTAATGACGATGTTGTCAGCCGTCAGAATGACGTTGCCGCTGCCAGACTGCTGCTCCGAGATATTGGTGTAGGTGATGCGGTATTCAATGATGTTGCCGGGCTGAGGCGATCGCGCTACGTCTGCCACCCCTGGATTTGGATCAACTGCGGCGAGCGGTCCTGCACCATCTGGATCCACCGCAGGGGTGGAGTCAAAGTTACCTTGACCGGCACCTACAGCCGGACCATCACCTTGCAGAATGCGAGAGAGCTTCACTAGCTGCAGGAAGCCGGTATAGACGCGATCGATAGTGGTGTTAGTAGAAGAACCACCTGCGTTAGTCAGAGTCGCGGTTACAGGTACAGGGAAACCACGCTCAATATCGGTAGAAAGAGGTGTAGCCGCTGGTAGGTCAACCTCAACACCGTAGTCAACTTCCTGACCGGCTGGGACGTTGGCAATAGTGACGGTGGCATAGCCTGCATCGGTCGGTGCTTTGCCAGTGTCGTCAAGGAAGACAGTGCCGTTCCACGTGTAGGTTTCCGTGCTACCTGTAGGGCCAACAATGGTAACTTGAGTACCGTTAGGTAAGTCCGTTGCTGTTGCCGGTGGTGTCGGCGCTAGGGTAACGCTGCCGGGGTCAGTACCGTTGTTTTGAACGGAGTTGCTGAAGTTGACCGGGCTGGGATTATAGGTACTGCCGGGTATAGAGCTAGCCGAGGGAACAAAAGCAGACTTGTTGGTAAAGTCGTCATTGTTGCTGGTGGGGCCAATAGCGGCAGGCTCGTCTAGAGGGCCATTGATGAGGCTGGCTTGAACCGGATCGTTGATTTGCAAAGTGATCGCTTCACCGCCGTCGCCGCTACCTGTGTTGTTTCTGCCTGTATCTTCGCCGGTAGCGGTGAGATCGGCAGCATCGTCGATGTAGCCATCGCTGGGCGGATCAAAATCGGTAGGTTCAACTCCGTCTTGACCATCCTTGAGGTTGCTGGGCTGCTGGTCACCAGATTCATCTGCCACAACCTTAGTTGGATCAACCGGATTTGCAGGATTAGCAACTTCAGAGTAACCAAAGATCTGAGCGAGGTTAGCCACATTGTCGCCGCTGCTTACACCACTGGTCACAACGGTAAAGCGGAAGGGTTGAACGGTTGTGCCCGGCGCAATTGAAGCGGCCTGTCTGACAAAACCAATACGGGTGATATTGGCTGTTGCGCTAGTACCTGCTAAAGCGGCTGTTGAAGTGGAATACCATCTGGCTTCACGCGCTGAGGTAGAAGTGGCTTCAGCGGTGTAGACAACTTGCCAGCCCGTAGGTGCAGCGGGTGTTCCAGTCAGCTCTGTGCCTGCCGGTAATGCATCGGAAACTAACACATAGTTTGCGGTCGTCCCATTTACGGTCAAAGGTAGGGAGTAGAGCGGACCGGGTGAAACTGAGCTACCTAGAGGAGCCGTATCTTGAACTTCAAAAGACAGCTCGTAGGTAATCTGGTCGTCAGTGATGTTGCTTGGATCGCCAGGAATCTGCTCAGAGATTGCCTTCTCTAACTTCACCAGCGGTACCGTGAGAGACGCGTTACCGACTTCAATTTGCTGAACATCGCTAGCTTCACGGACACCGTTGGCCGGAGCACCATCGACTTCACCCGTAGTGCCGTTAGCCAGATCGACCGTGTAAACATCACCCCCGTCAGTGTTGAAAGGCTGGTTTTGACCATTACCCGGCGTATTACCGAGCTGTACCGTGATGACGTCAGCCGGATTGGCATTAGAATCAACCGTGACCGGAACACGCACCTGCACAGTTCCACCGGGAGGGATGGCACCTGTATCTAACGAACCACCCGTGATAGCCGCGAAGCCTGCTCCCTGGTCAACTTCTACCGCACCGCTAATTACACCGGGGCCAGTAATATCGGCGCTATTAGGAATACGAAAACGGGTCGTATCGTTACCGACGTTGGTGAGAACGTAGGTGTAATAAAGGGTGTCGCCTCTATCAACAGTGCCGTCGTTGACGTCGTCAACGCCTGCAGACTGCACTGTAATACCAGCAATCTCAGCTACCTCGACTGTTACCGTATTGGAGGTTGTAGTTAAGGTTGATCCTGGATTGTTGGGGTCATTGTAAGTAGCGGTTGCTGTGTTGCTGATAGCAGTTCCGGCAGCGGTTCCATCCGCAAATGCCGTGCTTACCATCTGCAGCGTACCGCCCACAATTAAGGCAGCAGCAATTAATGGGCGATATTTTTTCCAGCGAGTTTTAGTCATGTTTTGACTCTCTTTGTGTGTCTTGAAAGCAATAAGCGAAAGAAAGAGAAAAACGGTCTCTTTTTGTCAGGAAGCAAGCTTTGACTAAAAATTCAAACTCAAGGCATATCGCCTTAAAAACTGCTTCTGAAAGGATTAGAGCCATCTACAGAAAACTATTCAACAGAAATCTGACTAAAACAGAAGCTTTTTTCTGGGGATTATTACTGAAATTTTGATCTAAGCAATAATCTCTTTTCGCTCTGATGCAGACTCATTTCCTACGGGCCTATTGTTGCCTTCAAGATTGAAAAATATCTCGTAGATTATGCGTAATCCATATCGCTTTTGGCGGAAATAGATAGTCAAAAACGAATTGAATAATATTGGCTTAAGTTCGGAATAATTACGGAGTTAGATATTTGAATTCCTGGGAGACTAGGCTGTAATTTTAGTCGTTTTGTTTGATCAAACTGTCCCATCTATCAGCCATTTGTCTTAAGTAAGTTCAGCTTCATAGCTGAATCAGATTAGGGGGTGTAAGCTGCGTCAATATAGAAGAGTTAATTTCAAATGATGGAGAAGCCAAGTGTGTTGAGCATTTCGAGCACTACAGCAGCTAGCTTCACTCCTAAAAATTGCTGACAAATCTCTCTCAGTGCTTACAGAAGCACTTGACAAGATCTACATACGTCATTGCTGAAAGTCTCCGAACTTCTACGGCAGTTAATCTACGGTGATTTTTGAGGAGAGCAGGCTGATCTATCAGACAAAACCTTCCTACTAACAGACAAATCGCGCGATAAATTTTGGCGATCGCGCCGCAACTTCAGAAAATCTGGTTAAATAGCTGGCGATCGCGGCGCGAAATCGGGTACCGATATTGTTCAACCTGCTGACATCAGCGAGCAAGGCTTTGTCTGACAGGCACAAGAATTAAGTGGTTGTACTGTTGTTTGAGAACTGAAACCTGCTGCTAATTCTGCGGCTGCGTAGCATAATCGGAGGCATAGCTGTCTTGATTGAGATCCGAGCATGATGTCTGTTTTTCGTTCAGTTGAGTTTTGGGCCTGGCTAGTCTTGGTCACGACTATCCTCGGCATTGGCGCAACCGCCATGATTAATGCCTACGCCCGTCCTAAAATTGGGACAATTTCATTTCCAGAGGCGATCGCTCAGCCTTCGACACCGCTAAATTCTGAGGCGATCGCCTGGTTTGAGCAGGGCTGCAATGTCCACAACACCGGCAGCTACCGCGAATCAAGCGATTTGTTTAGCCAGGTGATTCAGCAAGAGCCTACCTGTGCTGAAGCCTTTCACAATCGCGGCTTAGCTCAGGCCAACCTGGGCAACTACAACTTAGCGGTCAGCGATTTACTTAAAGCCAGCCACCTATACGATCGCCAAGCCACCAAAGCAGGGGTCGATCGCATTAAGCAAGATCTTGAAGTCTTAGCTCAGCGGTAAACACGGTGGCAAAACAGCGATTAGATACGCTTTTAGTAGATTTGGGCTTTTGTGACTCGCGGCAACAGGCACAGCGCTGCATTCGAGCAGGCGAGGTTAAGATCAACCAGCAAATTATCGATAAGCCAGGAACTCAGGTCAATCCTGCCGCCGAGATCCAGCTTAAGCAAAAGTCTCCTTATGTTTCCAGGGGAGGAGAAAAGCTAGTCAAAGCGCTAGACGAGTTTGACATTCAGGTGAGCGATCGCATTTGTTTAGACGGCGGCATTTCCACAGGCGGATTTACGGACTGCTTACTACAGGCTGGCGCTAAAAAGGTATACGGCATCGATGTGGGGTACGGTCAGGTGGCCTGGGAGCTGCGTCAAGATCCGCGCGTAGTCCTGCGTGAACGCACTAATATTCGCTATCTGACTCCTGATGAGCTTTATCAAGCAGAAACGCTTTATCCAGATTTAGGCGTTATGGATGTTTCGTTCATCTCTTTAGTCAAGGTGCTGCCTGCTTTTTGGCAGCTACTCCAGCCCCCTAGAGAAGCCGTTTTGCTAGTTAAACCGCAGTTCGAGGTCGGTCGCGAGAAAATTGGCAAAAAAGGTGTTGTGCGAGATGCCAAAGATCATGCGGCGGCAATGTGGCAGGTAATGGAGTCATCCAGGCAATTGGGCTGGCGCGATCGCGGTTTAACCTGGTCGCCGCTGGTTGGCCCGGCGGGCAATATTGAATACTTACTTTGGCTTAGTCAGGTTGGGGAACTATCAGCAACTAGCTTGACCTTTGAGCAAACTTTGGCGATCGCCCAGCAGGCCCGACAGGCCGTTGATGCCTAAACCTGACCGCCGGCTCTACAAATCTGTTAGCTCTACGCTTTCAAGCGCTGTAGCATCATCGTAAACTTTGGTTTCAGACAGCTTACCTAATAGCAAATCGGGCTATTATTGAGTTGAAGCTAAATAGCTTCCCTGGCAGATTAAACAGCCGATGTTCGCTTTAGTAAAGAGGTAAAAAAGCTGTTAAATACAGATCTGTCTCGTTCAAAACCAACAGCATCCAGTTTGAAAACTGATACTTCTCCGCGTTAGATAAAAGGGAGCCATGCGATTGATTCCTTCATAGAAATTGAAGCTTTCAGTCAGAGCAACTCCAGATAAGATCAAGCATCAGGTAGAAGTCACTCAGGTCGCATTGGGTGCTGTTGTTGTTTTAAATATTTTTAGGGTAAAGTATGCGAGACAGTTGAGGCAGTCGGCTATGGCAATTATTGCCCTTAAAGCTTGGTACTTAGAGCAGTATGAGCCTGCTCGCGAATTGGAAAAGCGTCCCCACGATTTGCGGTTGAGTAAAAATAGCTTACTGAAGTCGGCTTTGCGAGCCGACTTTCTTGACGATGCAGACGAAGTTAAAGAATCAGCCTGGTTCCAGCGCTACCTAGAAGGCGATCGGGTCGAGTTTTATGTTGAAGGCAGCGGCACCTACGGCATTTCCAATATTGACCTGATCAGCCACGAAATTTATTTCACCAAGCAGGACACGCTGGCAAACCTCGATCCTACTGTCTTTTTGTGCTACCAGACGGAATATCCCAAGTCCAGCGACCTGCTGCGGGAGGTGCTACAGGCAACGCTGGAAAAGCTTAACCGGCGATCGCGGATTGAAATTGGCCTAGAAGAGTCCCATCGCCTCAGCGAAGGCCCGATTCGGCTGAATAGCACCCTGATGCGCAAAATTCGCCGCAGCCTGCTTTTCATTGCCGATGGCACACCCATTACTCAGTTAGAGACGACGCCAACTCAGGTAATTCCCAGTCCTAAAGTCTGCGTTGAGATGGGCTATGCGCTACAGTGCAAGCGCACAGAGCAGATTTTACTGGCTCAAATGGAACGCGATGACCTAGCCGGACAGTTTCCCTTTGATCTGCCGGGTCGCAATCGTCTTGTATTTGAGAGTAAATCAGCTCTCAACAAAAGCCTGCCAGAGCTGCTAGAGACACAGCTACAGCGCTTCAACCTATTCAGCTAATCGGCTTCACGATGCAGCAATCGGCTACCTCGATCGAGATCGGTGACTACAGTATTCCACCCGGCAAAAAACAGCAGCTTGACCTACCCGTAGCCCGTCTGCCAACCCAGACCCAGCTCAGCCTCCCCGTGACTGTGATCAACGGCAGCCAGCCGGGGCCACGACTTTGGCTTAGCGCCGCGATCCACGGAGATGAGCTGAACGGGGTCGAGATTATTCGGCAGGTACTCACCCAAGTACAGCCCAAGCAGCTACGAGGCAGCCTAATCGCAGTGCCTATCGTCAATGTTTTCGGCTTTATTGAGCAGTCGCGCTACCTGCCCGATCGCCGCGATCTTAATCGCTCTTTTCCAGGTTCACCCAGGGGCTCTTTAGCTTCTCGGCTGGCCCACCTATTTATGCGGGAGGTAGTCAGCCGCTGCACCCACGGCATTGACTTGCATACGGCGTCTCACCACCGCAGCAACTGGCCCCAGATCCGGGCCAATCTAGCCGACTCAGAAACTTATCGCTGCGCAATGGCCTTCAATGCGCCGCTAATGATTCAGTCTTCAATGCGCGATGGCTCTTTGCGGCAGGCAGCAGCCCAGCAGGGCATCCCCGTGCTGCTTTATGAAGCAGGTGAAGCCCTACGATTTGATGCCGAAGCGATTGAGATTGGGGTAGAAGGCGTTTTGCGCGTGATGAACGCCTTAGAAATGTTCACTGCCGAGCGGCTATCTGCTGAGAGTCAGTCCATCGAAGTGAAATCCAGCCAGTGGGCTAGAGCTTCCCGCAGCGGCATCTTACACATGCAGGTGGCGCTGGGCGAGGTGGTGCAAAAGCGGCAGCTACTGGGGGTAATTCTAGATGCTTTTGGCAACAGAAGCGCTAAGGTTCAGTCTCCCTATGAGGGAATTGTGATTGGCTGTACCCGCAACCCGTTAGTTAATCAGGGAGATGCTATTTTGCACGTGGCGAAGCTGCCTGAAGCGGGCAAGACCGATGTTGAGACATAGTTAAGTAGGCAGACTCATTATTTGTAGGACAGACTCGCAGCAGCAGAACCCAGGCGGGCATTGGGATTCGGGCCGCAACTGCAACCTGCATTGACTCATGTTTGACTGCGCTTACCCACTTAGACAGGAGTTTCAGACAGCCTGCTGTCCAAGCTATCCAACTGAGTAACTGGAATTTCAATATAAAACTGAGTTCCTTCTTCCGCAGAAGAGGCACAGTTCAAATAGCCCCGATGCTTTTCAACCACAATTTGATGGCTGATGGAAAGGCCAAGACCTGTGCCTTTGCCAATCGGCTTAGTGGTGAAGAAAGGATCAAAAATTTCTTGTTTCAGCGTCTCTGGAATGCCCGGCCCGTTATCGCTAATGTAAATTGCGATTCTGTTAGTCTCTAGAGCCTGGGTGCGAATTTCAATATAAGGCCCCTGCTCTGGCTGTCCATCATGGCCTAAAGGCGTATCAGCCCAGCGCCCAGAGGCGATCGCTTCTTCAAGCGCATCAATGGCATTGCTGAGAATATTCATGAAAACCTGATTGAGCTGGCCGGGATAGCACTCTACAATTGGCAACTCCCCATAGTCTCGAACGACCGTAATACCCATTCTTTCTGCCGTTGGCTTGAGACGATGCTGCAGAATGATAACCGTGCTGTCGATGCCCTCATGAATATCAACAGACTTGACGACTGACTCATCTAAGCGGGAGAAGTTTCGCAGTGACAGAACAATTTGACGAATGCGACTGGTCCCCACTTTCAGCGACTGCAGAATCTTATCAATATCCTCAGTCAAAAAGGGAAGATCAATTTCTTCAGTTTTAGCGGCAATCTCGGCAGCGGGTGTGGGGTATTGCTGGCAATAAAGGTCGAGTAGCTCTAGTATGTCTTGAACATACTGCTCTAGATGATTGACGTTCCCGTAGATAAAGTTAACGGGGTTGTTAATTTCGTGGGCCAGCCCGGCAATGAGCTGACCCAAACTAGACATTTTTTCAGTTTGGACTAGCTGAGCCTGTGTCTGCTTTAGTTCTTGAATAGCAGCCTGCAAAGCGCAGGTTTGGGCCTGAGCTTCGGCAGCGTTTTTCTTGGCTTCCTGATAAAGGGCTGACTGGCGAATTGCCACGCCAAGCTGCTCAGCTAGGTACTTGATCAATTCAATTTCGGTTTCTTGCCAGTCGCGGGAACTGCGACACTGATGGACAATCAGCAGCCCCCACAGAGTCTCTTGGGTGTGGATAGGCGCTACCAAATTGGCCTGAACCTGAAAGCGATTTAAAAACTCAACATGGCAAGCTTCCAGATCAGAATTATGAATGTCCCGCAGCGCTGAAACCCGGCCTTGCAGATATTGCTCCGCGAATGTTTCTGAAAAGTAGCGCTCAGGCTCTGCTAGAGCTAACACAGAGCGCCAAGGATTGGCTACAGCTTCCACCAAAATCCTTCCCTGCCAGTTTTGACCAAGCTGATAAACCAAAACGCGATCGCTGCCCAAGGTTTCTCGAATCGATTGAACAGCCGTTTGCAGAATAGTTTCTAGCTTCAGGGAGCGGCGAATTTGACCTACAAGGCGATTTTGCAATTCTTCGCGCTGGGCCAGTCGCCGATACCGGGTTTCCGACTGCTTTAAAAGATCTTCAGCTCGTTTGCGATCGGTGATGTCTTCGATGGTGCCTAGCAGACCAATGACTTTACCAGCGGCGTCATGCAGCGGCAGCTTATTAACTTCACGCCAGGTTAGCTTGTTATCAGCCTGTAGCTGAGACTGCTTGATCTTGAGCATTGGCGTATTCGATTCCATCACCTGGCGATCGCATTCTACATACCAGCTCTTTTGCTCTTCAGTCCAGGGTAAGTCATCGTCCGTCAGTCCAATGGCGGCTTCTGGGCTGGCCAAACCCGCCATTTCTGCCCACTTGCGGTTGCAGCCCAAATACACCGAGTTGCGATCTTTCCAGAAAATATAGTGGGGAATGTTGTCTAGCACTAGCTGTAACAGCTCAGCGCTGTGGCGAATCCGAACGGCTTGTTTGAGATCGGTCGCTGACAGGCGTTTAGGGGATGAAGTGGTTTCCCGCATGACCTGAGGGCTGAGCCTTTCTAAGTTAGGCATTTCGATGCCAACCAGCGCTTCGGCAGATGACAGCTTCTCTAAGACAGAGGCTGTCTGATAGTGGGTAACATCCCGGCCATGACTGAAAATTTGAGCGACTTCACCAGCCTCGTCCAGGATAGGCGTATAGATCACGTCGTACAGTTTAGCGCCAGCCGCGACTGGGAAAGTATGAATGACTCTTAGGGACTGTTTGGTTTGCTGTACCTGGGTCACTTCTGCCTGAATTTGCCAAAGCACGTCTCGATCCACAGCCGCTGCGTTCTGACTCAGCGCACCGGGAGACTGGCCTTTGATGAGCTGAAGTGGCAAACCTAGCACTAGGGTAGCCGCTGGATTGGCGTTCAAATAGTGACCTGCCGCATCGTATTGACAGATTAGATCAGAAGTCGTTTCTGCCAATAGTGCTAGCGGGCTAAGTTCGGTATGAGGCTCATTCAAGCGGTGCAGGCTTGTCATGAACAAGATGGCAATATCGACAGTTCTTAATAGTATGCCCGATTCGCTTCCAAGTCATGCGGCCAATCCCAGTAAATACGGAAAGACAAGAATTAAGCAGCCTCAATATCGGGCAAATTTTAGCTGAATAATAAATCTAATTTTAGAGGCTCAAAGTCAGGAAATTCTAGCCCTTCAAAGACAAACTCTGCCAAGTTATCCTGACAGAGTCTGTGTAGTTATTGGTGCCGTAGCTTAGAGCGACGCCTAAGGAGTAAGCTTAATCGCTCATAGCCTCTAGCACTTCATCTTCAATCACAGGCGGTACTAGAGCAACCGCCGCGATCGCGTCTTCCCCGTCTAAACGCTGCACCCGTACCCCGGTCGCCATCCGAGACTGAATCGAGATAGCGTCTACGGTTTGACGAATGATGATGCCACGACTGGTCACAATCAGCATTTCGTCCTCTTCGTTGACAATTCGCAGAGCCACTAAGTGATCCTGCTTTTTGCGAAACTTGATAGCCCGCAAGCCCATGCCAGCCCGGTTCTGTAGCCGAAAATTTGAGACGGGTACCCGCTTGCCTAATCCACCCCCTGTCACCACCAAAACCCAAGGCCCAGCCTGACTAGCTGAATCTAGCTCTAAGTCTTCGGAATCTTCGTCAGTTTCAGATTCCCCTGCCTGTACCACGTCAGCAATCACCTGAGCAGGCAAAATGTCCATGCTGATAGGTTCGTCATCGTCCTTGAGAGACATGGCCCGTACACCCCGCGTAGGCCGACCGAGGGGGCGAAGCTGATTGTGATCGGCCTGGAAGTGAATTGTCATCCCCTGACGCGAACCAATCAAAATACTGTCAGTCTCTTTAGCCAATCGAACCCAGCGGAGCTGATCCCCTTCCTCTAGCGAAACGGCAATTAGGCCATTGGCCCGAATGTTACTGAAGGCTGACAGGACGGTTTTTTTGACATAGCCCCCCTGGGTTAGCATGACGATGTAATCATCATCGGTAAATTCGGAGACTGCCAGCACCGAGGTAATCTTTTCGTCACGAGGAATTGGCAGCATCTGCACGACAGGAATACCACGAGCCGTACGCGATCCCACCGGAATTTGATAGGCCGGGACGGAATAGGCTACGCCGCGATCGCTAAAGAACAGCACATTGTCATGAGTACAACAGGTAATGAAGTGCTCGATGACGTCATCCTCTTTCATCCGCGTACCTGACTTGCCCCGCGTGGCTCGGCTTTGGGCTTCAAAGGTATCTACGAGCATCCGCTTGATATAGCCCTGCTCGGTCAGCAGCACTAACACCTGCTCATTGGCAATCAGGGAGATGTCGGTCAGCTCACCTTCAGCCTGTTCAATGACGGTACGGCGCGGATTGGCGTGAGTTTCGCGCAGCTGGCCTAGCTCAGTTTCAATAATTTCCAGAATTCGCTCTCGCCGAGCCAGAATATCCTGCAGGTCGGTGATTTTTTCGAGTAGGGCTTCGTGCTCTTGCTGAATTTTTTCGGCCTCTAGCGCTGTCAGGCGGCGCAGCTGCATCTGCAAAATCGCGTCGGCCTGACTGTTGGAGAGTCCGTAGGAATCCATCAGCTCCTGTTTGGCAATCGGCGCATCTGCCGCGTGGCGAATCAGGCTAATGATGGCGTCTAGATTTTCCAACGCGATTAGGTAGCCCTGCAGAATGTGATCGCGCTCCTGAGCTTTACGCAGTTCAAACTGAGTGCGACGGGTAATAGTTTCGATGCGGAAATCTAAAAAGACCTCCAGCATCTGCTTCAGTCCCAATAGCTGCGGCTCGCCGTTGACCAACGCCAGCATGTTGACGCCGAAGTTATTTTGCAGCGGCGTCTGCTTATAGAGGTTATTGAGAACAACGCGGGGATAGGCGTCACGCTTCAGCTCAATCACGATGCGCATACCGTCGCGATCGCTCTCATCGCGAATATCGGAAATGCCGTCGATCCGGCGATCGTTCACCATATCGGCAATTCTTTCAATCAGAGCTGCCTTGTTAGTCTGGTAAGGCAGTTCCGTAACGATGATGGCTTCGCGATCGGGGCGACCTTGCTGCTCTAGGGTCTCAATGGTGGCAACGCCGCGCATGGTAACGGAGCCGCGCCCGGTGGTGTAGGCTTCGTAAATACCGTTAGTACCCAGAATTTGGCCGCCTGTGGGAAAGTCTGGCCCCGGCACGTAGCTCATGAGCTGAGCGTTACTGAGATCTGGCTGATGAATCAGCGCGATAACGCCGTCGATTAGCTCTCCCAAGTTGTGGGGCGGAATGTTGGTGGCCATCCCCACTGCGATGCCGGAGGAGCCGTTTAGCAGGAGCTGCGGGATGCGGGCTGGCAGCACGATTGGCTCTTGCTGGGAACCGTCAAAGTTATCGATAAAATCGACGGTTTCGGACTCGATATCCTGGAGCAGAGAGTTGCTGGTGAGAGACTGCAGGCGACATTCGGTGTAACGCATAGCCGCTGGCGGATCATTGTCCACCGAACCGAAGTTGCCGTGGCCGTTGATCAGCGGCGATCGCATCGAAAAGTTCTGGGCCATGCGCACCAAAGCGTCATAAACCGCCGTGTCACCGTGGGGATGATACTTACCAAGCACTTCCCCCACCACGCGGGCGCATTTACGAAAGGGGCGATCTGCCGTTAGCCCCAGCTCGTGCATAGCATATAAAATCCGGCGATGCACCGGCTTAAGACCGTCCCTAGCATCTGGTAAAGCTCGGCCTACAATGACGCTCATGGCGTACTCTAAGTAAGACCGAGACATCTCATTGCGCAGATCTGTAGGGACGATCCGCTCTTGAGGGGTGCTCATACAGTAAAAAACTCCAAAATCTCAAGCATTCAGCAGATAAACGTTGATTTCTAGCGATAAGGCAGTTTAGCGGCTGAATATTTGCAAATATTTCGTTGCTGCGTATAATATTCTATCACATTTATCTGTCTCACGACGGGGGGTTAGGCGAGTGAGCTAGGCTAAAAACAGCACAGGTAAATACCTAATTTGCCACAGCCTCAACCCTTTGTTATGAAAGCTTTTTCCGTTATTTACTCAGACCAGTTTCTCAACCACGACACGGGCCGCTATCATCCCGAAAATGCGGGTCGGCTGTCAGCGGTGACAGCTAGGCTCAAGCAGGCAAGCTGGTCTGAGCAGCTAGACTGGCGTTCCCCTAGTCAGCGCGATGATGTCTTGACCTGGGTGGAACAGATCCACAATCCGCGCTACGTAGCGGCCCTCAGACAGCTCTGCAGCGAGGGGGGCGGACAAATTGACGGGGATACCGTAGCCTCACCCCAAAGCTACGAAATTGCGCTGTTAGCGGTGAGTGCCTGGCTAGACGGGGTTGATCAGGTTTTGGCGACGGAACGGCCTGCTTTCGCTCTGACCCGCCCACCAGGACACCATGCCGTCCGCGATCGCGGTATGGGGTTTTGCCTATTTTCCAACGCGGCGATCGCCGCAAATTATGCCCTATCGCAACCGGTGGCGCAGCGAGTCGCCATTTTGGACTGGGATGTGCACCACGGCAACGGCACTCAGGCCATTGTTGAGTCTAATGCCCATATCTTCTACTGTTCGCTGCACCAGTCTCCCTGCTATCCAGGCACCGGACGCGCCAGCGAAACCGGGTTGCACGACAATGTTTTGAACTTGCCGATGGCCGCAGGCAGCACCCTGCAGAACTATCAGCCTATGTTCGAGCAGCAAATAGTCCCGCGCCTACAGGCATTCCAGCCTGATTTGCTGATTGTCAGCGCCGGATATGATGCCAACCACGCTGATCCCCTGGCGGGAATAGCTCTACGCCCCTCGGATTACAAAATTTTCACCCAATATTGCCTGGCCATCACGCCCCACATTCTGTTCGGCCTAGAAGGAGGCTATGACTATGACGCCCTCAGCGAGTCAGTTCTGATGACGGTGGAGCCTTGTTTATCTCAGAATCCGGCCTTGGCGGCTGGCTGAGGTTAAACAATCTGTCAGCGTGCCGAGGCTTGTTGGCTGTACATAGCCCGCAGCACCAAAGCCGGATCTACCCAGCTACCGCGATACTTTAGCCCCCAGTGGAGGTGTGGGCCTGTGGTGCGCCCGGTCATGCCGACGCGACCAATGCGGGCACCTGAGCCGATTTGCTGCCCTTCAACAATGCGAACGCCACCGTCGCGGTCAAGTAGAGTGCGCTGGCCGCTCTCCGTAGTGACGTAGCCATGCATGTGGCAGTAAACGTGAGTCCATTCCCCTGACTCAACGATGACAGAAGTGCCACAGGCGCTATCATCTGAGACTTCGACCACTCGTCCGGCCCACCAGTTGCGGATATAGCTGCCGGAGGGAGCGGCCATGTCTAGGCCGTAGTGAAACTGGCTGGCACCACCGTAGGGAGAATTCCGATAGCCAAAAGGAGAGGTATAGGCTTGAAAATTTTCTACCGGGAAAGACGCAGAGGCCCAGGCATACTGCTGCGTCGCTGCCCGTCCTGGCTCAAGGGCATCAGCTTTTTGAGGGCGGGGATTATTTTCTGCCACGCCCCACAGCAGTAGACCAGAAACCAGCAAGGCTCCAGTGTAGCGAGCGGTCTGCGATCGCAGACTATTTTTCATCTGCTGGAGATGAGCGCGACGAGCAGAAATATGGGGAAGGTGTGAGGTAAAACGCTTCATAAGGTAACCAAGAGCTGAAGTCAAAATTGGCTATCGCTGAGCGGGGCAGCTATCTACCCTGAGGGGGCAACTAACAAGCTTTAGCTTGATAGCTTAGCCCAATATGGGACATGGCGAAAAGCTGACAAAAAAATTAACGTTTCAGCCTGACACAGGAACCGATCAGGGGCAATAACTGTCTCACTGTGAGGCCGATTATCAGAGCTTGCTTTAGGCGTCCTTGACCAAGATAGAGCCGGATTCTTGCTTGACCTCGTAGGTTGTCAAAGCCTGAGGGGCAGGGCCGCTAGCAACGGTTCCATCTGGCTGAAACTGAGAATTATGGCAAGGACAGACAAAAAGATTTTGATCAGACTGCCACTCTACGGTACAGCCCGCATGGGTACAGGTAGGATTGACCGCAATTAGGTCGTCGGCTGAAGCCGCCTCTGGATTAGAAATGACCAGGACGGGACCGACTGCCGCTGTCTCATTTAGAAGCTGGCCGCTCTGGGTCAACTCTTCTACCGTGCCCACGGCTTCAAACTCTGCGGTTGCAGCCGCCGAGCTATCGGCTGTGTCTGAGCTGTCACTCGCTGGGGGAGCCGTTGAATCGGCGGTTTGACTATTACAGGCTGCTAAAACTACGGGCAGAGAGGCTGCCAGCGTACCCACACTCATCCAAGAGACAAATTCGCGCCGCTTCATGGGACTCCTTAGAAAACCAAAGCAATATGCCCGGACTCAAGCACATCTCAGCCCAGAGTAGCATGACACTCAGGTTTGAGCTGTGGCAATTTCAGCGGCGCTGCATGAGGGCTAGATGTTCTTCGCCCTGACGGGCTGGGACCGAGTTTTTAACGGGCGAGAGAGTGCTCACTGTAAAGTGCGGACTGAAGCGATCGCGAATTTCTGCTGCGCTGGTGCCATAGGGCGGGCCGCCGCCGCGGCTGTGGGTGAAGAAAACCGCCAAAAACTGCCCTTGAGGTGGCAAAAGCTGGTAGACCAGTTCGACATACTGCGATCGCAAACTGGGATCAATGGCGCAGAAACAGGTGTGCTCTACCACATAATCAAACTGGTGAGCAAACTCCGGGACTAAGTCAAAAATATCGCGCTGGATAAAATGGGCCGTCAGTTGGCGCTGCTCAGCACTAGCCCTAGCCGCCGCGATCGCTGAAGGCGCATAGTCCACTCCCCACACCTCAAACCCGTTTTCAGCAAAAAACAAGGCATCATGGCCCCGACCGCAGCCAAGGAAAATTGCTCGACCGGGTGGTGGCATCACCTGCCGGAACCAGGCAACAAACGCGGGAGAGGGCTGGCCCAAGTCCCAGCGGGGCGACCCGGCCTGATACCGCTGCTCCCAAAATGCTGGTCTCAAACTATCAGCCGCCTCAGAGCTATCAGAACTAGAAATTGGATTGGTCATAGATTTTAGGCAGATGACGCCAGTTTTAAGGGCAGTTCTTGCAGGATCTTAAATCGAACGTGGTTGATTGCCAGATCCCCCAGCCTGACCTCTGGTTCGCCCGCTGCCTGCAGCCGTTCAAAGGAAACTTCCTTGCTCATTTCGACGTGGTACCAGGGCAGCCCCATAAAAAAGCGGGTAGGATAGGGCCCCCCTTCGATGATGTCGTCTACGTTAGACTCCATCGGCAGCCAGCCGATTCCTGGGGCGTAGAACTCAATCCAAACGTGATTAAAATCTGGCTCTAGCAGCACCCCTAGGCGATCGGCCTGGGGCGGACATTTGTAGCGCCCCACGGTGCGACAGGCGATACCGTTCAGACGACACAGGGCCAGCAGCAGTCCTACGTATTCGCCACAGGAACCCACGCCGCGCTCTAGCACCACATCAGGCGTATCGATGCGGGGACGAATGCCATAGGATAGGCGATCGTAAACGTAGTTGCGAATGCGCAATACCTGACGCAGCAGGTTGGTTTCAGTGCCCACGGCTTCTCTAGCGGCGGCCTGAATAATTGGCTTGTCCATCGCCAGTTCGTCATCATCAATCAGGTAGCGCTGGCGAAACTCGGTTGACAGGGGCTGGCTCTTCTCTACCTGACGCGGTGTCAGCTGATATTTGATGCCACCCACTTCAATCAGCGCTTTCCAGCCGAAGAGATGACTTTCGTGGGGATGTAGGCGGTCAAACTTAAAGACGGCGATCTGCTGACCGTTTTCCTGCTCTAGGGTAAAGGGCAGGCCAATCGGTTCTACATGCCGCAAAACCTGGCGATCGGTCGTGGCAGGCAGCGCCATACGCCACTCTAGCTGGTCAAGCTGCAGCTCATCGAGGGGAGCAATTTCCTCGACATAGCTCATCTCTAAGAGATAGCGATTGGACAGGGTGCAGTGCTTATCGGCATTATGACAAAACTGCAGGGCGTGAATAAAAGTGCGATCGCGAAAAGTGAGCTGATGGGGATTTTCTGAGTTGGGATCGTCGCGAATGTAAGGTTCTTCAAAGGTGTAGGCAACCCACAGCCTGCCAGCCTGCGGATCTGTCTTCGGCAAAACGGCAATACCTGTCGGAGAGGCAAACGGCGTCAGCAGACTGGTGATAATGTCTCCCGTAGCCCGATCTAAGCAGTAGACCGTCTGCTCAGTTTGATCGCACAGCCATAAATACTCGCCTGAAACCGCAATATTCTCAATGCCAATGCCTGGCGCGGGCAATTTGGTGATCTGCTGCCCGGTCTCTCGGCTCAAGACGAAGATATAACCAGCCTTTTGGCAGCTTGCGTAGAGCGTGGTGCCCCAGATGGCTACGCCATCAATTGGATAGGGTAGGGTGGTAAATAGCTGCGGCTCTGGCTGCTCTAGCGGGCAGCTTAGTAATTCGTGGCCCCGGCTAATCCATAGCGTTCCATCCCAAACAGCCAATCCGGTGGCGTCTAAAAAAGGTTCTGTGCTGCGAGCATTGAGGATAGTGGCATTGCTGGTCGCTGGATCAATGCGGAGGAGATACCCTCTCAGGGCATCGATCGCCAGCAGACTGTTGTGCCAAACCGTGATGCCGTGTAGGGCATAGGCTCCTACAGGGCGAATTAAATTTTGAGCGGCTTCGGCTCGAACAAGCGCAGATTTCAGTTCGTCTACAGGGGGGCTATAAAAATCAGACATTATAGGTTAGCAGGTAGGATAGAGCAGTCGATAAGACCCGGAAGCAGCGGTCAAGATTGGCCCTTAATTTTCCCGTTATTATCTCTTCAACTTATTTAACATAAGACTCTCTCGCTAAAATCTTTCAATGCTTACAGAACTCTTTCCTTTTGACCTGCAGCAAATCAATACAGCAACAATCGCGGGAGCGACATTATGGGCATTAGCGCTGTACTTAGCTTTCTCGCCCGTAGCCGAATGGGTGACGGAACAGCTCAATCGCTGGTTTAATTTTGCTGAGCGATCGCTCTATACCTCCCAGCAAGAGTTTGAGCGGACGCGGAAAGGACGAGAATCTCAAAATGCCTTCTATGCATCGATCTTTAGCATTGTGCCGTTTATTTTAGTCGGTATCTTAGCGGAAATTGGGATTGAGTTAAGTTTAGGGCGGAGCTGGGCCATTAGCGTTGGCATGATTGCCTGCATTGGCAGCGGCGTGTACGAGCTAGGCCGCCGCGATGGTTCTGCCTGAGGGCTTGAGAGAACAAGTTAGGCGTGACGCCGTTCAAGATTTGAGACGCCTAGGGCTAGCGGTAGAATCTCCCCTGCCTCCTTGATCAGGGAAGTGGCAGCAGCCAGGAGAGCTTGCGAGCAGTTAAAGCCTCGTCGAGTGCGCCAGCTCTGCGAATTTTGAGCTAGCAGGCTAAAAGTTTATGTCTCAGTAGATCCGAGGGAAGTTTTCTTAGAGAATAGGGAATGACCCCACGACAAAATTCAGGAATGGACATTAAAGACGGTTTCGTAGGCACAGTGGGTAACACGCCCCTGATTCGACTTCACAGCTTCAGTGAAGAGACAGGCTGTGAGATTTTGGGCAAAGCAGAATTTCTGAATCCAGGCGGGTCAGTCAAAGATCGCGCAGCGCTTTACATCATTGAGGAGGCTGAGAAAAAGGGACTGCTGCAGCCAGGGGGAACCGTCGTTGAAGGGACTGCAGGTAATACGGGAATTGGGCTAACTCATATCTGCAATGCGAAAGGCTATCGCTGCCTGATTGTGATTCCAGACACCCAGTCCCAGGAAAAGATGGATCTGCTGCGTACGCTTGGCGCTGAGGTACGACCCATTCCGGCAGTGCCCTACCGCGATCCCAATAACTACGTCAAAGTGTCAGGGCGGCTAGCCGACGAAATGGAAAACGCGATTTGGGCCAACCAGTTTGATAATTTAGCCAATCGCCAAGCTCACTATGAAACCACTGGGCCTGAAATTTGGCGGCAAACTGACGGTAAAGTAGACGCCTGGGTCGCTGCTACGGGCACCGGAGGGACTTATGCCGGTACGGCTATGGCCTTAAAAGAGAAAAATGCCGATATTCGCTGCGTCGTAGCCGATCCGATGGGCAGCGGCCTCTACAGCTATATAAAAACGGGTGAAATTGACACCGCAGGCAGCTCAATTACGGAAGGCATCGGCAACAGCCGCATCACTGCCAACATGGAGGGCGTTCCTATCGATGATGCGATTCAAATTGATGACCCTGAAGCACTGCGGGTTGTCTATCAGCTGCTCTATCAGGACGGATTGTTTATGGGGGGATCGGTTGGAATCAACGTGGGCGCGGCTATAGCCTTGGCTAAGGAGATGGGGCCGGGCCATACGATTGTCACGGTTCTTTGCGATGGCGGCTCTCGCTACCAGTCGCGGCTATTCAATCGCCAGTGGCTAGAGTCTAAAGATCTGTGGTCAGACGACCTCTTGCCCGGATAGGAAAGCCGTAGCGACCAGCGGCAGCCTGACAGTGAAGGTAGTGCCCTGGTGCAGGTGACTCTCAAACGAAATTTGACCGCCGTGGAGATCGAGGCACTGCTTGACAATAGACAATCCTAACCCTGTCCCGGCAATGTTGCCGACGTTCTGAGCGCGGTGAAAAGCTTCAAACAGCTGTGGCTGATCTTCTAGCGGAATGCCGATGCCGCGATCGCAGATTTCAACCTGTACCCAGTTTGCCTGTACCGCCAAAATAAAATCGATGGGACTCCCTGGTTCAGAATATTTGGCGGCATTTGAAAGCAAGTTGCAAAAAATCCGGCGCAGCAGTTCCGGATCAGCTTTGATTTCAGCTTCAAAGTTCTCGGCGGCGATCGCTGGCGGTTGGCATACCTGAAAAAGCAGCTCATGCTCAGGCATACTGGGCTGTAGCTCCGCGATCAACCCCTGACAAAATTCTACGAGCCGCAGGGGACTAGGCTGAAATGCCAGCCGCCCCGTCTCAGCCCGGTTCATGAGCAAAACATCGTCTAGCAGCCGCGTCACATGTTTGATGTAGGTCTGAATTGTTTTTAAGTGCTGCTGTTTACGCTCATCTGAGAGCTTGTTGGCAAAGTCCTGCAGAATGCCAGCAGACGAGGCAATCACCGCTAGGGGGGTGCGAAACTCGTGGGAGGTCGTAGAAATGAAGCGAGATTTGAGCTGATTTAGCTCTTTTTCCTGGGCCAAAGCCCGCCGAACTTCTGCTTCTGCTCGCTTCTGCTGGGTGATGTCTAGGGTGATGCCGTCACCGATGATATCGCCGTTATCGAGCTGGAAAAAGCGAATGTTCTCCTTGGCCCAGCGAATTTCTCCAGAGGTATGAACCACCCGGTACGCATAGTCAAAAGGCTGTAGGGCTTTGGCTGAGGCGATGAGTTGCCGCTCGAACTCAGAACGATCAGCCGGATGAACAGAAGCTAAAAGGCGATCGCGATCATATTGAATTTTTTCTGGATCAATGCCCGAAAGCTCTTTTTCTCCCTGACTCATAAAAGAGAGCGTAATGCGGCCATCGGCATGAAACACTTCCCGAAAGATATTGCCGGGAATATTGTCGGCAATAGAAGCAAGCTGCTGCTGGCTCTCTTGCAGCGCCTGCTCAGCTCGCTTGCGATCGCTAATATCTTCAATTACAGCGACCACGCAGGTGACAGCATTGCTTTCATTGCGCATGACTGAAAGCGTCTTTTGCGTCCAGAGAGTCTGCCCGTCACGGCGCAGATACCGTTTTTCGGTCGAGAAAGAGGTTATTTCACCCTCAAAGATCCGCTGCACCAAGGACTGATCCTTAGTGAGGTCATCGGGATGAATAAAATTCTGCCAGGGCTGGCCTAAGAGGTCTGTCTCGCTGTAGCCCAGCAGTTGACAAAAAGTTTGATTGACCTGTATGTATCGGCCTGACAGATCGGTTTGACTAATCCCAACAGCCGCTTGCTCAAAAATGGCCCGAAATCTCTCTTCGCTCTCTCTCAGGGCAGCTTCTGCAGCTTTGCGATCGCTAATATCTTCAATAATGCCGATATTGTATTGAGGTCGTCCCTCTTGATCTCGCATCAGCGAGACGGTGAGATTGATCCACTGCAGCGCCCCTCCTTTGCGAAGATACTGCTTCTCTAGTGAAAAGGACTTAATTTCTCCGGCTAGCAGTGAAGCCATGAGCCGATCGTCCTGCGGTAAATGTTCTGACGGGGTTAGATGGCGATATTTTTTCTGATAGAGTTCGTCTGGGCTATAACCCACAAGATCACAAAAGCGCTGATTTGCCTGCAGAAATCGCCCTGACATATCGGCCTGCGCAATGCCGACAGCCGCCTGCTCGAATATTGTCCGAAATCGTTGCTCACTCTCTCGTAGCTCTTGAGTGCGCTGGGCAACTCGATGTTCTAGCTCTTGGTTGAGTAGCCGCAGCTCTTTCAGGGCTTGCTGCCGCTCCATCTCTGCCAAATAGCGATCGGTTACATCTCGGATGATCACCAGAACTTCGTCGTCGGCTTTCAGCGGTACAATTCGAGCCTCCTGACGCCGAGAATTCTGTTGGATCCTCAGACTATATTCGTAAACCTGGATTTCCCGAGTTTGTAGTGCTTGCTCAGTCAGAAAGAGTCGATGACGGGCAAGTTTTGGCGGTAGGGCCTCCCAAACAGTATTGCCAGTCATCACTGGAATCATGGGTGATTCTGTGGCTGACTTAACATCTAGATAGGTACCATCTGATTTCATGCGAATAATCAGATCCGGCAGCGCTTCTAAAGTGCTGCGATGGAGTTCTTCTAGCCGCCGTAGAGATTCTTCGGCCTGTTTGCGATCGCTGATATCGGCGCTCACGCCCAGCACCCTGGGTTTGCCCTGACAGTCATCTAAACGCGACAGGGTCGTTAGCATCCACTTTGACCCCGTAGCTGTCCTAATCGGGCCTTCCCAGGTTACAGGCTGTCCATGTTCCAGACAGGCACGATAGCGCGATCGCATAATCTCAGCCGTTTCCGGGGCCCAAAGTTCTTCTAGCCGTCGCCCAATCCAGTCCAAAGTTGAAATGCCTAAGATTGACTGCACCGCTTCATTGGCGCTGACAATCCAGTATTCATCGTCTTCCAAGCGTTCAGCGACCCAGATTACCTCTGTCACCGAATCAAAGATATTGCGCAAAAAGGCTTCGCGCTGGCGTAGCTGCCCTTCGGCTCGTTCAGCCCGTTTGAGCTGAGAAATATCGCGCACGGTTATGATGGCGGCTGAAATCTGACCGTCAGCCTCAAAGTAGGGAGAATAGGTAATACTGATGAACTCAGGGTGAATACCGACCGTAACCCATTCCTCATCGTGAATTGTCTCCCCGGCAAGACAGCGATTGAGACGGGACTTCACAGAGCAGTTAAAGTACTCAGCACCTAAAACCTCGCTAGCGCTACAGCCTTTGAGGGTTTTGACTGACTGCTTTTGCCATTCTAAATAGGCTCGGTTCGCCGTTTGATAAATGCCGTTGCGATCGATGATGCAAATGCGAGCGGGTGAGTCAAAAACGATTTGCGCGTATTGTCGCAGCGAGGTTGGATCAGGTAGATCCCCGGCTGCCTGGATTGGCTGTAATTCACTAGCCCCAGATAGCTGATGAGCTTGAGGCGGTACGGCCAGAGAAAGTGACTGTTGTAGATGCTCGGCTAGCTTAGCAGTGTCTAAAAGGCGCAGCAGGCCAGTCTCGCTCATGATTCCTAGCGGTCGCTGGCAGGTATCCACAATCGGTAGATATTGGTTTTGCCGTAGCAGCGTAATCAGTCGTTTCCCGTCATTTAACTGCTGGGGCGTTAGGGTTATCAGCGGAGAAGTCATCCACTGGCACACAGTTGTTTGGCTAAAAATAGCCTCAGCATTGGCACAGCAAATTAAGTTTTGTCCAGTGAATAAACCGATAAGGCGCTCATTCTCGACGACTAGCAAACAGGCGGTGCCATCACCTTGAGTTGAAATGGCCTGGGCTGGCGTCATCAGCGCGATCGCTTCAGCAACCGTTGCTTCAGGCGATACCCGCGCAGGCATTGTCAAAATATCTGCATATTCAGGCTCTAAATGAGGTAGAGAATCCATAAAAATGGATGGCTGAGCAAATGAATAGTCGAGAACACATGGCTATCACTGTTCAAGGTTCCCATCTGCTGAGGGGATCGTAGATTTTCATTTTGTCACAGACCTCAGCTAAATGTTGACACTATTAGCCATCAGCCAGCCAATTGGCCAATGCGATTAGCCGGTCGGCTGATTTTGCCGCTCATTCCAGCGCTGATCCAACCAGGCTAGTACTGCGCCCATTGCTTCAGCGAGGGTACTAATTAGGCGATAGCAGACAACACTGCTGAGAACAATTGCGGGCGAGAGAGTATCAGAAAGTATTGCGATCGCAGTTGCTTCAAATACGCCTACGCCACCGGGGGCACCCGGCACCACCAAGCCCAGCAGCCAAGCCCAGCTAAAACCGCTGATAATCAACGGTATTTCGCTCCCCGTCAGAGGCCGAAATGCCAGCACAACGCTGACAAAACCCAGCCCCCTGAGAATGACAAAGCCCAGTTCTCCCAGCAGCGATTTCCACGGATACTGCCTGAGCCGGGCCGTTAAGGGTTCAGAGGTTTCTGCTTTAGCCTGACCTAAAAAGCGCAGAATCGGATTCAAAAAGCGCGGATGCACGGCAATGAGGACGGCAAATAAGATACCTAGCTGCAGTAGCAGTTGCTGATTGCCAAACAGGGCCAAAATCAGGGCGGCTGCCACCATCAAGATGGGTTCTAACAGCACGCCGATGATGGCGGTTCCTAACATAGCCCCCTTAGACTGTAAGGCTTTGACCCGGCTGTAAAAATGCCAAACATTGCCGGGTAGATACTTGGCAATGTTTGTTTTGAGATAGGTCTGTATTGCCCAAATATTTGAAACCGGACAGCCGCAGACCTGGGCCACCCAGCCCCAAACCCAGCCCGACCAGATATGAGCAGCCAGGGTAATTCCCAAAGCCATGACTAAGCAGGCGCGATCGGCTAGACTGAGGCGAATTGCCAGCACTTCTTGCCAGTTCTCCAACAGGGTCTGCCCAATCAGCAGCAGCGCTATGCCCAAGACCAACCAGCGCACATAGGGCTTGAATCGAGCCAGAATAGACTTGAGAGCAGCAGGCATAGGATTACGGCAGGGGCGAGATGGGGGCGGTTAGGTCAGAGCGGCTAGCGTAGTCTTTGCCAGTCGGCTGGTAGCTGGCCACAACTCGACCAAAGCTGAGCAACTGGGCCTGATAGAGGCAACTTACCGGATCGCGAGGATCACTGATGGAGTCTATACCAATGCCGTTGCGTCCTTGGTCTTTGCCAGAGCTGTGCACGTAGCGATCGCCCCCTAGGTAGAGAGCCACGTGGGTAATCCGCTCAGAAGTGCCGAAGAAAATGAGATCTCCTGGCTGGCGCTCTGGCGGAGAAACTGGCTGGGTAAAAGCAGCCTGCTGGTAGGCGTCTCGGGGAAGCCAGATCCCGGCGGCGGCAAAGGCCGTCTGCATCAGGCCGGAACAGTCGTAGTTGGGGCCGACGGTGCCGCCCCAAAGATACTCATTCGGCTGCTGCATTGCCGCTTCGGTGAAGACTATTATCTGCG
Organism: Sphaerothrix gracilis Ecp01; assembly: GCF_030405905.1. Taxonomy (NCBI): domain Bacteria; kingdom Bacillati; phylum Cyanobacteriota; class Cyanophyceae; order Nodosilineales; family Nodosilineaceae; genus Sphaerothrix; species Sphaerothrix gracilis. Next base: position 68,159 of record NZ_JASATW010000012.1, read on the forward strand.
GCAGGCGGGCCTGAATCGCTGAGGTCGATAGCACAGGTGCCCGGTAAGGTTGCGCAGCGGGCTGTAGAGCCGCCCAGTCTGACAACCTGACCCAGCCCGGATAGTCGTCTTCAACTAGGCGTACGGCGATCGCGTCAGCTTCAGTCCCCAATAGTCGCAAGTGGCGACCGCTGGCGGCCTGAGTTACCAAGCTGTTGCTCGTGGGTGCTTTATAGAGATTGAGAGGGGATTGGCAAACGTACTCTTGTAGCGGATGAGCGATCGCCGCTCTGATATCAGCGGGGACAATCATAAGCGCATCAAGCCTATCCTGTTTGACTGATTAATTAGCTCTGTAATGTCCTGTAATCATATCAGTCTGCCGCTGAACCGCAAGAGCTAGGATGGCTACGGCCATTGTCACTTGCTCTCAGAGCGACCTCTCAGTTGCTTAACTTTAGAAATACCTGGGTCACGGCAGCCGACAATAGATTTAACCCAGGTAATCCATTTAGCTAATATCCTATGACTTCTACTCTTTCTGCCTCAACCCCTGCCGTTAATAATGCCCATCGCGCAGCGATCGCTCCGCTAGAAGTGCCCCAGCGGCTCCTATTTGGCCCCGGCCCTTCTAATGCCGATCCTACCGTCGTCGCCGCGATGAACCACCAGCCGATTGGGCACTTAGATCCGGCCTATCTGCACATGATGGATGAAGTGCAGTCCCTACTGCGCTACGCCTGGCAGACCAGTAACCCCATCACCTTTCCCATTGCCGGCACGGGTTCGGCGGCGATGGAGGCGACCCTAGCTAATGCGGTTGAGCCAGGGGATAAAGTGCTAGTAGGCGTTAAAGGCTACTTTGGTCATCGCCTAGTGGATATGGCCGGACGCTATCAGGCTGAAGTGTGTACCTTACACAAGCCTTGGGGTCAGGTGTTTAGCCTCAGTGAGCTGCGCCGCGCAATGGAAACCCATCGGCCCCAGATTCTAGCGCTCGTCCATGCAGAAACCTCTACAGGGGCACGGCAGCCTTTAGAAGGCGTGGGCGATCTCTGCCGCGAGTTTGACTGCCTGCTGCTGCTAGATACCGTCACCAGTCTAGGCGGCGTCCCAATTTTTCTAGACGAGTGGGGCGTGGACTTGGCCTATAGCTGCAGCCAAAAGGGGCTGAGCTGTCCGCCAGGAATTTCGCCTTTTACGATGAGTCCCCGCGCTGTTGAAAAGCTGCAGCAACGCTCTGATAAAGTGCCTAACTGGTATTTAGATGCCTCGCTATTGGCGAAATACTGGGGCAGCGATCGCACCTATCACCACACCGCACCCGTCAACCTCACCTTTGCCCTACGAGAAGCCTTACGCCTGCTAGCCGAAGAAGGACTAGAGGCCCGCTGGCAGCGCCATCAGCAAACGGCAGAAAAACTATGGGCGGGCCTCGCTGAGCTGGGCCTAGACTGTCATGTTGAAGCAGCCTATCGACTGCCCACGCTAACAACGGTTCAGGTTCCTGCCGGCGTAGACGCTAAAGCGGTCACGCGCCAACTGCTAACGGAACACAACATTGAGATTGGCGGCGGCTTAGGAGAACTGGCAGGTAAGGTTTGGCGCTTGGGTCTGATGGGCCACAATAGCCAGCCAGAGAGGGTAGATACTTTGCTGACTGCCCTCAAGCAGGTTTTAGCCTAGGCAGCAAATTGGGGGGACGTTGTGACATGAGCCAGCGTCCCTCCAGGCGAGGACTGTTGCTGCTAAGCCTGTTTTTGCGTGACATAGTTGAGTACTTCGCGAATCACGCCGCTTTTACCACGACAGCTAACCAGCAGTACGTCGCCAGTCAAAGCCCCGGATTCCTTAAGGCTCTGAATATTATTGGTGAGTTTGTGGCTCATATATCCGGTGATGACCACAATCAAGTCACAAGATTGTACTTTGGCCTTAACTTTGTTGCGGCCCGCGCTGATATTGCTGAAGGGTGGAATTTCAACCCACTGCTTCAGGCCATGCTGAGCCGATAGAGTTTCAATCACGCCGCGCCGAGTCGCTCCGTGCCCGCCTAAGAGAGCTAGCGAAAGCGCAGACAGGTCAACAGTCTGCGCTATTTCTGAAAGGCTGCTATCGTCAGTGAGCTCGTCTGCTTCAGGATCTTCTCCGGTCTGAGCAATGTAGTCTAGCAGCTCGGTAATCTGCTGCTCCTGCTCCCAAACCTTAAGCTGAAAGTCATCCCGTTCTTTCAGCAGTTGCAAATTGCGCTTTTTGACCTGCTGGATTTCCTGATCAATAGCAGACTGCAAGCCGTCTTGATTTTCGGCATGGAGTTCTTCAATCTGTTCTGCCTGCTCCCAGACTTTGAGCTGCAAATCGTCGCGCTCTTCGCTCAGCTTATAATTGCGATTTTTGAGCAGCTGAATCTCGCTATCAACGATGCGCTGCAGATTATCGCGTTCGGCCAGGATCTGCTGGTTCTGCTGCGTCAGCCGTTGTGATTCTGAATTGGCTACCTGGAAACGACTTTGCCACGAGGCTGCAGTAGCCTGCAGATTGCGCTGTTCCAGCGTTAGCTGCTGCATCTCCTGTTTTAGCCGCTGATTTTCTTGACTGACTGACTGTAGCGCCTGTAGCTGTTGCGCTAGCGTCTTATTGCCCGTCTCTAAAGCTTGGTTCTGTCGCTGCAGATTTTCGAGCCGAATTTGCAGGGTTTCTATGCGCTGACGTAGCTCTCGATTGATCCGGCGGTCTTGCCCGGAAATGCCGTCAACAAAAAGCTGAATCTGCCGCTGCAGACCATTGAGACTACGCTCAAACCATCGAGAAACACTGGATACCATAAGGGTTTACTCCAACAGCTTTGGCTGAATTAGAGCAGGCGCTAGCTCACGAGCGATCGCTGTCGATATTCAGACCTTGATTACCGGAACTGTACTGCTAGCTGGATAAGCGCTATGCAATCAGGCAAAATACCAATTTTTGCGATCTTAGCAATGTCAAGCTGCAAATGAGGTATCTTGCGAAGCAAGTTGGCTCTGATGGGGGCGTGGCGACTGGCAGTGCAGGCAGAGCGATCCCTTGAAAATAGTGTGTTGTCCTGGAATGGGGTTAAATGGATCAGTCCCTGTTACAAATTGTGATTTTCTGTGTCAGAGCCTTCTAAGCCTGCCCGTTCTTTAGCGGGAATTGCCGGCATCGTGGCGATCGCCACCCTGGTCAGCAAGATTTTTGGCCTACTGCGACAGCAGGGCATTGCGGCTGCTTTTGCCGTCGGCCCCGTTGCCGATGCCTATAGCTTTGCCTACGTGATTCCGGGCTTTTTGCTGGTGCTGCTAGGGGGCATCAACGGCCCGTTTCATAGCGCTATTGTCAGCGTCGTAGCCAAGCGCAAGAAAGAAGAGATTGCGCCGCTGGTAGAAACCATCACAACGCTGATTGGCGTGGCACTGCTAGTAGTTACGATTTTGATTGTTCTTTTTGCCGGACCGCTGATTGACCTGCTGGCGCGGGGACTGAGTGAAACGGCAGTAGGGCTAGAAGCTAGGGCGATCGCGGTGCAGCAGCTGCGGATCATGGCCCCGATGGCCTTCTTCGCCGGACTGATTGGCATTGGCTTTGGCACCCTCAACGCCGCCGATCAGTATTGGTTACCGTCTATCAGCCCGCTATTTTCCAGCCTGACCGTTCTAATTGGCCTGGGAATTTTAGCCCTGTCTCTGGGCAGCGAAATCACCGCGCCGCAGTACGCCATGCTAGGGGGAGCAGTGCTGGCCGTGGGGACTCTGGCGGGGGCAGTGCTGCAGTGGCTAGTACAGGTACCGGCGCTATGGCGATCGGGGCTAGGGACTCTGAGGCTACGCTTCAATATTCAAGAACCCGGCGTCCGGGACGTGCTGAAAATTTTGGGGCCAGCAACGTTCTCTTCTGGCATGATGCAGATTAATGTCTATACCGATCTGTTTTTTGCCTCTTACCTTCCCCAGACAGCGGCAGCTCTGGGCTATGCCAACCTGCTGGTGCAGACCCCATTAGGCATCATTTCCAATGTCATCCTGGTGCCGTTCTTACCGATCTTTTCCCGCTTAGCGGCTCCAGAAAACTGGCCGGAACTCAAGGGACGTATTCGCCAAGGACTTCTGTTTACGGCTCTGACCATGCTGCCCCTGAGCGCTTTGATGATTACTCTGGCGCTGCCCATTGTGCGGGTGGTTTATGAGCGGGGCGCTTTTGATCAAGAAGCTTCTCAAGTCGTGACTTCGCTGCTGGTGGCTTATGGCATTGGCATGTTTGTATATCTAGGCCGCGACGTGCTGGTGCGAGTTTTCTATGCGCTGGGAGATGGCGAAACGCCGTTTCGCATCAGTATTTTTAACATTTTTCTGAATGCGCTGCTGGACTACCTTTTAATTACCTGGTTGGGCGCACCGGGGCTAGTGCTGGCAACGGTTGGGGTCAATATTGTTTCTATGGTGCTGATGCTGATTTTGCTCGATCGCCGCCTCAATGGTCTGCCCTGGCTGGACTGGGCCCGCCCCGTCTTGGGACTATTCTTATGCAGCGCGATCGCCGGGGTAATTTGCTGGGGGGTTCGCTATGGTTTAGAAACATGGTTGGGTACTGAGGGGATTTTGATTCAGCTTTTACAGCTTGCGATCGCCAGTTGTTTGGGATTAGGCAGCTTTTTGCTAGGAGCTACTCTGCTGCAGATTCCGGAAGCCGCCATGCTCGCGAACCGTCTCAAGCAGCGATTTCTGGCCCGGTAATAGATTTGATGAACAATACGCTGCAATCAGAGGTGAGAAGATGCCATTACAAGTCCAATTCAGTCCGTAGCTGCATTCGGGCCAAATCTTAAAGGCTTTTTTCTTAACGTCCGTTTACCGTGATGACGACCGTTCTCGTAATTGACGACCAGATTACAGCAAGAGAAGTCACTACCGATATATTGACCGCAGTTGGATTCAAAGTTATCACTGCAGCTAGCGGACAAGACGGTATTCAACTGGCCCAAAGCCTGCTTCCTGACTTGATTCTGTGCGATATTGCCATGCCCCAAATGACGGGCTATGAAGTGCTACGGGCAATTCGGCAGCATCCGACGACGGCAATGACGCCTTTCATTTTCTTATCGGCTCAAACCGCCAAAGCCGATCAGCGTCGCGGCATGGAACTGGGCGCGGATGACTATTTAACCAAGCCCTTTACGCCCGATGAGCTGATTCAGGCGCTCAAGGCCCGCTTAGAGAAGCAGGTAGCTCTGCGAACTTTTTCAAAGCAGGCGCTAGATTCTTTACGCAGCAGCCTATCAACCACCCTGCCCCACGAACTGCGCACGCCGCTACATGGCATCACCGGATTCACCCAGCTTTTAAAGATGCCAGCGATCGCTCAAAATCCAGCCGAGGTAGTTGAAATTGCCGACTGTATTCTCACTTCAGCCGCCCGCCTAGAAAATCTGATTGAAAAGTTCTTGCTTTACGGCAGGCTCAGCCATCTAATCGGCAACTCGCCAGACTTGCTCATGCTGCAGATGCAGCCCTGTATGCCGGCTAACCTGATAGTCCTACACGCTCAGCAGCAGGCTGAAAAAGCTGGTCGTTTAGCTGATTTAGAGCTGAATATGCAGTCCCAAGATGAGCTGATGTGCAGCCCGCTTAGCCTCAGCAAAATTGTGGATGAGCTGAGCGAAAACGCCTTTAAGTTTTCAGGTTCTGGCGATCGCGTACAAATTAGCTGTGAAAATACGCCAGACTGGCTGTTACTCACATTCAAAAATCAGGGGCGAGGCATGACCAGCGAGCAGATTAACAACGTCCATGCCTACTGCCAGTTTGACCGCGACTATTACGAGCAGCAGGGATTAGGGCTGGGACTGGCGATCGCCCAAAGGCTGGCTGAACTACAGAACGGCAGTCTGAAAATTGAGAGTCATCCCGGTCAGGACATTACCGTAACCGTGAAGCTGCCGCTTTCGCCAACTGCGATCGCTGAATCAGAGACACCATTTGAGGCGTAATGTCGGTAATCGCCTGAACCTCACTAAAGGCTTTTGCCTGATTGCCAACTACTAGCAGGGGGACTGGATTGAGCGTATGTCGCTTAGTCCCAAGATCTTCAAGATTACCGTGATCGCTGCTGAGAACCAGGGTGACGTTTGCTGGCAGCGTTTCAACTAAACCGGCCAAAAAAGTATCTACCCGCTGCAGCACCTGTAGCGCCTGCTGCCAGTCTTGCCCGTGCCCTGCAAAGTCAGTCAGGTAGCACTCAAACAGCGTGACCTGATGTTGTCCCCCCAGCAGGGCTAACCTGCGTCCGGCCTCCTGCGGCGAGATGGCCGGGGCCGTAATCCCGCGCTGCAGTGCCAAGTCGCCGGTAATATCCCAGAAGATAGCCTCGCCCCGTTCATACGCCGGCTGTAACCGAAACGGCACCTTGGCTGTCAGACTCAGCAGCGTACCCACCGAATAGCGCAGCCGTCGCTGGGCGATCGCCTCAAAATAAGCAGTCGAATACAAGTTGGCATGAGCCACCTTGCCGCCCAAGGCTTGAACTTGCTTGAACAGACCGCTCGCTGCAATTAGCGATCGCAGCGAGCCGCCCGGAAAGGCTGATAGATGCCGCCCCAAGAACTGAGACGCATTGCATCCGGTATAGAGCGCTGTTTGCCCGGTCGCACTTTGCGGCAGGCCCGGAATGCCCAGACAGGCATCAATAGGTTTTAGCAGCAGATTTGATTGCTCCACCTGAGCATCGGCAACGAGCTGACAACCCAGCAGTGCTGTCAGAAAAGGCATAACAGCTTTTGCCGCGAACGGATTACCGGGTTGCCGCTCGCCCAAACCCACGCCGTCTAAAAAGCAAAAGATAAATTGAGGTGCTTCCAGGCTCATAGATTGTTGAACGGAGCGACATCGCAGCACTCCACAAATTTTCGGCCTTGCAGCTCAGGTCAACTCAGCTAGGATCAATCCCCAGCGCCCGCAGTTGCTCAGCGAGTCGCTCAGCTCGCTGTCTTTCCTGCTCGGCCTGCTGCTGGGCTTGCTCAGCCTGCTGCTGGGCTTGCTCAACCTGCTGCTGGACTTGCTCAGCCTGCTGCTGGGCCTGCTCGGCTCGCTCGCTAGGGGTTGCAATCCAGCGCCCAGCCGTGTCATACCATCTGAGCCAGTGACCTTCTGCCCCCTGATAGCGCCCCTGCCAAATGCCTAAGCCTAGCTCTACTTCTTCAAACCAAAGGCGCTGATCGGGCAGGTCAATTTCCCGATAGCGGGTGGGGAGCAGGCTAAAGGCTCGAAGCTGATTGGTGTAGCGGTCAAAAATAACGTAATAGGGAATACGCAAAATGCGCTCATAGACTTCCCACTTAGTTGGTGGCTGGCTAACTTCTCGTAGAGTTTGGCCCAAGTCTTCTGCTTCTGTTCCCGGTGAGAGCAGTTCCAAAACTAAAAAGGGTGCAACCCCTTCTTGCCAGATGACATAGCTCCAACGCAACTCCTCCTGACGAGCGGCGGCGGCTACCCCCAAGCAGACGAACCAGTCTGGACGCTTGTGCCAAAGAGGATGACGACTTTCGTAGTAAAGATTGATGTCAGTACCGATGAAGACCTGATCGAGAGGGTAGCTAGCGGGCTGAAAAGTTTCCCGTAATAGCTGCGGTTGAAAAGCATGAAATTCGTCTGGCAATCCCGGCTCCTCTGGATCTTCGCTGGGAAGATCGTACATGGTCGGCAGGGTTTCCTGAGGCGGACGGGGAGAATGAGCCGGATGCATACATCGCCCAAATTCAATGCCCCTATCTTAGCGTGACCCACAGAGAGGAAGAACAAGCAGATCAACAGGTCTTATCTAGGGAATTCACAAGGGTTTGAGGATGATTTTGGCAGCGTCGCAGTAGACCAAATCAGATGCGCTATGGTTTGCAGGTAACGCCAATATCGCTCTTAATCTTTGCGGTCTTCCTGTGAATTTCTATGTTTCAAGCAACACGTCGCCGTTTAGCGCTGTGGTATACCACGGTAACGGCTATCCTGCTGCTGCTGTTTGCCAGCGGCTTCTATCTCTACGTGCGCACAACGCTGGTGGAGCGGGTAGACGATACCCTCAATCACGTGATTGAGGTGGTGCGGCGATCGCTGGTCATTGAGCTCAGTGAAGACAGCGGGCGGGTACTCACCTCTATTGGCGTAGTTGAGCCACCGCTACGGGTAAACGTAGAGGCGACTTTTCGAGATAGCCATCAGCCCGCCGAGGACGATCGGATTGATTTGGAGTGGTTTAGCCCCACCGGAGAGCTGCTGTGGTCTACTTTCTCAGAGCCGCCCCGCCTACCGCTGCACGTCAATCCTCAAGGCGAAACAGTGCGGCTAACGAAGGAGTATCTGCTGCGGCAGATCACCCAGCGGGTGCAATCAGGCAGTCAGATTTTAGGCTATCTGCGGGTGAGCCATCCCTGGTTTGAAGTCACAAAGCCGACCCGCCAGCTCATCTTAGATCTAGGACTCGGCATCAGCCTGATGGTGGGAGCCGTAGCGGCAATTGGCTGGTTTCTGTCGGGTCTAGCGATCGCTCCGGTGAAAGAGTCCTATCAGCAGCTCAAGCAGTTTACGGCAGATGCCTCCCATGAGCTGCGCAATCCGATTGCCGTGATTCAGACCAACGTACAGGTAGCGCTGGCCGATCCAGAGCCGGATCTGCAGTTTCAGCAGGGGCAGCTTCAGGTGATTGAGCGGCTGACACGGCGGCTAGGCCGACTGGTGGACGACCTGCTGTTCCTCACCCGCCAAGAAAGCGGCCTAGCGCCGCTGCGGCGAGAAACAGTTCAGCTCGATCAGCTTTTGGCTGAAGTCATTGAAGAACAGCAGGCGATCGCGTTAGACAAATCAGTTCAGCTAGTCTACCGGCTACCAGAGAGCGTCACCGCATCCAGCCAGCTAGCGGTTGAAGCCGCAGATTTGAGCCTACAGGGCGATCGCGATCAGCTCATTCGGCTCTTTACAAATCTCGTCGGCAATGCCCTGCAGCATACCCTAGCAGACGGAACGATTACGCTGGAGCTGCTGCCGCTTCGGCACAATGGTCAGCCCAAACTGCAGGTCAGGGTGCAGGACACTGGCGAAGGCATTTCACCCCACGCCTTGCCCCACGTCTTCGATCGCTTTTACCGGGCCGATCGAGCTAGAGGCCGTCAGCGTCATTCGGGTTCGGGGCTAGGACTGGCGATCGCCAAGCTGATTGTAGACAACCATTATGGTCAGATCCAGCTTGCAAGCCAGCTTGGAGCAGGCACAACCGTCACCGTTACTCTGCCCAGAACTAGCGCCAAGGACTAAGCCAAGCCTGCAATAGACCCCGCTTAGACCCGTTCTCTATCAAGACAGACCTCGGCAGGCGGCCCCGCAGGATGGATCGCACAGCAGAGAAAGTTGCCGCCATAAACCTGACCGTGATAGTTAACACAGCCCCGGCAAACTTGGGGACGGCGATCGCGCTTAGCCCGGAAATTAGGCTCCAACGACCAGGTAAGATTTAGCAAAGCGCCAACGACTAGCCCCTCTGATTCGGTGCCACGAATAGTTAGCTCTAGCAGCCCGGAAGCGTAAGGCTGGCGAATATCAAGCTGTAGCAGAGTAGCCAGTCCTTCCCAGCAGACAATACGACGACCACAAACTGTGTAGTAACTATCTTCAGCCACCTGACTATAATCCAGGCTAGGCGGGCTGTTGGGATGTTGGCTAAGATGCTCAATAATCGAGACTAGCCAAGGGTTTTGCCGCAGCCGCTGTTCAACTTTGGGGTGCAGGGACAAAGCCATGACGCCAACTCCATTACTAGCTTCACCATAGCGTAGCGGCCCAAAATCTTTCTGCTTAAAATTACCCCGTCTGCAAAACTGCTATCCCCCCCAAACCAGCAGACTGGCTGCAACCTTTTCAAAAACCTCTCTAAAAATGATTCAAAAGCAACAGTTCTGAAACAAATTTTGTCGTTAGATTTTAAGGGTACGGCTAGAAATGGTGTTTTTGCTACTGATAGAGTCTCACCGTGCTATCGCTAAGGGTTGTGTTTCAGTGGGTTTAGGCCCCCTTACAGTGCTACGCTAGGTAAAAATCGGCAATTCAGTATTTAGATTCAAATATCTAAGCACTGTTGAGTCAAGTCTGCGATGGATAGGGCCAAATTGCCGCTACTATCGCATTCAGTTAGATCTAAAGATTGACGAATCAGAAATGTACAATCAAAGCGTAGTCGGCAGCAGCGCCAATAGCATAGCTGGGAATAGAATATTCATCTACGAGGTAGAAGGGCTTCATCAGAACTCTGAAACCGACAAGATGAACTATGAGATTCGTAATAGCGGCACTATTTCATTCAAGGTGCCCTATAGCCGCATGAATCAAGAGATGCAGCGAATCACGCGGATGGGTGGCAAAATTGTCAGCATTCGTCCCTTAGACGGCGATTCTATGAACGGCAAGGCATCATCTACAGCCGAGTCCAAATCTGCGGCAGCAGGAGAATCTAAACAGTCTATGACTCAAGCTAAGCCTAAAGCCAAAAAAGATATTCCCGTTAATATCTACAAACCTAAAAATCCCTATGTGGGTAAATGCCTTTCTAACGATGAGCTTGTAGGCGAAGGAGGTATTGGTACCGTTCGTCACCTGAAGTTCGATCTATCCGAAGGTGATCTGCACTACTTAGAAGGGCAGAGCATTGGCATTATTCCCGATGGGGAAGATGAAAATGGCAAGCCCCACAAGCTGCGCCTCTACTCAATTGCCTCAACCCAGCACGGAGATGACCTAGACGACAAAACTGTTTCTCTCTGCGTGCGGCAGCTAGTTTATCAGCACCCGGAAACTGACGAAACGGTTTACGGCGTCTGTTCTAGCTTCCTTTGCGACATGGAGCCAGGGCAAAAAGTACAGATTACGGGGCCAGTGGGTAAGGAAATGCTCCTGCCTGACGATCCCGATGTCAACGTCATCATGATGGCAACAGGAACAGGAATTGCGCCTTTCCGAGCCTATCTATGGCGTATGTTCAAGGAAGAGGAGCGCCAAATCAACGACTATGAGTTCAAGGGTAAAGCCTGGCTCATTTTCGGTATTCCGAAAACGCCTAATATTCTTTATAAGGAAGAACTAGAGGATTTACAGTCCAAGTATCCTGACCAGTTCCGCCTCACCTACGCCATTAGCCGGGAGCAGCAAAATGCTGAGGGCGGCAGAATGTATATTCAGCACCGCGTGGCTGAACATGCTGAAGAGCTGTGGAAGATGATTCAGCAGCCCAACACCCACACCTATATTTGTGGTCTGAAGGGCATGGAAGACGGCATCGATGCCGCTCTAGGCGCTGAGGCGGCGAAGGAAGGCATTGACTGGAGCGATTACCAGCGTCAGATGAAGAAGGCCCATCGCTGGCACGTTGAAACCTACTAGGTTTATTGACTAGTCGGGAGGTAATGCCTACCCGACTCTAGGCAGCAACGCTCAATTGATACCAACCAGACCAGGAGGCCATGTCTCCTGGTTTTTGGTTGTCAGCTTTAAACCCCTACAATTGTTGGCATAGAGACAAAAAGCATAGGGAATCACTTTGGCATTTCAGATCGGTCTATTAGGATTGGGGACGGTCGGTACCGGCACCGCCGAGATTTTGCTGAACATAGCGGGGCGGCATCCCCTTTTGCAAGAGATGGCGATCGCGCGTATTGGAGTGCGATCGCCAGATAAGCCACGTGCGATCGCCATCAGCCCAGATCTGCTCACTACCGATCTAGAAGCGATCGCTGCCGATCCCCAAATTGACATCATCGTCGAGCTAATTGGCGGCCTAGAACCGGCGAGGTCACTCATCCTACAGGCGATCGCCCACGGTAAGCACGTTGTAACTGCCAATAAAGCCGTGATTTCCCGCTACGGCGACGAAATTTTTACAGCTGCCAACAAAGCAGGCGTCTATGTGCTGCTAGAGGCTGCCGTGGGCGGCGGCATTCCGGTGATTCAGCCGCTGAAGCAGGCATTAGGAGTCAACCGCATCAGTGCCGTCACAGGCATTATCAACGGCACCACCAACTACATCCTCACCCGAATGCAGCGAGAGGGCGGCGATTTTGAGCCAATTCTGGCGGATGCCCAGCGCTTAGGCTACGCGGAAGCAGATCCCACCGCGGATGTAGATGGCTTAGACGCAGCCGACAAAATTGCGATCTTGGCTTCCTTGGCGTTTGGCGGACGGATTGAGCGCTCCGAGGTTCACTGTGAAGGGATTCGCCAAGTCAGTGCGGCTGACATTAACTATGCCAAGACCCTAGGTTTTGTGATTAAGCTGCTGGCGATCGCCCGGCGTCAGGCCACTACCGATTCCGATCAGCCTGATCAGCTGCAGGTGCGGGTGCATCCGACTCTGGTGCCGACCGACCATCCCCTAGCGAGCGTCAACGATGTGTTTAACGCCATTCTGGTAGAAGGGGAGCCGCTAGGTCAGGTCATGTTTCAGGGACCGGGGGCAGGCCAAGGAGCTACCGCTAGCGCCGTCGTGTCAGACATCTTGAATATCGTGGCGACGCTAAAAATTGGCGGTACGGCGAAGCAGCCAGAGGAACTCAATCCCCTCCTAGCCTGTAGCCACCAGCACTACTGCACTATTAGCCCCTTAGCAGACTTAATCAGCCGCTTTTACGTGCGAGTAATTGCCAATGACCAGCCGGGCGTGATTGGCAAGCTGGGTACCTGCTTTGGCTGGCATGATGTCAGCATTGAGTCAGTGGTACAGATTAGCCGCCAGAAAGAACTGGCTGAGATTGTGGTGGTAACGCACGAAGTTCAAGAGGGCAACCTACAGCGGGCCTTAGAAGAAATTCGTACCTTTAAGGAAATTTTGGACGTTCCTAGCCTGCTGCGGGTTTTGTAAACTGAGCGATGCCGTTCATTGTCGGAGCCGAGCTTTGGAACTGGTGGCAAACAGCGCGTCAGCAAGCGTCCCAAAACGCGATCGATCCCGCCGAAGCTGACTGGCTTTTACGAGCGGTGACGGGGCTAGATGCCCTGGCGCTGCGGCTGGCTACCTTTAAAGAAAAATCTCAGGTTAACTGCGATCGCTCCCTAGCAGAACTCAAGTATCTCTGGCAGCAACGCGTAGGCGATCGCGTTCCAGTCCAGTACTTAGTCGGTCAGGTATGCTGGCGGGACTTGACGCTGCGGGTAACGCCAGATGTGCTCATTCCCCGTCCGGAGACTGAGCTGATAGTTGAAATTGCTGCCGAGTTAGTTGCTCAAAGTCCTATGGCCGCGCAGCTTCGCAGTGGCCTCTGGATTGATCTGGGTACAGGCAGCGGGGCGATCGCTTTGGGGCTAGCGACTCTATTTCCCCAGGCTGAGATTATTGCTACCGATGTCAGTGCCAAAGCGGTGGCGATCGCCCAGGAAAATGCGGCCAGAAACAGTTTGGGCGATCGCATCCAGTTTTTGCAGGGAGCCTGGCTAGAACCGGCAAAGAAGCTTAAAGGCCAGATTGCAGGACTGATCTCTAACCCACCGTATATCCCCTCCGACACCGTCTTAGCCCTAGAGCCTGAAGTCACGCGCCACGAACCCCACCTGGCTTTAGATGGCGGCAAAGATGGCCTAGACTGCATTCGCCACTTAGCAACGGTCGCGCCTTCCTACCTGCAGTTGGGTGGTTTATGGCTGGTCGAAATCATGCAGGGACAGGGACAGGCCGTATCAGAAATTCTGTTGGCAACAAACAGCTATGAGCAAATCCAGCTTCATTACGATTTAGCGGGCCGCGATCGCTTTGTCAGCGCTACCTGCAGGCTTTTGCCTCATCCTAGTTAAAGGAGCTATCTTCTCTAACCTGATCGCTGATATAAATTTCAACCCTTTCTTTGCCTTTACCGCCAGTTTTTCGCTTTAGCCTCACTTCGCCGACTTCGCTAGTTTTTCTAATGTGGGTACCGCCACACGGAACTTGGGCAAACCCATCTACTTTCCAGTATCGTTGTTCAGCTTTTTCATCGCTAAAAGCGCTAATAACAGCTTGATCAGATTTAACGAGCTGATTGGCATCGGCTTGGATTTGGGGGAGTATTTCCGCCAGACTGTGAGGCCATAAAAACTCTATTCTCGCTTTGCGTTCAGAAATGTGAGCTCCTATTTTTTCAATACCAGGAAGCGTGCTATAAATCAGTTCCAGCACGACTTCTGCGGCAAAGTGTAGACGCATCAGCCTATAGCGTCGTGGCCAGTCAATGCTCATTCTGACAGAATCGCCAGGCTTCAAGTGATGACTATTTCCCAGAGTATAAACAATTGTCTTTTCTTGCTTGGTTGCTCGTAGAACTTGATAGCCCCCGATTGCACCAAAATCGCTCTCCTGACCTCCCGAAAATGCGTAGAAGATAGTCTCTTTAACCGTTATGTCAGGCCCTTCAACCTTCGTAACTTTAGTAGATAAATCTGTGAGATAGGGATTTTCCCAGAAAACCTTGTGGGTCATCAACTGCACCAAAATATTGACTTGTGTAGTGGTTTTCTAGAGCGTAACGAGCAGGAAAACTATTTGTCTTGAACAAAATTGCTTTGTCAAGATTAGCAAAAGCGATTACTTAACAAATTAAAATCCCTGAGTTCTTCGCGAGAACTCAGGAATCTGACGCCAGATTATGCCTTGATTCAGCAATACCTAAACGATTGGTGGATGAGGCAGTAGACAATTAAACACCTGCCCTGCCTTGGCATAAATGAGATATCAGAGACTAGTGGGCTGACACGCCTCAAATGGTGCAAATGATCAATAGGCTAAAACCCTTGGATTCGGTGCGTTACGCTGCGCTTTTCTACTATGCCCTTCGGGCTATACAGCACCCTACTTCATTCTTCATTTTAGCTGTGTCGCGCCACTAGAACCGTCGGTGGAGAGCACGACTATCTATTCGTGACTGGCTTCGCTGTTGGCTAAACGTTCTAGGGAAATGCGAGCCGCTGCCGATACTTGGGGATGGGGATCGCGCTCTAGAAACTTGAGGGCGGGTTCAGTTTTTTCACTGGGCAAGTTTGCTAGGGCTTCGGCTAGGCGCTGTCGTACTAGCCAGTCCTCAGATTGAGCAAACCTGAGAATATCCTCGACGGCGCTGGTGTCTTTGATTTCGCCTAAAGCCGCGATCGCTGCCTGCTGCATGACGACTTCGTCGCTGTTGAGCGCTTCGATTAAAATGTCGTGGGCGCGGGGGTCTTTCAGGTTGCCTAGAGAGACTGCCGCACTAAAGCGCACCAGCCAGTCTGTTTCTTCGTAGAAAGCATGGGACAAAGCTTCAAAAGCACGGGGATCTTCTAAGTAGCCCAGTGCACCAGCAGCATCAGCCCGGATACCATAGTCCGGATCGCTCTCTAAAATATTGACCAGTACGTCATAGGTTTTCTCGTCAGGCTTCACTCCCAGGGCAAACACCGCCATCGATCGCACCTGCAAGTTCTTTTCGTTCTCAACAACTTTCCTAATTAAGGGAGCTGCGTCAGTGGCCGAGACGCGGCGCAGTGCTGCCAGCGCCAGCATCCGATCCTTAGAATTGTCGCTCTCTAACTGAGTGGAAAGTTCTTCGAGATTCGGTGCGTTCATAGCAGCCCCCGTTACAAATATTTACACTAGGCTCATTATAGGAGCCCAGTGTGTTCAAAGAGGTCTTCACTCAGGTAGGGATTTACTCACCTAAGTTGTGTATTCCGCATTGATGCGCACATAGTCGTAGCTGAGGTCGCAGCCCCAGGCAGTTCCTTTCCCGGGTCCGTTACCAATGCTGATTTGAATGTTGACCGTATTATCCGGCGTTAGATATTCCCCTGCAGCCACCTGCTTCAGATAGGCATTGGCAGCCTGCCGGTCGAAGGGCTGGGGCTGTCCCTGCTCCATCAGCAGCAGATCGCCCAGCATCACCTTTAGCTCCTCCTGCTCAAAAGGCACCCCGGCTCGCCCTGCGGCTCCGGCAATCCGCCCCCAGTTGGGATCGCGGCCAAAAATAGCTGATTTGACTAAAGAAGATCCGGCCACTGTCCGGGCCACAAGCTGGGCGGCAGCATCATTAACCGCTCCGGCAACGCTGACTTCCACCAGGCAGGTAGCTCCTTCTCCATCGCGGGCGATCGCCTTGGCTAAGTAAATACAAACCTCCGTCAGCATGGCCTCTATCTTTTTCGCTTCTGGCCCCATTTCAGTGATGGCGGGGGTGCGAGACTGGCCGTTGGCTAAGGCGATGAGTGAGTCATTGGTGCTGGTATCGCCATCTACGGTGATTTGGTTAAAGCTGCGATCGGCGGCACGCTTCAGCATGTCCTGCCAAAGCTGATGGGAAACGCTAGCATCACAGGTGATAAAGGACAGCATCGTCGCCATATTGGGATGAATCATGCCAGAGCCTTTAGCAATGCCGCCAATCCGTACCGGGCGATCGCCGAGGCGGGTTTCTAAAGCAATTGACTTAGGCACTAGGTCAGTGGTCAAAATCGCTTTGGCAGCCGTCTCAGCTCCGGCCACAGAGGCGGCATCGACCAGTTCCGGCATCGCCCGCTTTAGCGGCTCCATTTTGATCCGCTGGCCGATGACCCCTGTAGAAGCAATCAAAATGGAACTGGCTGGCACCGCCAGCGCCGCCGCCAAAGCCTCAGCACTTTCGATCGCATCCTGCCAGCCCTGGGTACCCGTACAGGCGTTGGCCTGACCCGCATTGCAGAGAATAGCGCGAGCGACAGCTTTTTCCTCTAGGCGCTCACGGCAGTAGTCTACGCAGGCAGCTCTTACCTGGCTGGTGGTGAACACACCCGCCGCGATCGCATCGGTATCTGAGACAATTAGCGCCAAGTCCAAAGCACCCGACGGCTTTAGCCCCGCTTTAATCCCTGCAGCACGAAAGCCCTTAGGCGCGGCGATTCCCCCTGAAACCTGCTGCCAGTCTGCCATAACGTCCTCTTCTCACTACTGCATGAGAGGGGATTATAGCAGGCTTTCCGATGGCTGAATTCTGCAGGTGAAGGCTTCATGACTCTTAACTATGAGGATTCGGCTCCGGCTTAGCGGCTGAATTTCTGTCATTCTCACCTCATTTCTTTTATTCTCAGGTCACTTGCGGGCGATTTTTGACGCAGCTTGTTGACGACACAACTCCTCTCGCTCTCCTCAAGTTGCTTTATAGTTGAAAAACTGACTATGACTAATTTGATTGCCGGAGGCCAGTTTGAGTTTTTCTGCAGAAGATTTTGCCAAGGCTTTAGAGCAGCACGACTATCAGTTTCAGAAAGGTAGCGTGGTGCGTGGCACGGTCTTTAGCCATACAGACCAAGGGGCCTACGTAGATATTGGCGGCAAGGCAGCGGCGTTCCTACCGCTAAAAGAAGCCTCACTGAAAAAGATTACGCCGGCTGAGCTGCCGGAAATTCTGCCTCTAGAGGAAGCCGGCCAGTTTTTGATCATTCGGGATCAAAATGCCGACGGTCAGGTAATTCTGTCAATTCGTGAGATGCAGCTCAAGCAGCTTTGGCAGCGCCTCAGCGAAATGCAGGAAGCCAATGAGACTTTGCAAGTTACTGTCAACGGAACCAACAAAGGCGGCGTTCTAGCTGATGTGGACGGTCTGCGGGGCTTTATTCCGCGATCGCATTTAGCGGTACGAATCGACGATTTAGAAAGCCTGGTAGGACAAACCCTGACGGTGGCTTTTCTAGATGTCTCGCCCGAAGCGAATAAGCTGGTGCTGTCGGAGCGCATCGCCGCCCGCTCGGCCAGAATGAGCCGCCTCGAACTCGGTCAGCTCATTGAAGGCACAGTCGCCAATATCAAGCCCTTCGGCGTCTTTATTGAATTTGACGGCGTCACGGGGCTGCTGCACGTTAATCAGGTCAGCAAAAACTACGTCGATTCGCTGCCTAATTTGTTTCAGGTCGGGCAGGCCATTAAAGCCGTTGTGGTCAACGTAGACGAAACTAACCGCCGTATTTCGCTTTCAACCAAGGTGCTGGAAAAGTTTCCGGGTGAAATGCTGCAAAAGCAGGATGAGCTGATGGCAGATGCGGAAAATCGCCTACAGTCAATCAGTAAGGTTCTGGCCGAGGCCGATATTTAAGCTATGGGTACCGTTTGGGAACTCGATTTTTATTCACGCCCCATCGTGGACGAGCGCGGTAAAAAGCTTTGGGAAGTGCTGATTGTAGAAGGCGCTCAGGGCGTCAATTCGCCTCATAAAGACCTGTTTCAGTACAGCAAGTTTCTATCCAACACCGAAGTCAATTCCATTCAGCTTCAGGCCGCCATTGAGGAAGCGATCGCGCAGGCCCCTGCCCCCCCCAGCCGGATCCGCTTCTTTCGCTATGCGATGCAGGCCATGATTGAGCGGGCCTGCAATGCGCTCAATATCGCGGCCAAGCCCAGCCGTCGTACCCTAGCCCTGCAGCAGCTTTTAGAGCAGCGTCAGGCAGCGGTTTATCCGCAGGAACCGGGCTATCAGCCCTCCACTAACCCCGTCGTCAGTGCTCCGCCTCCTGCGCCTAAAGCCCTACCTGACGCCCTGGTAGGTCAGCAGTGGGCCTTTGTTACCCTAACGGCGCAAGACTTTGCCGATATGCCTGAGTGGGAAATTGACTTTGGCGAAGCCTTTCCGTTGGAGATGGTTGGCGTCTCCCCGGATCAGCGCATTCCCGGCGTGATTATTTTTTCACCCAGGGCGCTGCCCCTGGCTGGCTGGATGTCGGGCCTAGAGCTTGCCTACCTCAACGCTAGCCCCGCCCCTCAGCCCGCTCAGCTTCTGCTCGAAACCGGCACCACCGAGAGCTGGATTCTAGCCAATCTCAATACGCCTAAGGCCCAAACCGAAGCCCAAAACTTCGAGCAGGCTAAGCAGGCCGCCAACCAGGTTCACTTTGTAGCAGTGCAGTCTTCGCCAGAAGCTGAATCCTTTGCTGGCTTCTGGCTGCTGCAGGAGCGGCTGTTTGGCTAGTGGCTATGCGCTCTTCTCCAACGTCAAGACAGTTCTTTTGGCGGCGCGTAGGCACCTACGCTCTGATGAGCGCGATCGCGCTGATTATGCTGCTGCCGCTGCTGTGGCTGATCAGCACCGCCTTCAAGTCTCCCACTGAAAATATTTTTCAGTTTCCGCCCCAGTTCATTCCCCGCCAGCCCACCTTGCAGAACTTCGTGGCAGTTTGGCAGGCTAACCCCTTTGGCCGCTACTTTTTTAACAGCACCCTGGTAGCGGGGCTGACGGTGGTGCTCAATTTGCTGTTCTGTGCCCTAGCCGCCTATCCCTTAGCCCGTCTGTCTTTTCGCGGGCGAGAGGTCATTTTTTCTATCATCGTGTCCACCATCATGATTCCGTTTCAGATCGTGATGATTCCGCTGTACGTTTTGACGGTGCAGCTTGGGCTACGGAATACCTATCTGGGCATTATCTTTCCGTCCTTGGCGTCGGCCTTTGGTATTTTTTTGCTGCGGCAGGCATTTCAGGGAGTACCTAAGGAGCTAGAGGAAGCTGCCCGCATGGATGGCTGCGGCGAGCTGGGTATCTGGTGGAACGTGATGATTCCGGCAGTGCGCCCGGCCCTGGTAACCCTGGCTATCTTCGTGCTGATTGGCTCCTGGAGCGACTTTCTCTGGCCGCTGATCGTCCTCGATCGCCCTGAAATGTATACCCTGCCGCTAGGCGTAGCTAAGCTGGCGGGAGGGCTTTCTGGAGATGACTGGCGACAAATTGCCGCTGGCTCGGTCATTTCCGTCGCGCCGATCATTCTAGTGTTCGTGGCTCTGCAGCGCTACATCGTGCCCACCAACTCCGGCAGCGGCCTCAAAGGGTAAAGAGGGTGAAGTTAAGGCAATGGTCATGCCTATCAGGTTTTGATTTTTCAATTGGGGCATCGGTAGCGGCGCGACACAGCTAAAATTGGAGCTTTAATTGGAGCTTTTGCAGGTTGGCGTTGAGCATAGCGCAACCCAACATCGGCAGGGCTTCTGTTGAGTTTTCCGTTATTAGCCAACCTCCATTCTCATGCCGGTCATTCTAGTAGCGTAGGCACCGCCCGCTATCCGAAAAGTTGCAGCTTGGATGACATACTCAGGAGCGAGAGAGACGCTGCACCGCCTTGCCGCCCAAACGGCGATCGGTATCGGCCAACAAAGCCGGAATTTTATCAGCGTGAGGACTTTGAGCTAAACACTGGCTCAAATCAACCGTTTCTAAGCTGTCCGCCTTGCCGCCTGGAAACCAGTGCCCGCCATTGCCCAGCAGATTGTAGCGGGCCTGACCGTACTCTTCCATGTCAAAGGCTTCTAACAGATTGCGCAGCCACAAAATTACGGGAATGTTGATATTTTTTGGCGTATTTTCCGGCGTAGGTAGCCCTACCTTCCAGGTGCGCAGCCACTCGGCCCCCAAGCGGGCGATCGCCGCCTGCTCCAAACGCTGCAGAATGGGCGGCAAAATCTCTGCGGCCTGCTCTAACAGCGGCAGTGCCTTTAAATGTTCATCAAAATCACTGGGTCGGGCTGCGCCTAGACTGAGCGTATGGACTTGGGGATGGCTGAGACAAAACAGGTCGTTGAACACCATTGGGCTCAGGGGCGCACACAGATCTACCAGTCGCTGCGAGGGACTATAGAGATGGCCGCCCTTATCCGAAGGGCTAATAATAAACACCCCCATGTCGTGGCGCTGAGCGGCAGCGATCGCAGGCCAGTTGTCCTGAAAAATGTAGTACCAGTGCAGATTGACATAGTCAAACTGTCCGGTTTCAATCGTTTCTTGAATCAGCCAGGTAGGGCCGTGAGTAGAAAAGCCGATAGAGCGCACCTTTCCCTGACGCTGAAGCTGACGGGCTACCTCTAAACAGCCTCCCGGACGGATACTCTGCTCTAATACTTCCGGCGTATTGATGCCGTGTAATCCCAGCAAGTCCACATACTCTAGTCGCAGATTCTGCAAGCACTGTTCAACCGTCTGCCGGAACTCCTCGGCATCTGGCTGGGGCGAAACTTTTGTTTGCACAATGATTTCGCTGCGAGGAAACTGGGGCAAGACTCTGCCAAGCTGAACTTCAGAGGTGCCATAGCCGCGAGCGGTTTCAATGTGGTTAATCCCCAGCTCAACCGCTCGTCGAATCGTCGCCTCTAAATTCTGCTGGTTCTTATGGGGAATTTGCTCCTGAGGCACGTCTTGCCAAGAGTGTTGATAGCGCATTCCCCCGCAGGAAAATACGGGCATTTGCAGCTCTGTGCGACCGAAGCGACGATATTGCATGAACGGCGAAATACAGAAAATCACTGATCACTGTTCTAGCACCTTACGAGCCTCGTAGTCTGGTCATCCGAACTATCAGTTTCTATACTCTTAGAGAATTCTTTAGCTTCACGCCGCCGCTTGGTAACACGGGCTATCTCAGTGAGATTGCTGCATTTTCCTGGGGAAAGCCATAGGTTTTGTATCGAAAAATACAAATTATGCCAACCCCTATTCATAGGATGATTCAGATGATCACAGCGTCTGGCGCAGCTTGCTGTCAGAACAAGTGGAGAGGCGAAGTCAAAGCGCTGGCTGAGTGATTGGGTTGATTGAGTTGAGTGACGGTATTGAGATATCTCGGCTGAGGCTTATCTCTGCGATCGCTGAGCCATCTGGTGCCCTACCTGGGCCACTAACCCCATCTGTGAGAATAACGATACCTAGCGGCAAGGAGTAATTCATGGCTACTGCAGAAGATATCTTGAAAAAGATTCAAGATGAAGGCATTCAATTAATTGATCTGAAATTTATTGATTTACCGGGTGTCTGGCAGCACCTGACCGTCCATGAGAGTCAGATTGACGCCAGCAGCTTTACCGACGGGGTGGCTTTTGACGGCTCCAGCATTCGCGGTTGGAAAGCTATCAACGAGTCCGACATGATGATGGTGCCCGATCCAAACACGGCTTGGATCGACCCCTTCATGAAGGAGCCGACCCTGAGCATGGTCTGCACCATCAAAGAGCCTCGTACGGGTGAACTGTATGAGCGCTGCCCCCGCGCGATCGCCACCAAAGCCGTTGACTATCTCAGTTCTACCGGCATCGGTGACACTGCTTTCTTCGGCCCCGAAGCTGAATTCTTCATCTTCGATGACGTTCGCTTCGACCAAAACGAGCATTCTGCCTACTACTACGTGGACAGCGTTGAGGGCCGCTGGAACACGGGTAAGGTTGAAGAAGGCGGTAATCTGGGCTACAAGCCTCGTTACAAGGAAGGCTACTTCCCCGTAGCGCCGACCGATACCTCCCAAGACATGCGGACTGAAATGCTGCTGTCAATGGGGTCTCTGGGCGTACCAATCGAGAAGCACCACCATGAAGTGGCCACTGGCGGTCAGTGCGAACTGGGTATCCGCTTCGGTGAGCTGGTTCAGGCCGCAGACTGGCTGATGATCTACAAGTACTGCATCAAGAACGTCGCCAAGAAGTACGGCAAGACCGTCACCTTCATGCCCAAGCCTTTGTTTAACGACAACGGTTCTGGGATGCACACCCACCAGTCCATCTGGAACAACGGCGAACCCACCTTCGCCGGTGACAAGTACGCCGGGCTGAGCCAAACGGCTCTCTGGTACATTGGCGGCATCCTCAAGCACGCCCCGGCGCTGCTAGCTTTTACTAACCCCACCACTAACTCCTATAAGCGCCTAGTACCGGGCTTTGAGGCTCCGGTGAACCTGGCTTACTCTCAGGGCAACCGTTCGGCCTCTGTGCGGATTCCCCTCTCTGGCGACAGCCCCAAGGCTAAGCGCCTAGAGTTCCGCTGCCCCGATGCCACCTCGAATCCTTACCTGGCCTTTGCAGCGATGCTTTGCGCCGGTATCGACGGTATCAAGAATCAGATTGATCCCGGTGATCCTCTGGATGTAGACATCTACGACCTCAGCCCGGAAGAACTGGCTAAGATTCCGTCTACGCCCGGCTCTCTGCTGGATGCGCTCAAGGCCCTCGAAGCCGACAACGAGTTTCTCACCGTCGGCGGCGTCTTCACTGAAGACTTCATCAACAACTGGATTGAGTACAAGCTTGATAACGAGGTCAACCCCATGCGGCTCCGGCCTCATCCCTACGAGCTAGCGCTCTACTATGACTGCTAAGGTCTAAAACTACAGGCGATCGCCTCAACTCCCTGCCTTGACTAAGGTGGGGAGTTTTGAGTTTATATGAAGATTAAATGAAACACACTAAGGCATTTGAAGAAGCCACCCTTAGCCTCCCCTAAGAAGCTATAAACTCTGATACAGCGTAGACGTACTAAGTTACTGGGAGACAGCTCTTTTGTCACAAGCGATTCCGATTTTTTTCATCAGGGCCGCCGATATTGCCACGCATCACGCCGAGAGCCAGCAATGGCTAGAAATGTCTGACTTCAAGGCGAAATCTGGGACTTTCTGCATCACCCCGGATCAGCAGGGCGGTATTGGCAAAATTTTAGTCGGGAAGCCCGACACTCTGGATACTTGGACACTAGGCAGCTTGGCCCAGAGCCTCCCGGCACAGACATATTACTTAGCCGATGAATTCTCAGCAGAGGAAGCGACTCAGCTTTGCCTGGGCTGGCAGCTAGGCCAGTATCAGTTCAATCAGTATAAGCAGGCAGCTCCAGAAGCCGTGGCTGAACTGCAGTTTCCCCCCAACGCCGATCAGGACTATGTGAGGGCGGCAGTTGCGGCCACCTTTCTTGTTCGAGATTTGATCAACACCCCCGTCAACGATATGGGGCCAGCCCATCTAGAGGACTGCGCCGGGATTCTAGCGGAAACCTACGGGGCCAAGCTGACGGTCGTGACCGGGCAGGCACTCCTAGAGCAAAACTATCCTTTGGTTCATGCGGTGGGGCGGGCCAGCGATCGCCCGCCACGCCTAATTGAGCTGCGCTGGGGAGAAGCTGGAGCCACGAAAGTCACCCTGGTCGGCAAAGGGGTTTGTTTTGACACGGGCGGCCTCAATATCAAGCCTGGGGCCAGCATGAAAATGATGAAAAAAGATATGGGCGGTGCGGCCCATGTCTTGGGACTGGCAAAACTAATTATGCAGCTGAAGCTGCCGGTACAGCTCCGGGTGCTGGTCGCCGCCGTGGAAAACAGCATTTCTGATAACGCTATGCGGCCGCTGGACGTAATTCCATCGCGCAAGGGCATCACGGTCGAGGTGGGCAATACGGATGCGGAAGGTCGCCTGATTCTGGCAGACGCTCTATGGGAAGCCTGTAGCGAGTCGCCGGATTTGCTAATCGACTGCGCCACCCTGACCGGCGCGGCGCGGGTGGCCTTGGGAACAGAACTGCCTGCCTTTTTCTGCAGCCAGACTGAGCTAGCAGCAGCCTTGCTCGAGATCGGCCAGCAAGTAGATGACCCGCTGTGGCAGCTCCCCCTGCATCAACCCTACCGCGCTCTGCTGGAAAGCAAGGTGGCGGACATTTCCAATATCTCCAATGGTTCCTATGGCGGCGCGATCACGGCGGCTCTCTTTCTACAGGAGTTCGTCACCCCGCAAACCCCTTGGATTCACGTTGATCTAATGGCCTGGAACCTACGCAGCCTGCCAGGACGACCGGAAGGAGGCGAGGCGATGGGACTGCGATCGCTGTTTGAACTGATTCGCCAGCAGGTTGTTAGCTAGCCCAAAGCAGGAGCGCTATAGCGTCTTGTAACTGCGAGCTGAGCTTTGCTGATTCGCTCAGCCGTAGTTCGTCGAGCAGCAGCACCTCAATCGGAGAAAGGGAGGTATGGGCGGGAATCAGCGGCTTTGCGGCTGGCGGCGGCGATATGAGTACCTCCGAGCGATCGCCTGCCGACGGTTTAACCGTGGCTTTGGCCGATTGCCAAGGATCAGGCAGGGACGTATAGGCGGTGGAATAGCGGTTGGACATGGGCAGAGCCTCCCAGCGTAGCGGCAGATAGGCGCGCGTGGCGATCGCGCCTGTCTCTGCTTTGATCCTAGCCATCAGACCTACTATCGACTGTAAAGAAATTTTCTGAGCCCATCGCTTAATGCCAGCGATTGAGCCGCGATCGCTGCGGTTAGCAGCTTGCTGTCTCTAACCCGGTCATACCTGAGAACAGCGCGATAAGCTGAATAACAGTCCTGCCTCTCAGGGGGCGATCGCGTTTTTGATAGCTAGCAATGCAAACCTCAGAAAAGCCACTCAAGCTGAAAACTGACCTAGCCTCCAATATTCAGGGATTTGATGCGCAAGAGCCGCCCAGCCCAGAGCTAATTGACGCTTGCGTTCACTGTGGCTTTTGCCTGACCACCTGCCCCAGCTACCGGGTCATTGGCAAAGAAAATGATTCGCCACGGGGCCGCATCTACCTGATGGACGCGATTAACAAAGGAGAAGCTCCGCTCTCTTCTGCTTCAGTGCAGCACTTTGACTCCTGCCTGGGCTGTCTGGCCTGTACCACTGCTTGCCCTTCTGGCGTCCAATACGACAAGCTCATCGCCGCTACTCGGCCTCAAATTCGCCGCAACCATAGGCGCGGACTTTGGCAAAGTGCCCTGCGAAACCTGATTTTCTCACTTTTTCCCTATCCAGATCGGATTCGACTGTTATTGACACCGCTAGCCCTTTACCAGCGTTTAGGCATCTCCAAGCTGCTGCAAAGCAGCGGCCTACTCCGGCAGCTATCCCCCAACTTAGCCGCTATGGAAACGCTCTTGCCGCCGGTGACGCCGAGCTGCTTCCAAGACAATCTACCGGAGCAGCTCCCGGCTCAGGAAGAAAAGCGCTATCGGGTCGGCATGATTTTGGGCTGCGTGCAGCGGGTTTTCTTCTCCGGCGTCAATGAAGCGACGGCGCGGGTGCTAACGGCCAACGGCTGCGAAGTAATGATTCCGAGAAGCCAAGGCTGCTGCTCAGCTCTACCAGAGCACCAAGGGGAGGAAGCTCAAGCTGAAGCCTTAGCCCGACAAATGATTGATAGTTTTGAGGATACAGACGTTGACTACATCATCATCAATGCGGCAGGCTGCGGTCACACCCTAAAGGAATACGGCTATATTCTGCGCCACGATCCGCAGTACCGAGAGAAAGCCGCCGCTTTTTCAGCCAAGGTGCGCGACGTGCAGGAGTTCCTAGCCGAGGTAGGGCTAACAGCCAAACTACACCCGCTGCAGGATGAGCCACTGACATTGGTTTACCAGGATGCCTGTCACCTACTCCACGGCCAAAAAATTAGCCTGCAGCCGCGCCAACTGCTTTTACAAATTCCAGGAGTGCAGCTAATAGAACCGCTTGACGCGGCTCTTTGCTGTGGTAGCGCTGGGGTATACAACATGCTGCAGCCACAGGTAGCCGCAGAACTGGGACAAATGAAGGTAAGAAACTTGCTAAACACTCAGGCCAGCCTAATTGCCTCAGCTAACCCAGGCTGCTCTCTGCAAATTCAAAAACATATGCCGGCTCAGGGCAGATCCGTACCGCTGAAGCACCCCATTGAGCTGCTAGATATGTCAATTCGTGGCGAAAAGCTACCTCCGCACGCATAGCATCATTCAGACCAGCGAAAGATGTTAAGTCTTGTTAAGAGAATTAAATTCAAGTTAGGTTCTGTTGAGGCGTATTTTTTGAAACAGTTCGCCCTGGGTAGCCATATTAAAGTATGAGCAGCTTAAGGTATTAAGTTTTGCTTAGTTTCTGTCTATTTGGTTGTATTTTATGCGTAAGGCCGAGTTTGAGCTTTTTCAGTTGATGGTGGATGCCGGAGCAGTGCCAGGTCGAGACTTCGCCTTTGATGAAGAAAACCAGGCTTACTGGCTCAGCGATCGCTGCTACGAGCTGCTGCTCAACAACTACCCCGGCCACGACTGGGAACAGGCATTTGATGATGTTGAATCAGGTTCAGCAGGCCAGGCGATCGCCCTACTCAACCAGCATTTAGGCGTTGACTTTGTAGAGCGCATTACTCGCTATATCTGCGATCGCCTTAAGTTTTTACCCAATGATCAGGCTGCCTGGTACCTGCAGCAGGTTGTTTATGGCGTTGAGCAGCGCACGGGCATTCCTCTGTACGATTGCCTCAAGGAGTCGCTAGATCTCTCAGCGCAGGCCCGGACTGAGTGGCTACTGCGGGAGCAAGAACAGCTAACCCCTTGTAGCGAATGGATGGCCGACCTGATTTTGGCAGCAGGTGGTAGCCTACAAGACTTTGAGCTAGTTCAGGGAGAAGAAGCTTTGCTCAGCGAGCGCGGTATTCGTCTACTGGCAGCGGTCTGGATGGGGGACTGCGATCTCTACGCTGAAATTGCCCGTCAGCACCAGCCACCCAGCGATGAACAGCCGGAGTAAGTTAGTCAAAAAGCTGAGCGATCGCGCCAATATTTTCCAGTACACCGTCTGGTTGAACCTCCGATCTAGCCACTAGATCCGATCGGTACTTGCCGGTTTTAACTAAAAATCCCTGCATTCCCATTGCCTGTCCACCGGCCACGTCATCGTGGACGTCATCGCCGATTACCGCTACCTCGGCTGCAGGCAAACCCAGTTCATCTAAGGCTAGGCTGTAAAAGGATGAAGAAGGTTTCCCCACGATCAATGCCTGCTTATCCGTGGAATATTCTAGCCCTGTCACAAATGCGCCAATATCAATGTGCAGTCCGCCTTCCCACTGCCAGTATTTCGCCTTGTGCAGCGCGATTAAGCTAGCTCCCTGCATCATCAGCCGAAAGGCCCGGTTTAGCTCGTGGTAGTTCCAGGCATTTCCCATATCCCCCAGAACGATTACATCTGCCGCGCTCTCCGAAGTCGTAAATTCAGCAAAGTCCTGCTTCACTTCCGGGCTTAGCAGCAAATAGCATTTGGGATTACCCAGCTTACGCAGGTGCAGCACAGCCGAATAGGGAGCACTAATAGTTTCGCTGGGTTTGATTCGTAAGCCCAGAGAGTTGAGGCTACTGCACAGAGCCTCTACCGACTCAGTCGTATTGTTGGTGATAAAGCGAAACGGAATCTGCCGCTCCCGCAAAAACTCGATCGCCTCAGTCGCGCCCGGCAAAATGCGGTTGCCGACATAGAAAACTCCATTCAGGTCGAGCAGTAATCCTTTGATAGCCGACAAGTTTTGGGTAGACATGCTCAATGTCCTCCGAGTAGTAGATCTGAGCTGTAGATCTGGAGGGTAGTTGATCTAGTCTGATAGAAGGTGGCGCAAAAGCTACAATCACTCAAGATAAGTTTATCTGAATCCTGAATTGAGAAAAATCTATGAAGTGGCGTGTAATTCTTGAACCCGATATAGAGACAGGTGACTGGGCGGTTTGGTGTCCAGAATTACCTGGATGTGCTTCGGCAGGAGAAACAGAACAAGAAGCTCTCGAAAATATCCAAGAAGCTATAGAACTTTATCTGCAAGTTGATCCAATCCAGCTTGCCCCAAATGCAATTGCGCGCGAGGTAACTGTTTAAGCCAAACCTCTCAAATTTTCTCTTAACTTAACTGCTTTGCCCATAGCGCTTTCTTGGCTAATCTAAACCAATTCTAGGGCAAGCTCTATGCCTAAATTGCCCTGTGGATAGTTCTTCAGTTATCCGTGTCAAAACATGTCCAAGCGTATTCGCCGCATGAAAGCTAGGGAAGTAGAGAAAATTCTGAGTCAACATGGATTTGAACTCATTTCTCAAAAAGGAAGCCATCGTAAATGGAGAAACTCTAGTTCCGGATTGCAAGTTATCGTGCCTGAACATCGCGGCAAAGATCTACCAATTGGCACTCTACGCAGCATTCTAAAAGGGGCAGAAATTCCCCAGCAAGATTGGCAAGCATAAACAAACCGCTTGTACAGTTTTATGGAAGAAAAACATTGGTACGACGGCGAGGAAAAATTTCAAGCAACTTCGCTGAATCTAACAGCGAACGAACCCGGACTCCGCTTTGGTGCAACAGTTTTCACAACGCTGCGAGTCTATGACGGTTCTTTAGACCATCGGCTGACTCAGTGGCAGGCTCACTGCGATCGCCTGCGCCATTCCATTCAGCAATTCAGCTGGCAAGAGCCGGACTGGGGACAAATCCGTCAAGGAGCAGAAACGCTCAAAGATATTTACCCCGTTTTGCGCATTACTATTTTCCCCGACGGGAAAGAGTGGATTACGGGGCGAGAATTACCGCCGAATTTGCAGACCAGCCAGCAAAAAGGCGTAACGGCTTGGGTCGCAGAGGCGAGCTACCAGCGATCGCTACCCCATCACAAAACTGGCAACTACTTAGCCTGCTGGCTGGCCCTGCAAGCCGCTCGGCAGCAGGGGGCCGTTGAGGCAATTTTGGTCAACGTCCAAGATGAATGGCTAGAAACTAGCACCGGCAATCTTTGGGGCTGGCGTGATGACTGCTGGTGGACGCCGCCGCTGTCTGCCGGAATTTTGCCGGGTACGGTGCGATCGCGCCTGATCCAGCACCTCCAAGCTCAGCAGACTAGAATACAGGAAGTTCCCTGGACACCGAAGCTAAGACAAGGCTTTGAGGCGATCGCCTACAGCAACAGCGCAGTCGAAGTCATCCCCCTACGCACAATTTTAATGAGAGAGACTAGACTGGAATACAACCCTTATCATGCGGCTCTGGCAGACCTGCGATCGCTGTTTGCTTGAGAGCCAAAGGTCGTAAATTCTGAATTTGGGTTAACATTAGTTAATATCTAAGCCATTAAACAAAAGAGTACTCGCAGCAAACTATAGAAAGAGTCCTCGCCGACAACGATTTAGGAGGCAAAACCCCGGTGAATAAACGGTGGAGAAATGCAGGGCTATACGCGCTTTTGATTGTGGTTGTCATTGCCCTGGCAACAGCGGTTTTTGACAATGGCGCTCGGCAAGAGACCCAATCATGGCGCTACAGCCGGTTTATTGATGCGATCGAGAGTAATCGTATCGAGCGGGTCAGCATTAGCGCTGACCGCACACGGGCGCAATTTACCGCCCCCGACGGTAGCGGTAGAGTTACCGTCAATCTGCCCAATGATCCAGAGCTAATCAGCACTTTAGAAGAGAACAGCGTTGATATCGTTGTGCTGCCTCAGAGTGACGATAGCGTTTGGGTCCGGGTATTCAGCACACTGCTCATTCCGGTACTGCTGCTGGTAGTACTGTTTTTTGTGCTGCGTCGCGCTCAGAGCGGCCCTGGCAGCCAGGCTATGAACTTTGGCAAGTCAAAGGCGCGGGTGCAGATGGAGCCTCAGACCCAAGTGACCTTTGGTGATGTAGCTGGAATTGAGCAGGCCAAGCTGGAACTGACTGAGGTTGTTGACTTTCTTAAGAATGCCGATCGCTTCACGGCAGTGGGAGCCAAAATTCCCAAGGGCGTTCTTCTAGTTGGCCCGCCGGGAACGGGTAAAACCCTGCTGGCTAAAGCTGTAGCAGGCGAAGCCGGTGTACCTTTCTTCTCAATCTCAGGTTCTGAGTTTGTAGAGATGTTTGTAGGTGTGGGGGCTTCTCGCGTCCGCGACCTGTTTGAGCAAGCTAAGTCCAATGCGCCTTGTATCGTCTTCATTGACGAGATTGACGCCGTAGGTCGTCAACGGGGTGCTGGTCTAGGCGGTGGTAACGATGAGCGGGAACAAACCTTAAACCAGCTTCTCACTGAGATGGATGGTTTTGAGGGCAATACCGGCATTATCATTATTGCGGCGACTAACCGTCCTGATGTACTGGATGCAGCGCTCCTGCGGCCAGGCCGATTTGACCGTCAGGTAGTCGTAGATCGCCCGGACTATGCCGGTCGCTTAGAGATTCTCAAGGTTCACGCTCGCGGCAAGACCTTTGCTAAAGACGTTGACCTCGACAAGATCGCCCGCCGCACGCCTGGCTTTACCGGCGCAGACTTGTCTAACCTGCTTAATGAAGCAGCCATTCTCGCGGCTCGCCGCAATCTAACGGAAATCTCAATGGACGAAGTCAACGACGCCATCGATCGCGTCTTGGCTGGCCCAGAGAAGAAAGACCGGGTGATGAGCGAAAAGCGCAAGCAGCTCGTGGCTTATCATGAAGCGGGCCATGCTCTCGTAGGGGCGCTGATGCCTGACTACGATCCGGTACAGAAAATCAGCATTATTCCGCGCGGACGGGCCGGGGGCCTCACCTGGTTCACCCCCAGCGAAGATCGAATGGAGTCGGGTCTGTACTCTCGTTCCTATCTGCAAAATCAGATGGCAGTTGCTTTAGGCGGTCGTCTAGCAGAAGAGATTATCTTCGGTGATGAGGAAGTGACCACAGGCGCTTCCAATGACCTACAGCAGGTGGCACGGGTAGCCCGTCAAATGGTGACTCGCTTCGGTATGAGCGATCGCCTTGGCCCGGTAGCGCTCGGTCGTCAACAGGGAAATATGTTCTTGGGTCGTGACATCAATTCAGAGCGTGATTTTTCTGAGCAGACAGCCGCCGCCATTGATGCGGAAGTACGTCAGCTTGTCGATCAGGCTTATGCCCGCGCCAAGCAAGTACTGATTGACAACCGCTCTATTCTTGATCGGCTAGCCGACATGTTAGTGGAGAAAGAGACAGTAGATGCAGAGGAGTTGCAGTCTCTGCTAGCTGAAAGCGACGTGCGTATGGCTGCGATCGCCTAGCGATTTACCCACTTCCAGCAACTTCCTGATTAAAACGCTCAGGTTTCTGTGGAGAAGCCTGAGCGTTTTACATTTGACTCATACTGCCTAGGTGATTTAGCTAAGACTGACTCCACACCTGCAACAGCAATAGAAATTACGCAGTCCAAACTTCGTCAAGCGCGTAAATCCTAAGAGAATAAAACCAAAGCAAAACTTACTTTTTTGGAACAACTCCTAGAAACTTATCAATTAGCGTCATCTATTGCGCTAATTCGAGATTTTTTGCAGCGTATCAGAGACATGCCCTGGAAACAGATTAATACCCACGGCAGATTTGATTAGGTAAGCCATTAAAAACACACTGGCACTAATTAAAAGATTTAGGCTCAGCAATAAGATAATAGCCGCCAACCAGTTGCTCGCCCGAGTCAAACGACTAGATAGGCGACGCCGCCGAGGCCGTTGCCGTCGGTCCTTACCGACGAGCAGCACCACATAAAACTTTGAGAACAAAACATCAATAGTAAAACGCAAATCAACTAGCTTGGGGGCGGGCTTAGGAATCGCTCTGTTGATGATGCGTTTAAATTCATACCTCTGCGCTTCATCGAGGCTATCTAGTACTTTAGGATTAATCTGATGGAGATAGTAATCAGCCGTTCTTTGGATATATGCAATCTGCTGCGTTTCAGCATCTGATGCGGGTGACAGTTGGCTCATAATAATTTGTCCTAATCGTTAATAGTGAATAGAAATTGGTAGAACAAACTCCCTGCACCCATTGACAGCCAGCATAGCCCTCCTAAGCCTATGATTCGAGTTTTGCGGCTCCAAGCCTGCTCATCGAGTCGATCGCTGCTTGCTGCTAAGAGCTGAATTAGCCAGGCTGTAAAAATCCAAAGGCTGAGTAAAATGCTGGCCCAAAGTTTAGCGTGTCTCCAGGGAATATCACTGGGCCAAATATCAGGCCAAGGACGCGCTAAGATACAAAAAATAAAAAGCCCTGTTGTCCAAGTTTGAGCGATCGCAGTAGCGCCTCTACCTGAGTTACTGATATAAATCAACAGGATCAGCGTCAGGAACCAAAGTGGCTTTGAAACTTGAAAAGCGCTGAGTAGCCAGCCCTCGATTCCAAACCCAAGAGCCAAGATACAAAGGGTTAAGAAAATTCGCCATCCTGCTTTGTTAGAACTTATCAACATAAAACAGTATTAACAGCCAGTCCTTTAAAAAATAGGATCGTGTTCGTAATCGATGCACCGATCGTCTTGCCATATGCGGCCGCTTTCTTCACAGCTCGCTTTATCTCGCTTGAAAGGAATGCCAACTGGTGCCACTTCTGATGACTTTTTGAAGAGTGATAGGCTATTGGAACTTAAATACAGCAGCCCCAACAGGGCCAATATGCCAGAAACGCTGACTAAAAGAATCAGCAGCATATTGCCAGGCGTCCAAAACTGCCGAACAGTATTTTCTTTGGCTAGGCGTTCGGAAGAGCGCTTTTCCTTTCCGGCCACGAAAACTAAATAGAATCGCTGCCAAAAGAAAGGAATTGATAGGCGAATATCGACAGGGTGCTGCTGCCAGCTTCGAGGCTCTAACGCTTGCTGAATGGCTTCTATCTGGGCTTCGCTAAAGCTCGATAGGATATGGGGCGGTAGCCGATTGGCAAACTGATTGAACACTACCTTTTTTTTATGAGAACGATCTATCGCAGACATAGACTCCACTAAGCTTTTGTAAGAATGCTTGAGACGAATAGGTAAGTAAATATGCGGCTATGGGTAGATGCCTAACGTTCTGGGTAATTTCGAGTAAAGGCGCTAAACGGATTAGAGAATTTACTGACTGATAGGGGTCGCGTTATTTGAGTTCACCCTATCTCAGTCATCTCATCTACCCGCTTTCTCAAAGTTCCCGCTGTATGTTGCTAACAACTAGATAAATTTACTGATTTTAAGCCTCCGCAGAAAAGAGAAAGTGATGGTAGCGGGTATCTACTGAACTTTCCTCATAAACGGTCAATCACAGCTCGGCTCTAGAAAGAATAGTCATAGTGCCTACCCACCAGCTCGGACTTGACTAACCCTAGAGCTGAGACTGTTTCACGTGATTTATCTGATACTAGAGGTACGGCAGCCATCCAAACCATCAGCTTATGTCACTCGTTACCGTTCGCTCAGAAGGACTTTACTGTGAGCCGGGAAATTTTTACATAGATCCTTGGAGAGCCGTAGAAACGGCCCTGGTCACACATGCTCACTCTGACCATGCCCATGCTGGATCAAACCACTACATCGCCACTCAAGTTTCGGCAGGGGTGTTGAAGAAGCGACTGGGGGATCAGATCAACCTACAGGGGGTGCAGTATGGTGAAAAGTTGAAGCTAGGGGATACTTGGATTTCGTTTCATTCAGCAGGGCACGTATTAGGATCGGCTCAAATTCGGATTGAGTACAAAGGTGAGGTTTGGGTGATTTCGGGAGACTACAAGCGCAATGCCGATCCCACAACCGCGCCATTTGAGGTGGTTCCCTGCAGTACGTTTATTACAGAAGCGACCTTCGGTTTACCCATTTATAACTGGCAAACTGGGCCGGAAACAGCGCGACAAATTTACGACTGGTGGCAGGCCGATAGCGATCGCGCCTCAATTTTGTTTTGCTATGCCTTTGGCAAAGCCCAGCGAGTGCTAGCAGAGCTGACTCAGTTTACCGATCGCCCGGTGTACGTGCATGGTGCGATCGCGGCTCTCAATGACATTTACCGGCAGCAAGGCGTACACATGCTAGAGACAATTCCCACCTCAGACATACCCCGTGACTACTCCTATACAGGCGATTTAGTCCTAGCGCCTCCTTCCGGTCATCGCTCCGCCTGGATGAAACGCTTCAAGCATCCTCAAACAGCGTTTGCCTCTGGCTGGATGGCAGTGCGAGGTGCTCGACGGCGGCGGGGCTACGAGCGTGGATTTGTGCTGTCTGATCATGCGGACTGGCGAGGATTAATTGACACTGTTTTGCAGACCGGGGCGCAGACTGTCTACGTAACCCACGGCCAGAACGAGGTGCTGGCCCGCTACCTGCGCGAAGTACATCAGCTCAACGCTATGCCGCTGCAAACGCTGTTTGAAGGAGAAGGGGATATCTAGATTTCTTAGAATAGAGAGGCAGGCCCAGGCAGTCGCTGGAGGAAATGATGAAAAGCGCGATCGCAGTTAAAGTTCTCCGGCAGGGGCATCTATGGATAGCTGTGATGGTTTTGGCTGTTGTTAGCGCTCCGCTCCAGGCTGAAGCGCAGTCCCTAGAGCCGATCAGGGCAGCCGCAAGCAGCATTCCCCCCCAGGTAATCAATGGTTTATTTGCGCCGACTAGCGCAGAACGCTTCTTTGAAGCAGGACGTGAACAGCTAGAGACAGAGACTGATCGCTTGCTGCTTGGTCCACCGTCATCAGAACCCTTGCTGACGG
The DNA here is from genome assembly GCF_030405905.1 of Sphaerothrix gracilis Ecp01. NCBI lineage: Bacteria > Bacillati > Cyanobacteriota > Cyanophyceae > Nodosilineales > Nodosilineaceae > Sphaerothrix > Sphaerothrix gracilis. Next base: position 103,176 of record NZ_JASATW010000012.1, read on the forward strand.
TCGACCAAGCAGCGCTGTCGCCAACGGAGCCGCCCACAGCGGCAGAGGATCAGCGCTAACGAAGGTGTGCTAACTATCGTTTTGCTGGGCACAGGCTCACCGATCTGATTCGATGCGCGATGCCGTCACTGTAGACGCGTAGGCCAACCTGCAGCGCTGTTGCTACTGGCGCAAAATTTGGCTGCATCGTGACCGACTTACGGAATAAAGATAGGAGCGCTGGAGGACAGTTCTAAGCTTCTGGCGATCGCGGCTGAAGCAGCTTCCTCATCTGTGGCTTCTTCAACAATCGGCTCCAGCAAGATACCCTGTCCGTCTTTGAGCACGAAAGAGCGCAAGTCCTTCAGGTCTTCAGGCGCAAGTTCAGGTGAGGCGATCGCCACCTGCCACTGTTCCATATCTAGCTGCAGCCAGTCTCCAGGCGTCACCTCCATTGGCTCTCCCCCCATGTGGGAAATCATAACGACCTGCTGGGGCATGTGATTGGCTGACGGATGGGGTTCAATCCGAATGCCGTAAAAGATAGTGCGCTCATCATCACTGATGCGGTTAAAGCGATCGCGCCCAGTTAGATTCTCATGCAGCCAGGGATGCTGCCGGCGATACTCTCGTAGCTGCCAGCTAAACTGGCTTTCAGCCGGATCCAATTGCCCTCCATAGCGACTGACGTTGCATATGTCATGACCATCTTCCATGAAGGCCATAGCAAAGGCTTTGAGTTTAGAGACATCCAGCGTTGCTAAAAAACGAGGCAAATTAGGTTCGTTGAGATCCTCAAGCGGTGGCACTTCACAGACCTCGTCAGAATCTCCTAAACAGTGCTGACAAATTTCCGCTACGGCAGCGAGGTCATAATTGGTTTCAATCATGGCTATACGCAGCGCCTGAGCAAAGTCTCTGAGTTGATCAAAGTCCTTAAAGCCCAGCTTCTTTAATCGAGAAAACGTGTCTGGCTGATCGTACATCTCCGGCTCAATTTCCCAGTCTAGGAAGCTGACTTCTTCGGAAACCACTTTGACGCCATAGCGATCGTCCGTATTGCGGAAAAAGCCCCAAGGGGTACCTACCAAAGCATTGAGAAAGTCCATAGGTAGCCCTGGGCAAAAACCATGGACCCAAATCTGGGTAGCCGGGTTGTTGTAAGCCTTATGCAGCACCTGCGGCATCGTCTTGCCCAGATTCCAGTTAATCGGTTCGTTGAGATCCACCTGGTTACCCCGCCGCACCGTATCGTGGTTGCCACAGCCCGTAATCCAGTGATCGCCCTGAAAGATGACCTCGCAGACACGCCGCCATTTACGATCCCAAAACCCCTGCAGCGTCGGCGTATTGTGGGCAAAAATCAGCGGCCCCCACTGGTAAGACTCTGGCTTCAGCTCAATCAGCTCTCGATAGGTGGAAATTTCTTCCCATCCTGGCTGTGGCCAAGGCCGACCGTCCTCAAAAATTGTCACCATCAGCCGCCGACAGCCATTGATTTCCTGCACCACATCGCTCATGGCCAGCAGATAGGTGTCGTCTTGCTCCACAATGCCGGTTAGAGGATTGAAAAAGCGAAAATCCTGTCCGCCGTCTACCCGGATGCCGTCGGCTCCTGTGTTAAGTTTGCGGCGCTGCATCTCTAGAAGAATGGCCCGTACCTGAGGTAGCTGGTGATTCAGGTCTTGGCCATACATGTTTGGCCCTTTGAAGAACTGCTGGGTGAGCAACTCTAGAGACTGGTTGTCAGCATGACCGTAAACCAGGTCGTAGATAATTTTGATTGGGCCTGCCGAAAAATTATGCAGCGTGGCAATAAAGTCGATGACCTCATCCGGACGCAGGCTACCCAGGACGGCTGGATTCGTGGCGGCAGAGCCTAGAATTGGCACGTCATAGCCCCAGTTTTGGGTATCTGGCTTGCGCAGGGTTACCTGTAGTTCGGTTTCTGCCTCTTCCGCCTCAGTCTCTTCGCTGGCAGACTCGCCTGGATGAATGGAGAAAAATTCGTGCTCGATATTGTCGTCTTCGCGGCGGTATTCAATTGTAGGCTCGATGGGTAAAAGCTGCACCGCATCAAAACCCGCATAGGTCTGCTCAAAGGGGGTCAGCGGGATTTGACTGGCTAGCTTTTCTGAAATTTGCCTATAAATTCGGGTCAGGCCCTCTAGACTGCCTTCTGAGGAAGCCGTTTTGACATGAATTTGCAGAATATTGATGGGGTCAGGTACCCGGGGAATAGGGGCATCTGGCACCGAGGGCGGCGCAGAGGTACGGCGCAAATAAGCCATGTCGGTGCGGCTGCGCTGCAGCCGCCGCATGTTGTAAAACTCTGCGGGGGCAAATACGCCATAAGGCAAAGAATAAGCTAGCGGATCGCGAATGATGTGGACTCGATTTTCCGCGTCCACGTAGCGCAGCCAGTAAAAAGAGCCGGCGCGATCGCGGGTGCCCGATCGCATTCCGGCCACCACCGCCCAGATAAACTCTCCCTGCTTCATCACCGGAATGCGATCGCGCCGAAAGCGCACCGCCTGTTCCGGTACTCTAAAATCAATCGGTTCGATCGGCGTAAAAATTTCTAGATCTAGCTGACTTTCAGACTGGATGACGTCGCTGACCAGTTCAGGTGTCCAGAAGCCTAACTCTGCCAAACCATCCCGCCGATAGTGTGCTCCTAACCGACGGGCTAGCTTCTGCCCTTTAGAAAAATAGGTTTCGTTGGATGCTGCAATATCAGCAGCCCAGCGTAAGAGAGTTTTGGTTTCGTCTTCAACGAGGTGAACCTTTTGACGTGTTTTGAGCACCGTAATCCTTCTGAAACAGCCAGTAATATTTGTTTAAGATTTAACTCTTTTACTCGATCGTAACGACTCATCAGTGGCAAATTCTGAGTTTGCCCTTATCTTATAGTTTCTAGTCTAGACAGGCGATCGCTGCTGCGGGAATCTTCATGGTGATGTCACCCTGACGTGAAGGTTTAAATAGACCCAAAAATTTCTCAAAAAATTGGGATGGAACTTAAGCCCCACCCCAAATTCAAGTGATATTTGAGCGGTGCTAGAAGGACATTTCTGCTTCTTGCACTTTCTCGACCTGCTTCTTCTTCAGGACTAGCATAATCTGTGAGAGCGTCACAGCCGCTAGGAAAGCAACTAGACCCTTGATGCGATTGGGGCTTTGCAGGACAATTTCAGTCTCTACCTGACCAAAGCCACCCATGTTGGGATTAGTTGTTAGCGCCTGACCCGCTGTTACTTCGTCGCCTTCGGCCACTAGCAGCTCAGGGCCAACCGGAATCTGCGTGGTGATAGCTTCTCCATCTGCAGGCTGAACAGTGACTGCATAGCCACCCTCAGCACCCGCTTCTACCTGAGTGATTGTGCCCGCTTTAGCGGCGTTGTAGACGGTGTTGTTGCTGGCCTGACCGTTGGGATAAACCTGACCGCGACCGCGATTACCGCCAACGTGAACAGAATACTTACCAAAGTTGATGCCTTTGTCAGTAGCCGGATCGGGAGAGAGGACGGGAAAAACAATTTCCTGATACTGCTCGCCCGGCAGCGGCCCCACAATGACCCAGTTGGGGTGTTCGTCGCTGTAGGGCAGGAAGTAGGTGTTGCCGACTTCTTCTTTGAGCTCCTCGGAAATGCGATCGGGCGGAGCAATCTGGAATCCATCTGGTAGCATCAGCACCGCCCCGACGTTAAGACCGCCTTTGCTACCGTCTCCCAATACCTGCTGCGTATCTAAGTCATAGGGAATCTCAACCACTGCTTTGAAAACGCTGTCAGGCAGCACGGCCTGAGGCACTTCAACATAGGTTGGTTTCTCAGCCAGGTGACAGTTAGCGCAAACAATCTTGCCGGTGGCTTCACGCGGGCTTTCGTAGTTTTGCTGTGCCCAAAAAGGATAGGCAGCGGCTGATTGAGGAAACGCGAAGCTACCCGTAAGTAGAACAGCGATGGCCGCGATCGCAATCAGGCTGCCTCTAAGAAGTGAAAATTGAGTCTTCATTAGTAGAGTGTATACAAATCGAACAGGTCAGTTGACGTAGAGCGAACAAAAGGGAACTCAGCCCGCTGCGCTCAAATTAAGCCCACCAAGGATTATCGCCTGTACGGAAATCAGTTTCGGTCCACGGCGAAAGGACAACTTTGTCATCTTCGGTGACATCAGCGTGAGCCAAAGCTAAAGACAAGGGGGCAGGGCCGCGTACAACTTTACCAGTGGCATCGTACTGAGAACCGTGGCAAGGACAGATAAATTTGTTCTCGCTGGCATTCCAGGGAACAACACAGCCTAGATGAGTGCAGATAGAGTTGATGCCGTAGTCCTCTAGGGATCCTGATTCTGTGACAACCAGATAGGTAGGATCACCTTTAAGCCCCTGGGCCAGCGTCCGCGATCCGGCTCCGTGCTCTTCTAGGAACTCACTGACAATCACGTCATTACCGAGCGCATCCTTCGCTGTTACACCACCGCCAGCAGCCCCACTCGAAGGCGGAATAAAGTATTTCACGACGGGATATAAAGCGCCTAAAGCGGTGCCGGTAACGGCGCCAAACGTTAGGAGATTCATAAATTGGCGGCGTCCCAGATTGGGGACATCCGGAGTTCCAGAAGCTTGAGTCATGATTTAGGAAACAAGTAAACGTTCAGAACAAAAATGTAAGTATCAAAACCCCAGGCCCGCAATGTATTCACTCAAGCAGCCAGCCGCTGCAACTGCTCACGAATACATCTGCCTGTTGCCAGCACTACCTCACAGGTATACTCTGCTGATTATGAGCGTCTGTGAAATAAGTTTGCATATTTTCTACAGGTATTATTACATTTTGCTGCTCTCGCAAACGTTCCATTCTCTAGAGTCTTGCCAAGTTTTTTGATCGACCATTCATTTTTCTACCAATGAAGGCTTTAAAACGCTTTACAATCAGGAGACTTCTGGGCGCTTGATAGCTGATAGTACCTGTCTATCAGCGTTCTCTAAACATCAGCCCGCATCAGTCCTGCACTTTTTGTTAATTAGTGTAAACATTGCAGTCCCTATAGGCAGTTTGCCTGCGGCCTAGCTTTGGCTAATAATCTGGCAGACTCTAGAGTACTTATGAGGGCTATGGGCTGAAATCAACTATGACCGGACAGGATCTACAGGAGCTGTTGCTAGACAAGTGGG
>NZ_JASATW010000012.1:108343-195320 GCF_030405905.1 Sphaerothrix gracilis Ecp01
GTCGATAGTTCGCGGGTCTTCAGAGGACTAACATTTCGCAAAATTTCGGAAGTAACCATCTTTTTACTTACCAGCTAGTTTTTTGAACCGTTCTGAGATCTCTTACCTTGCAAACGCTCTCGTCGTTTTACATTATTATGGACATCTTTTATACGTTTGAATAAAGTGTCTGCGAGTATTAGTCGTCTCATATGGACACTCCATCACGACCGTTGTCCGTCTACATAAGCACTCGTCAACGTCGCCGACCGACGAACTCACTTATGTAACGCCCGGACCCCAAAACTATGAAGTTCCATTCTCTAGAGTCTTGCCAAGTTTTTTGATCGACCATTCATTTTTCTACCAATGAAGGCTTTAAAACGCTTTACAATCAGGAGACTTCTGGGCGCTTGATAGCTGACAGTACCTGTCTATCAGCGTTCTCTAAACATCAGCCCGCATCAGTCCTGCACTTTTTGTTAATTAGTGTAAACATTGCAGTCCCTATAGGCAGTTTGCCTGCGGCCTAGCTTTGGCTAATAATCTGGCAGACTCTAGAGTATTTATGAGGGCTATGGGCTGAAATCAACTATGACCGGACAGGATCTACAGGAGCTGTTGCTAGACAAGTGGGGATATTCCTTCGATATTCAGCTGCGCAAGGCCCAGGGGAAAATCTTCGTTCAGATTATGTGGCGCTACTTGGAACAGGCGTCTTTCCCGATGGATGAGGCAGAATATTTGGAGCATTTGGACGATATTGCCACTTATATTGAAGGCTGGGACAGTGCCGCCTATGTCAAGCAATATATTGAGCAAACGTCGGAACGTCCGCGTTTGGGCAAGGCAGTCAGTATCCCTATTGATCTAGGAGAGCGGGCTTCAGAGTGGCTAATCACTGATTTTTAAGCAGCGATTCGATGAGCTGATTAGACTATGCGTGCTTGGCCTCGATTTTTCTCCAATCCTTGGTTAGTGATGCTGGTATTGTGGCTTTTAGTCGCGGTGGCAGACATCATCTGGTTGCATTTAGATCAGGCTCCTCCAGGGTGGGATCAGGGCGATCATCTTAGCCGCGCCCTGAACCACTGGCGATCGCTGCAGCAGCCCCAGTGGGGGTCACCGGACTGGTGGCAGACCCTATGGCAGCAGGCTCCAACCCAAAGAGGGCCACTGGTCTACTTATTGACGGTTCCTCTTTTCGGCCTCTTGAATCCAGGGGCCGACCAGGCAGTTTTGGTCAACCTGATGCTTACCGCGGTAATGCTGGTTAGCATTTACCTGATGGGCCGACGGCTGTTTTCGCCGCTGGTAGGTCTTTGGGCCGCTGGGTTGAGCTTGCTATCCCCAACGCTGGCGGCATTGCGAATTACCTATCTGCTGGACTTCGGCCTCGCGGCTGTGTTTTCAGTGGCGCTGATGAGTCTGACCTACTGGTGGATGGCCGAAAGCACCCGGCGACAATGGCTTTGGATGCCTATCTGGGGCATCAGCCTAGGACTGACTTTGCTGACACGCACCTCTGGTCTGCTATTTGTTATACCGCCGCTGGTGTGGGCCGTAGCGGTTAGCCTCTGGCAGCGGCGCTGGCAGCAGCTTTTACAGATTTTGGCGGGCGGGGCGATCGCAGTTTTGGTTATTTGGCCCTGGTTTAGCACCAACTGGCTAACGATTGTGTCTACCACGTTTGGCGGTGCTCAAGCTGGCGTGATCTATCGCAAGTCGCCCCAGGTTAATAGCTTAGCGGGCTGGCTGTTCTATCTGCAGGTCTTGCCGGAGATTGTTTCAATGCCTGTTTTGCTGGCATCCCTAGGAACTTGGCTGGCAGGAATAGGCGCGATCGCCTTGGGCAAGAAGTCTTCTGTAATTACAGCTTCACTAAGCACTGAGTCGGAGAAATTTTTAGGCGCAACGCGTCGAGGTTGGCTATGGCTGGTAGCTTTCCTCATCGGCATCTATTTATTAGGTACGATTGGCCCTAATAAGCAGCCGCGCATCATCATTGCCTTTTTCCCGGCAATGGCGATCGTTTTAGCACGAGGGCTAACCCTGAGGAGTACACTTCCCTGGCGGTGGCTGCGATGGGGCGCCGTGGCGCTGTCCGGCCTAGTCCTGCTGGGCAGAATGTTTGCGCTGCCAGATGTCGACCTGATTCAAGGGGCAAAGTGGCCTCCCTATAGGGGCGATCGCTGGCCGAACCATGCCGTCATCGAGACAATAACCCGCGATATGCCCTATTTGCAGTCAACCCTGGGCCTCGCGGTCAATACCCTCACGATTAATCCGCAGAACATGGACTTTTACGGGGCGCTGGCTGACTTTCAGGTAAATGGCCGCCAGCTCTCGTTTAGCTCTAAAACTGCTTTGCAGGATAGCCGTTATCTCAACTGGTATTTAACGAAAACAGGCTATCAGGGCGATTACGGCAGCATTGAAGCCGGACAGGCACGGCTGCGAGAAGCGCTAGAAACCTCCAATACGTTAGAAATCTTTCAGCGTTGGCAGTTGCCTGATCGGAGCGAGCTACGGCTACTGCGTCGAAAAACACCGCAGGTACGGGTAGAGCCGCTAGATCAAATTAAAACAGCAGTTGAAATTACCGTTGTTGAAGTGGCTGAGCAGCTAGCGCCGGGGCAGGCTTTTCCAATTACCTATCAGATTGAAGGCCCTTGGCAAGCTCTACAAAACGGCTTGCTGCTGCTGAGCTGGCAACCCCTGGAAACAAATAGCGATCGCCCGACCTGGATTAGCGATCACGGCATTGCGTTAGGGCAGCTAAAGGCGGGAGAGTCTAAGCCAAAATCCAACAGCGGCTTTCGCGTGACGGAGAGTTTGGCGGTGCTGCCACCGGCAAGCCTGCAGCAAGGACGCTATCAGCTTCAGGCCAGCTACCTCAATCGCAATACAAACGAGAGCTATGACTTAGCTTTACCCCCAGTCCAGGTGGAGCTACAGGCCGGTATAGCTGCTCCGGCTCAAGTACCGCCGCTTGATCTGGTCACTGTTCTGCGCCGACTGGCCGCCGATTTGCCGGTAGGTGCTATTGACCCCGTTTTTTCCGAGGTGGGACGCATCAACCAGTACGATGCCACGCAGGACTACCTGCGGCAGACCGAACAGGCGATGACTCACCGTCTTTCCCAATCCCCCGATCAGCTCGACTGGCTCTACTCGCTGCTGCTGGCTCAAATTCTGCAGCAAAAGGCTCCTGAGGCGATCGCCACCCTGGAAACCATCACTCGCCTGAATCCTGAAAATCCCTATAACTGGGCTTATCTAGGCTTTGTTCGCCTCTATCAGTGGCAGCCCTGGCGGGCTGATCAGGCTCTAGCTCAGGCCGAGCAGCTTCAACCTGATTTGCCCAATCTACGCTTACTGCAGGCGATCGCGGCAGCCCTAAAGCTCAATCTGCCACGCGCCCTCAAACTGCTGGAGCTAGAAGGCGCTCTGTAGGGCATCACATTGAGATGACCAGTTTCTTTAACAAGGCTTGCTAGCTGCGGTTTTAAAATTTTCTAAATAATCCTTTAACCGTTGCTTCACCAGGACGGTAATAAAAGCTACAATTGGGTGAAATTGAACGCTTAGTTTAGTTTCTACTGATTTTTAATTCGTTTTATTAATACTATTCACCGTACTTTTACTGGTTTAATACGCTGTTTCTCATCAGGGCCTATGAAAAATTTCTCAGAGACAATCTGAGTTAGGATGCTAGGATTTCCGTGAACACGCATTGAGGGCCTGTTGTGATTCGCTCTGCCACCCTATCACTTCAGACAGCACTTCCACAGATTGGTGACAACAACCGCTTGAAGCTATTCGCTGGATCTTCCAACGGAGAGCTATCTCGTGAAGTTGCTCGCTACTTAGGCATTGACTTGGGGCCAATGGTTCGCAAGCGCTTTGCCGATGGAGAACTGTACGTACAAATTCAAGAATCGATTCGTGGGTGTGATGTTTATCTCATTCAACCCACCTGCTATCCGGTGAACGATCACCTGATGGAACTACTCATTATGATAGATGCCTGCCGCCGGGCGTCTGCGCGTCAGATTACAGCCGTGCTGCCATATTATGGCTACGCCCGCGCCGATCGCAAAACCGCTGGCCGTGAGTCTATCACCGCCAAATTAGTGGCTAACCTGATGGCCCAGGCCGGGGCGAGTCGGGTGTTGGCGATGGATCTGCACTCGGCGCAGATTCAGGGATATTTTGATATTCCTTGCGATCATGTCTACGGCTCGCCGGTGCTAATTGACTATCTTGCCAGTAAGAGTCTGCCCGATCTGGTGGTGGTTTCACCGGATGTGGGCGGTGTAGCTCGCGCCCGCGCTTTCGCGAAGAAGCTAGACGATGCGCCACTGGCTATTATTGATAAGCGCCGCCAAGCCCACAACGTAGCCGAGGTGATGAACCTAATTGGGGATGTTGAAGGCAAGACGGCAGTTCTAGTAGACGACATGATCGATACGGCTGGCACAATTTGTGAAGGGGCGCGTTTGCTGCGGCAAGAAGGGGCACGTCAGGTCTACGCCTGCACGACTCATGCCGTCTTTTCGCCCCCTGCCGTAGAGCGGCTTTCGGGTGGCCTGTTTGAAGAAGTGATCGTGACCAATACGATTCCGGTAGCAGATGCTAAGCACTTTGAGCAGCTAACTGTTTTATCAGTTGCTAATCTGATTGGTGAAGCTATCTGGCGTATTCACGAAGAGAGTTCGGTCAGCAGCATGTTTCGCTAGTTTAGGCTAAATAGCAAGAATGGGGGTGTAGGGCACTTTATATGACCTTGCACCCAATTTTTGAGGCAGGGTTTAGCTAACGGCGCAGAATATTGAACACAGATACCCTAGTTGAACTTGATTTCCTGCGGCTCTTATGGGCTTTAGGGCTGATGGCAGCGGCGATCGCCTTGGCCAGCTGGCAGCGCTTAGGACTCACCTGGAACCTGGTGATGGCAACAGGGCGTACGGTGCTGCAGCTTGGCGCGGTGGGCTATGTGCTGGCGGTAGTCTTTGACTGGCGCAATCCGTTAGCAATCCTGCTGGTGTTGTTAGTTATGCTGACAACAGCCTCGCTGGTCGCCCGCAACCGTATTAGTAAAAAGCTGTCGCGGCTGCTGCCGCTGGTTTGGGGCTGTTTGCTTACCAGCACGCTGCTGACGCTGAGCTACACCAGCCTGGCGGTTATTCGCCCGGAAAACTGGTACGAGCCGCGCTACCTAATTCCGCTGGCCGGTATTGTGCTAGGGAACGCCATGAACGCCGCCGCGATCGCAGGCGATCGCCTCGTCAGCACCCTAAAACAGCGCCGCCGCGATATTGAAACTCATCTCAGCTTGGGGGCTACGCCAGCCCAGGCGATCGCCCAGTATCGCCAAGAGGCAATCAAGGCTGGACTCATACCCACCATTAACTCAATGATGGTAGTGGGTATTGTCAAGCTGCCTGGCATCATTACTGGTCAGCTCCTTAGCGGCGTCGATCCGCTCAACGCAGCGCTTTATCAAATGCTAATTATGTTCATGCTGACTTTTGCTGACCTGCTGACAGCGGTGCTAGTCACCCAGGGAATTGCCCGCCAGTTTTTTAACAAAGCCGCCCAGCTTGTGCTGCCTTAGTGCTTCACAAATCCGCCTAAATCAGGGCGATAGCGAGCGATAAAGGCCCCTTTGCTGTCGTAGATTTCAATTTCCGACTGGGCGGTACGGCTAAGATCGGCAACTTCTTTCAGGAGCTGGCTGGTATTGCGGGCTACTTCTACCGTCATTTGAGGTCGCCCAGCCAGGCGCGGATCGGTGAAGGTTTGCTCAATGGCATCGGCATAGAGCGCAATTACGTTGATGCGAACGCGATTACCTATGCGGCTATGACGGCAGATCCGGGAACCGGGGCCGCAGATTTGATCGAGTTTTTGCTGGATCTGCTGGGCACCCACGGCCCCCTGTAGCTGCTGCTGCGCTTCTGTCAGCGAGAGCCGATAGGGATCTAAAAGGCTCTGGGCATTGGTGGAGAAGCTCGTGTTAGAAGGAACCTGCTGGGCATATTCCAAAGCCTGACGCCAAGCCTGAACTGCCAGCGTCCACTGATTTTTCTGCTCGAACTGCTGCGCCCGCTGAGCGGCCTGAGTAGCCTGATTGTAGGTGCGACTGCCCACCTGCTCGCGATCGAGGCGATCGCGGGTTTCCATAAAGTTGCTGCGGTAGGTAGCTAGCAGATCCTGCGCATCCGCGTAGGCCACCGTTCCCTGAGGAATTCGGCGGAGCTGATTCATTGCAGTTTGCCATTCTCGGTGGGCCACCTGCCAGCTCGGCAGTGAGTCAGCCACTTCCATATGGTGTACCCCTAGCTGGGCAGCTTCAATGGCCTGGGTGAGAGCGGCGGCGGCGGCGTCTTCGGCCTGAATGCGATCGCTAATTTTGACTAAATTGGCCTCATATTCTTGCCGCTTATTTTGAGCAAAGCCATAGACCAGGTTGTCTGGGGGAACCTGTTCGAGCTGGGCGATCGCCTGCCGCCAATATTCCTCCACTACCTGCCAGTGAATCACCGGATGGGGCGGATTCTGGCTTTTTTCGGCGGCCAGGGTAGCGCTCTTTTGGGCATCAATAACCTGACCTAACACCTCTGCCTCCTGCCGGTAGGCATTCTGGGCGGCCTGAGCGGCTAGGTGATGCCTTGACCACGGGGGAATCGGCTGCAGGATATTGACGGCAGATTCTAACTTGGTGTGAGCCTGCAGCACATCTCCAGGGGTCGGCTGAATTTCCAGGCTGTCTAAGGCGGCATTGCTCAAAGCGGCAGCGGTCACCAGCCGTTCACAGCGGCCCACCACGCAGGGACGAGTAATACCGTAGCCAAAGCCCAGCAGCAGGGTAGCAGCGGCAATCGTACCTGCGAGCCAGAAGGGCGGCCTCGGCAAAGCCTTTAACCCGCGATGACGTTCCCAGCCCGGCTCGGATCCAACCTCTGATGGCGGATCAGGGGACGGTTCTGGAGCATAAAAAGGAACTAAAGCAGAGCTATCTAGGGGATCAGCCGCCTCTTCTAAGTCCTCATCTATCAGGCTATCTTCATCTAACAGCGCGGCTAAGGGATCGGCATTCTGCCAGACTACGGATTTGGCTTCATAAGGCCGTGATTCCCCCAGTCGCCGCAGATAGAGCCGCACCGGAAACTGAGCGGCGGATAGCTCGGCGGCTAAAGTTGCCTCTGAGGACATGAGCTGGTCTAGCAGCGATCGCAACTGCTGCGCGATCAGCTCCAAAACAGCCGCCGGATCGAGAACTTCTGCTGCTGCGTGCTCTACTAGCGCCAGTAAGGCTCCCTGACGAGTCGATAGGCGAATCCGCCAGCTAGCCGCTTTTGGCTGCTGGGCCTGCAAACGCTGCACCAGCTCTTGCCTGAGCTGATTGAGGCTGACTCTGTGAACTTTGTGAGAAGGGGGAGACGTTACCATTGGCTTTTCTGACTAAAAATAACCCACCATCACCCTGAACATTATCCGTAGAATCTTAGCGAAGGAATGGTATAACGCCAAATAAATCTGGCCCTGTTTGAATTGCCCTGGCTATCAGCTTTACTCTAGATCTCAGCGAGCGCTAGAGAATGCATGGATATCTTAATCGTTGAAGACGAATCTGAAATTGCTCAGCTCATTAAGCTTTATCTCGAAAAAGAAGGCTTTAGCTGCGAAACCTGTCGAGATGGCAGCCGGGCGCTGCAGCTTTTTCGCGATCGCCAGCCGGATCTGATTATTCTAGATCTGATGCTGCCGGGACTAGACGGTCTAGAAGTCTGTGCCCGCATTCGCCAACAGCCCGGCAGCAAAGATCCCTACATCCTGATGCTGACGGCCAAAGGTGAAGAACTCGATCGCATCATTGGCCTGTCTACCGGGGCTGATGACTATATGGTCAAGCCCTTCAGTCCACGCGAACTAGTGGCCCGTGTCCGGGCACTGCTGCGTCGTAGCCTGCGTCACGGTCAGCAAAGCCAGGTCTACCGCACGCCGCATTTCACGGTTGACTTAGACCAGCGCACGGCCATTCGCCAAACTGCCGAGGAAGAGGCGACGCTGCTTGACCTGACGCCGCTGGAATTTGACATGCTGGCGACTTTCATGAGCTATCCGGGGCGGGTCTGGAACCGAACTCAGCTGGTTGAAAGGCTCTGGGGCGAAGACTTTTTCGGCGATGAGCGGGTGGTAGACAGCCACGTCGCTCGACTGCGAAAAAAAGTGGAGCCAGATCCTTCCCATCCCAGCTTTGTCAAAACGGTGATTGGTGTGGGCTACAAGTTTGAGGATGAATAGGACTACCGTGAGCGTCGCTTTGCATCCAAGCGTCTGAGGTTTCCGTAGTAGCTATGAGTGCCAAATTGCTAACGAGCACTTACAGCAGAATCTATATAACCGGAAGAAGTTTTATGTCCAATATGTCCAGCATGAAGAAGATACGGTTCTTGCTCTTGGGTGGTTTGACTTGCCTATGCCTAGTTGTCAGCGGCTGGCTGAGTCCTATGTTGGGCCGAACGGTGGCAGCAGTGCCTTCTACAGTTAGCCCCGTTATGCAGGCAAATATGTCAGATGGCTTTTGGGGACAAGCGATCAACAGCAATCTTCAGCAGGCGCGATCGGTACTGATGGCGCAAGGGGCGACAGATAGTTCCCTGATATCCTACGTGGCGGTCATGAGTGAGGAGAACGTTGTGCCTAATTCACCTGATACCCTAGCTCGCGGGGCTGTAGGCGCGGTATTGTCAGGTGATCGACTAGTGGTTCGGGGCAGCTTCAACCATCTTTCTAGTCCAATGCGCAACTACACTACTGATCCAGTGAGTCCCCCCAACCCTAATATCACTTCAGCCTTTCATATTCATCAGGGAAGCCCCTCTGAAAATGGCCCCTTTCAATATGCCCTAGACGTAACCTTAGACACGGAAATGAGTGGCAGCGCGATGGGTGAATACACCCTCACGCCTGAGCAGCTGCAGGCTCTCAGCAACAATCGCCTATACGTGGACATTCATACAACTCAAAATAGAGGGGGCGAACTGCGGGCGATCTTGATGCCTTATTAAGCTTGACAGCAAGCAAAATTGTTCAATGGCTAGCAGACTTTGACAAGGGCGGGCAGTGCTCGCCTTTCCCTAACACTTCAACTTAGACCGTAAAAAGTGAGCGCGGTGCTGCCGTAGCGCTTTTGCCGCACGATTTCTAGCCCAGCGATCGCCTGAACTGACCCACTTTGGACCCGATGCTCCACCGCCATTTCGCCAGCAGGGGCCAGCAAGTCTAGCGGGGCGATCGCCTGTAAGACCGGCTGATACAAATCGCTGGCGTAAGGCGGATCAAAGTAGATATAGTCAAATATCTGGCCTTGAAGCCGCTGTATCTGCTGCCGCACATCTCCCCGCCGCACCTCAAAAGCCTGACCGCTTTGAGCGATACGCTGCCAGTTTTGCTGAATTACCCGGCAGGCCAAGCCTGATTGCTCAATGCCAATCACCACAGCCGCACCGCGAGCGATCGCCTCGGCTCCCATCGCACCGCTGCCCGCACACAGATCTAGCCAGCGGCAGCCCCTGATCTGTCCCTGCCAGATATTGAACAGGGCTTCTCGTACTCGCGCTGACGTCGGCCGGGTAGCTTGACCAGGCAGCGTTTTAAGCTGACGGTTGCCGTAAATCCGCAGGGACATGAGCCTACCGACTGCTCACTAGCTGCTTCGCTTCTACCAGCTCAACGAAGTTGGATAAAATCTGCAGTCCGGTGTGAGCTGACTTTTCGGGGTGAAACTGTACTGCCATTAGGTTGTCGCGAGCGATCGCCGCCGTGACCGTCTGACTGCCGTGGGTAATAGTCGCGGCGTTGATACTCGGATCTGCAGGAGCCGCATAGAAAGAATGCACAAAGTAAACCCAGTCACCAGAACTGACGGACTGCCACAGCCCCATATGGGGCTGGGTAAGTTCTAGCTGGTTCCAGCCCATGTGCGGAATCGTGAGGTTCGGTTCTGGCTGAAAACGCTTGATGGTACCGGGAATCACCCCTAAACCCGGCTCTTTCCCTTCTTCGCTGGCGGCAAACAAAACCTGAAGCCCTAAGCAAATGCCCAAAAAAGGTTTGCCGCTGGCAATAATTTGCCTAATGGACTCGACTAAATCACGCGATCGCAGATGTCGCATAGCCGGGTCAAACGCACCCACTCCCGGTAGAACGACGCCGTCTGCCTTAGCCAGATCGGCAGCAACGTTAGTGATCTGAGTTGTTGCCCCCGCTTTCTCCAGCCCCTTACAGGCAGAGTGCAGGTTCCCCATGTCGTAGTCAATGACTGCGATTACGGCCATGTCAGCCCCCTTTTAAGACAGTCCACTGCCCTATAGTAACCTCTGCGATCGCCCGTAATGGTTGCTGTCGCACAAATTAGGGGCACGGCTGCAGAAAAAGCGATAGGCAGAATTTGCCACAATAGACCATAGCCCGCTTTTAGAGACTTTGACATGTTAGGCCAGCCGCTACCCTACCAGGCCAGTCAATCGCTGCGGCAGCGTCTGAGTCCGGCAAATCTGGGTCATACGCCGCCGAACGCGCTTCCCCTTCTCCAGCAGCCAAATCAGACAGGTTTATCACCGTTACCCCCACCCCGTTTGCTGCTCACCGCTTTTCGTCCCTGGCGTACCCATCAGGTTTCCAATTCCTCAGACGACTTGCTGCTCGCTCTGCAGCGCCAAGCTTGGCTGCCTGAGAATACCCATGTACTGCGGCATTTGCCCGTTAGCTTTCAGTTGGCTCACCCGGCAGTAATTGCCAAAATTCTTTGGCTGCAGCCTCATTTTGTCATCTGCTGCGGCATGGCCGAAAATCGCTCTCGGCTTAGCCTAGAACTTCAGGGCATAGATATAGATAACAATCAGGCTTTACAAACGCCCCTGCCGCTCTCTACGCTCTTGCAGGGAACAGCCCTTACCGAAATTAGCAGCGATGCTGGCAGCTATGTTTGCAATCACCTCTATTTCCAAGTCCTGCAGTTTCTCAGGCGAAACCACATGGCCTGTCAGGCTTTATTCATCCACGTTCCAAAGCTAAATCAGGCTAATTTAGGCTTGATTATGCAAGACTTTAACCGAATTTTGCTGCAGCTTTCGCCCCCCGTTCATTCAGGCGCGATCGCTCCCGTTGTCCGTCTGCCCCTAGCGTCATGAAGCCCTATCAAAAAGTCCCGATTCGCGATCGCGGTGAATCCCTAGTACCCATTCCGCTAGACTGCTTTGCCGTCGTCCGGCCCCACCCCTACGAAAAGCTAGGAGCACCCTATGGCGGGCGATCGCCCTACTACCTACGGCAAGCTGTTTGCGATCGCCTCCTGCAGGCCCAAAAGGCTCTGCGGGCCCAAAAACCGGGCTGGCAGATCCAAATTTTTGATGCCTATCGCCCTGTAGCCGTCCAGCAGTTCATGGTAGAGCATACCTACAGACAGATAGTGCTAGCTCAGGGGCTATCTGCTAGCGTCATCAATGAGTCTGAGCGTCAGGCCATTATGGAGCAGGTCTACCAGTTTTGGGCTCTCCCCAGCGCCGATCCAGCGACGCCACCGCCCCACAGCACCGGAGCCGCCGTAGATATAACGCTAGTGGACGCGCAGAGTCAAACAGTCGATATGGGCTCTCCGATTGATGAACCCTCTAAGCGGTCTTATCCCAATCATTTTGCCAATAGCGCTGATACCCAGGCGCAGCGCCAGCACCAGCACCGCCAGCTACTGGCCGCAGTTCTAAAGTCGGCTGGCTTTCAACAGCATCCCCACGAGTGGTGGCATTTTTCCTATGGCGATCAGCTTTGGGCCTGGCAGACGCGATCGCCGGTCGCTTACTACGGTCAAGCTATGGCGTAAAATTATCCTCTAGATTCGAGTTTGCTATTGGCTGCAAACCCCTGATGCTGATAGGTATCCGTTGGCATAGATCTATCTTGAGCCGAATCACCTGCCGTTTTGGCTGAATTGGAGATGTCGGTTTCCGTAGCAGCTTTTGGCTTTGGCTGAGCAGCTTCGTGCGTAGCCAAAGAGGTCTTCATCGCCAAGCAGTTTTGTCCCTCGCCCACTTTGAGGCGATACTCCACCGTATCCATTAGCCGATGTAAAATTAACCAGCCATATCCGCCTTCTTGATAGTCCTGGGGTTCAGGCGCTAAATATTGTTCCAGCTCGAAGCCAGAGCCAGAATCCCAAATTTCCAGCGACAGGTTCCGTTCTTTCAGCTCTAAACGGATGAGAACAGGCAAGTTGGGCTGGTCTCTGTGGGCGTGGCGCACGACATTTGAATACGCCTCAACCAGCACCAAGCGCAGGCGGCTTTCAATCCGCGACCAGTCAACCTGACTGCCAAGTTCTGCTTTCAAAGACTCTAAAAGCCAGTTTTCAACAATGCCTAAGAACTTTAGATCACTGGGGACATGCAGCTCCGTTTTCATAACTACAGCACCTCCAGTGACAGAATAGTCTGGTCATCTTCCTGAACTGAGTTTGAGAGCGTGACCTGGGCCAAAACCTGATCTAGATCCAACAGCTCTGACTGCTGTTTCAAAATTGTCCACAATCCTGTTTGCCTCAGCATGGCGTCGCTGCCATTGTTGGAAGCGGGAATTGTGGCTTCCGTGATGCCGTCGCTGGTGATAACTAAGGCTGACCCTGGGGTCAGCGCGAGTTCTCCGGCGGCGGCTTTCCAGGTCGGCAGGATGCCGATAGGAACCCCGCGCGTGTCTAGATAGGTCGGTTCAGCATCATCCTCAGTCGCGGCTGAGCGAGACCAGGTCATTGGATAGACGTGACCCGCATTGGCATAGATGAGTTGGTATTGATCCGGAATGTAGCGAACCAGAACCATCGTAATGAAGCAGTTATTGCTGACCAAATCGTCTGACAGGCTGGCATTGAGATTTTGCATGACGATATTGGGGGGGGGAGGCGACTCCTGTGAAAGCTCACGGCGCAGCACCGAAATAGCGCTAGCCATGAAGAGAGCCGCTGGCACCCCTTTGCCAGAAACATCACCGACCGCTAGCCAGATATCGCCCTGAGGATGGACAAAAACCTCAAAGAAATCGCCGCCAACCTCACGAGCCGGGATACACCGGGTCTGAATGCGAATCCCTTCAATATGCGGCCAGCTTTGGCGCAGCAGATTGGTCTGAATTTGCCGCGCCACCGATAGCTCCGCCCGCATTTGCTCTGTCTGTAGCTGAATGCGCTGATAGAGCATCGCCTGAGAGATGGCTAGCGCAATTTGTTCAGAAACGCTGTTGAGCAGGTTGATAGTTTCGTCTGACCAAGCGTTGGGATTACCGATGCGGTGAAGATAGGCGATCGCTAGGCAGTCTTTTTGATAAATAAAGGGAACAACGAGGCTATTAAGCGCGACTTCATCGGTGAGCTGAATCACTCGCTGCTGGGTGGGACTGCTGCCGACTGAGGCATTTAAGTCGAGAGATTGTTCTAAAACCGCTGCGGCTGCCAGAGCCTGCTCGGCTTCAGCCGTAGACTTATCGGAGGCTATATAGACGAAGCGTTTAGCGTCTACCTGACAGTGATAGCGCGTTTTAAATCCCTCACTCACCGGAGTCAGGGTAGAACAGCAGGCTTTAAAGGTACTGCCCAGAGTTTCTGCAATTGTTTGCAGCATACTGTTGTAGTCTAAAGACTCTCGAATCGCCCGCATCACTTCGTTGAACAGGGATTCTCGACTGAGGGCACGGCTCAGCTCTAAGGTTCTTTGCTTTAGAACGCGGTAAGTTTCGGCAGCTTGTAAAACGACGTTCTTGAGCCGATCGGGATTCCACGGCTTCGTAATGTACTTAAAGACCTGCCCTGAGTTGATTGCCTCAACCAGGTCTTCGACATCGGTGTAGCCCGTCAGCACAATGCGGATAGAATCCGGGAAACGCTCAACCGTACGGCTGAGAAATTCCGTCCCGTTCATCCGCGGCATGCGCTGATCAGAAATGATCACCGCCATTTCTCCTTCTTGATCTAGAACTTTCAGGGCTGCGAATCCATTCTCGGCCTTGAAGACCCGGAAATCGCGGCGAAAAGTTCGATAGAGCAAGTCCAGATTATCCGGCTCATCGTCGACAACCAGCAATTTAAGCTGTTGATTCTGGCTTGAATCCATCGAAGACTCTGTTTGTCTGAAGTTTTCTGCGCGAGGGGCAACGCGACTAGTATCAATCATATTTGCTATCTAAGCTCAGTGAGGCTTAGCTCAATCAGTAAAAATACGGCAATCCTTAAAGACATCTTGCGATTAGGTTGCCCAAATAGCATCTTGATTAAGCTATGGACAGCTCGTCTTCTCAACAAGCCTCTGGCAACCAGGACGCAGATTTTTGATTGAATCTAAAGCGCTGAGCTAGATGATTGTCAAAAACAAGATAGATAACACCCCTGAGCAAGCGTGTACGGTAAACTCTGAAGCACAATGCCACAAAAAGCTTAGCCTACCTTTAGGCAGATTAAACGATGAAATTATTGATGGTGATTACTGGGCTAGGGGCGATCGCCCTCAGCAGTTTGACGTGGACTGTCAGAGCGCAGAGTATTCCAGCTAGTCAGCTCCGACAAGAGCTGCAGTTAGCAATCTGTTTAAATGCGTGGGGCTATGCGCTAGATCTAATTGATCCGCTGATTGGCTCAAACGAAATTTCTTTTGGCGAACGTAACCGCATGATTCAGCTCCGTCGTCAGCTCCAAACCTATCAAACTCGCCGCACGGTAGTCCGGCCTGATGCAGATTGTGAAGCGGTCTTAGCTCAAACCATTACGGCTGGTGCAGTCAACTTGCCCGATCGCCTAGTGGAGTGGGCAAAGGCCTATGAAGCTTTGTTTGCCAATCTCTACTATCGACCGGGCCAGGGGCGCAATCAGTCTTTTCGGCCAATCTTGCCCCTAGCTGGCGTCAGCTTACGCAGTCAAACAGACATACCGGCGCTATCGCCAGCCACGCCAATTGATACCCGCAATGGCTCAGGCGTAGTGGCTGGGGAAGTAGGCAGCAACTATCAGGTCTATAGCTTTGTCGCTGGGCTAGGGGATCGAGTGACGCTTGCGGTGGATGTCACTGATGTTTTGCCAGGAAGTCTCTATCAGGACGATGATTCGCAGCTATTTCTCTTCAACAGTGAAGGACAGCTTTTAGCTGAGAATGACGATTTGATCAGCTTGCAGTCACAGATCAGCGGCTTTTTGGTGCCGCGAACCGGCCTGTACTACATTGCTGTAACCACCTATGACAACGATCCGATATTTGACAGCGAACGGCAGGTTATCGGCTGGGAAGGGGACGGCGGCAGCCTGATCGAATACACCCTGACTCTGACCGGCGTGACGCCAACGGCAAGTCTGATGAGACCTACGCTGACAGATAACCCAGATCAAATGTAGCTCTGTGAATAAGGTCGCCAATAGGCTACCAAATTCCCTGGGTGCGCGAATACCAGCGCAGTAAAACCCGGGCCAGTCGATGCGGGTCGTGGCGAATTGAACCACTTTTTTCGTCCACTTTCATCACATTAGCGAGGACAATGCGGCGGCCTGAGGCAATGACGGTATCGCGATCAAAAGTGACGGGTTGGGCACCTTCTTGGGCGTAGCGCTCTAGAATCTCTCCGGTAGGCAATCGCTTTTGCACCAGTACTGCGTCAAACAGCGATCGCCCGCAGGTCTGATCGAGCGCTCGAATATGATCTGAAACGCTAAAATCCTCGGTTTCACCCGGCTCAGTCATGATGTTACAGACATAGATGCGGGGCACATTTTGCTGGGCGATGGCGGCGGCAATGTCAGGCACCAGCAGGTTGGGCGCAATACTGGTGTAGAGGCTGCCGGGGCCAATGATAATGTAGTCTGCCTCATCAATAGCCTTTAGCGCCCTTGGCAGCGCAGGGGGATTGGCTGGAGCGCAGCCAATGCGGACAATCTGGCCTTTGGCCTCCGTAATATTGGATTCCCCCTCAATGCGGCGACCGTCTTTGAGTTCGGCCCACAGCCGCACATCGCTCAGGGTGGCGGGCAGCACCTGACCCCTCACCGCTAAGACTTGAGAACTGGCCGCGATCGCCTGTTCCACGTCCCCCGTAATGTTATTCATAGCGGTTAAAAACAGATTGCCAAAGCTGTGCCCAGACAGACCGCTGCCGCCACTGAAACGATATTGAAACAGCTCTGTCAAGAGCTTTTCTTCATCGGCTAGAGCTGCTAGGCAGTTACGAATATCGCCCGGCGGCAAAATGCCCATCTCTCGGCGCAGCCGCCCGGAAGAACCGCCATCGTCGGCCACGGTAACAATTGCTGTGATGTTAGCGCTGTAGTCCTTCAGCCCGCGCAGTAGGGTAGAAAGCCCTGTGCCCCCGCCAATAACCACAATTTTGGGGCCGCGATGCAGTCGCCGCTGATTCATCAGCACATCAACCAGCCCTTCTTCGCTACCGGGCATCAGGACTTCAGTGATAGCGCCCAGCGTACGGGTCTGACCCCATAGAATTAACAGTACCCCAATTAAAATTCCCAGCGGGCCACTGATGTAGTTGGGAATAATCGTGCTGATCAGGCGGAGCAGTGCCCCCAAGAACTGCACGGTATAAAAAACCGGCGTTAGTTTGAGCCAGATAGCCAGACCAGTGCCTACCAGTAAAACGCCAATAGTGCTGAGAAACAGCCAGCGCTTGACTAAAAGCCCAGGAGCCAACCACTTAACCCAGCGATTGACCCGAGGCGGCGTGACGTAGGTGGTTTCTCGCCAAAGAAAACGAAAAGACTTGCGGAGCTTTCGTTTTAAGGAACTAAAGGGCATAGATATGAGTCAGGCACACGATGATGAATGGCATACTGGGGATCGACCAGCACTGAAAATCTTGAAATCCTCCCAATGCTATCGAGCATTTGATAGAGTCTAGGCAGAGCGAGAGGATCATCGAATCCACTTCGCCTCTGCTTAGTTTGCCATTCCCAAGCATCTGTTCTGCATAAATTTCGGATTAACTATGTATGAGCTAGAGCGCGATCGCCCAGAAAATTGCTTTGGCGAGTCTCTCGTTGAGTTGAGCAGTATCAGTAAAATTTTTGGCTCTAATCAAGTGCTTGACGGGGTTGATCTTGTGATTAATCGGGGTGAAGCGGTAGCTATTATTGGCCCTTCAGGTACTGGGAAATCAACTATTTTGAGAATTATTGCTGGTCTGCTAGCCCCCGATCAGGGCGATATTTATGTGGCTGGTCAGCGGCGAATGGGCCTGATTGATGACTCTCCCGATCCCATTCGTATCGGCATGGTGTTTCAACAAGCAGCTCTATTTGATTCACTTTCAGTGGATGAAAACGTTGGTTTCTTTCTGTATCAGCACTCTCGGCTCTCTCGCTCAGAAATTCGGCGGCTTGTCGATGATGCTTTGGAAATGGTGGGTCTGCCAGGCATCGCCGATCGCTACCCGGCAGAGCTATCCGGCGGTATGCGCAAGCGGGTCAGCTTTGCCAGGGCGGTGATTCCCAATCCCGAGAATCCGCGCGATCGCCCTGACTTACTGCTCTATGACGAACCAACCGCTGGACTCGATCCAATCGCCTCAACCGTGATTGAAGATCTGATTCGAGAGATGCAGCGGGGGCAAGCCTGCGGCTCCTACGTCATGGTGACGCACCAAGACAGCACCATTCGCCGTACGGCTGACAGAGTTTCATTCCTCCATCAAGGTAAAATTCAGTGGAGCGGCGCGGTTGCCGATATTGACACGACCGATAGCCCGCTTGTACGACAGTTCTTTAGTGGCAAGACGGAAGGCCCCATCCATGTCGTTGGATAGGCGAAAGTGACTCAGGAGAAACTATGCGAGCACGCACTATTCGGGAAGGGGCGGTTGGTTTACTAATCCTAGCCGGGGTTGGTTTATTTGGCATATTGGTGCTGTGGCTGCGAGGCTTAAATCCAGGACAGCGCAGCTATCAAATCTTAACGGGGCTAGAAAACACTCAAGGAATTCAGGTCGGCACGGTTGTCAGCTATCGCGGCGTCGTCATTGGCCGAATTGTATCAATCGATCCGGGCACCAATCAGGTCGGCGTTGCGATCGAAATTACGGAGCCTAACCTGATTATTCCAAGTGACTCTGTTGTAGAAACAAACCAGTCGGGCCTGATTGGCGAAACAACAATCGCCATTGTCCCCCAAGATTCGCTGCCTGAGTCTGCTTTAGCAATGAGTCCGTTTGGAGAAGACTGCAACAGCAACGTGATTGTCTGCGACGGCGATCGCTTACCCAGCACGCCAGGTTTAAGCTATGACACGCTGATTCGCTCAGCCGATAAAATTGCCTCGGCGCTTTCAGATCCAGAGCTGATTGAAGAAGTGCAGGTGCTGGTCAAAAACACCTCTGTCATTACTCGCAACGTCGTGGATCTCAGTGATGAGCTCACAGAGCTGACCCGCGAAGTCCGGCAAGAAGTTTCACCGATTGCAGCCAATACCCAACAAACGCTGGCTGCTGCTAATGCCGCTGCCGCTGCCGCCGGAGACGCCGCCCGCCAGGTCGAGCTGACAGCCGCCGAAGCCAGCAATTTATTAGCGGCCAATCGGGCTAGCGTAGTTACAACGCTGAACAATTTGAGTGCGGGTAGCGATCGCCTCGTACGGCTGATCGATTCGGTCGCTCCTGTGGCCGAGGAGGGTGAACTGATTACCAGCTTAGAAACCCTCTCCGTTAATGCGGCCGCAGCCTCAGAGAATTTACGGACAATTACGGCAGCCTTTAGCACGACTGAGAATCTGGTCATGCTGCAGCAAACGCTAGAATCTGCCCGCAGCGTTTTCCAAAGCGCAGAGAAGATTTTGGCTGACGTGGATGAACTCACCGGCAATCCCAGCTTTCGCAATGACATTCGCGATTTAGTCGATGGTTTAAGCGGTCTAGTTTCCTCTACTCAAACCCTGGAAGAACAGACCCAACTAGCTCAGCTCCTAGAACCTGCACCTACAGCCCCAGATACGGCAGTTGTCTTTGCGCTACAGCCTGTAGCTGAAAATTCAGATCGGGAATCGCTCAAAGCGGCTCGGCTACCCGTCATTATTCGAGATGGGCAACCCTACGTGCTGAGGGCTATCCATCAACCCGCAAGTAAGTAAAGTTCCTTAGTATTCCCGCCGCCAACGGTAAAAATTAAAACCTTGTCCCAAGAGTGCCTGTGTTTATCAAAGCGTAAAGGTCACCTAAAGTCGGCCCGGTATCCTAGCACAGGGCCAAAGCCGTATTCTAGACTGGTTGACAACCTTTATCAGCCTCACTATTAGGTAATCAAGCTTTATACTCAAGCAATAGGTGCTTCGCTACTCTGCTCATTCAGCTAGATTTCACGGCTTGAGCGTGAATACTCTAGCTTAAAGCTAAATTTTTTAACTCACTTCTCACTCCTTAGGTCTCGGCATGATTGGTAATAAAAACCAGAGCTAGATAAGCTGTGGCTTCGTTTCATGATATTTGTAACAGTTGCGATTCCAACCTACAACGGTGAAAAACGTCTATCCCAGGTCTTGGATTGCCTGCTGCAGCAGGTAAATTTGGAAAATATTTCCTGGGAAGTACTGGTTGTTGACAACAACAGCACAGATGCAACCGCAAAAATCACCCGCCGTTACCAGCAGACTTGGCCTGAGAGCAGTAGTCTGCAGTATTGTTTTGCCGCTAGGCAGGGGGCGGCTTTTGCCAGGCAGAAAGCCGTCGAATCAGCTAGCGGTGAAGTGATCGCCTTTTTAGATGATGACAATTTGCCCGCAGAGAACTGGGTCGAGCAAGTTTATCAATTCGCCGTAGCTCATCCTCAAGCAGGCGCTTTCGGTAGCCGCATTCATGCCTGTTTTGAAACCGAGCCACCCCAGCAGATATCAGAAAACATTGCGCCGTTTCTAGCCATTGTCAATCGAGGTGAAGATCCGCATCAGTATCGTGTCAGTCAAAGAGTCTTGCCCCCCGGAGCGGGCTTAGCCGTTCGCAAACAGGCCTGGGTTGAGTCTGTTCCCGACAATCTGTTTCTAAACTATTTGGGACAGTACTCCAGCGCCAATACGGCTAGCGAGGATTTAGAAGTCTTAATTCATATTCAAAAGGTGGGCTGGGAGATTTGGCACAATCCTGACATGGTGGTCTACCACCAGATTTCTCAAGAGCGCCTGCAAGAGCAAAATGTGCTCATGCTGTTGAGACGTATTGGCCTGAGCCGCTTTTATGTGCGAATGCTGCGGTATCCCCTCTGGCAGCGTCCCTTCTTGGGGCTGCTGCATTTCTTATTAGACATAGCCAAACTCTTAGTCCACTATTTAACTTTGCCGTTTGATCAACAGCGATCGCATTTCGAGCGTCTCTGTCAGAGGGAATACCTATTGACTAGCTTGCTCAGCCCCTTCTTCCTAGTCAAGAAATATCAGTCTGAGCGCAGAGTTCGTCAGAATCGAAAAAAAAACGCGCCCAACTACGAATTCTGGCTGAGCAAAATATCGCGCGCCTTTGAAGATCAGCTATTTTGTCTATTTCTGCAGCAAATAGAGCCCGTCAGCAAGCCTCAACAGGAACTCAAGCTAGCAGAAGTTCTGCTGAGATTACAGTTTGATGAAAATAACTCAGGCACTGTCTCAGCGACTGACTTTATGCCGACTGCCGTATCCTTCAGCTTGACTAAAGTGATCGATCGCTGGGTAATCGAAGAATTTGCTCGCTGGCTGGCAGCTTTGAAGCTAACGCCATCAGACAGACATTATCAGGTTGTGCCTACCCTCTATCTGATCAATCTCTCAGCAGCCTCTATTGAGGATGAACAATTTTCCAATTTTTTGGCTAGTTTACTTGAATATTATCCCTATTTAGCTAATCGGGTTTGCTTTGAACTGCCTGAATCGGCCCTACTAGCTAACTTAGATCAGGCGGTTCGATTTATTCAAGCAGTTCAGGCCCTAAATTTTGCGGTTGCAGTTGACAATGCCAGCGATTTTCTACAACTTAAAAAACT
Source organism: Sphaerothrix gracilis Ecp01 (assembly GCF_030405905.1). Lineage (NCBI taxonomy): Bacteria > Bacillati > Cyanobacteriota > Cyanophyceae > Nodosilineales > Nodosilineaceae > Sphaerothrix > Sphaerothrix gracilis. The sequence continues at coordinate 129,363 of NZ_JASATW010000012.1, forward strand.
TACTCAGCGTGTCTCAATAGACTACCTAAAAGTTGATACAGCTCATTTGGAATCGGCTTACCCAGACCTGCTAGCACTGAGCTATCAGAAAGCCCATCCTCAAATCATTGCTATGCGTTTAGAAAATACTGCTTCAACAGATAAAATTCGGGATTTAGGTATTGATTATGCTCAAGGCTATGCTATCAGCGCGCCTCAGCCATTAGAAACGCCTAGCCTAGTGGCTTGAAGCCATCCCCCAGACTGCTTAAATGACAGGTGAAATCGTGGGCAATCTCAATATAGGAAATTAGAGCCAATAGGTAATAAATGGATAGAGAACTTCCCGTTATTGACCTAACTGTCGCTATTCGAGCCTACAACAGCGCTGCTTATCTGCCTGAAATTTTGAAGCGCCTTAAGCAGCAGCAGGCCATAGAGCAGCTTAGATGGGAAATCGTAGTTATTGACAACAACAGTACCGATGATACGCCTGCTATTGTTGAGCAGTTTCAAAAAGATTGGCCTGCGGCTTTTCCGCTGCGGTACTGCCTTGAGAAAAAGCAAGGGGCTGTGTTTGCTAGGCAGCGGGCCATTCAGGAAGCACAAGGAACGCTAATCGGCTTTTTAGATGATGACAATTTTCCGGGCGATCGCTGGGTAGCTGCAGCTTATCAGTTTGGTCAGGCTCATCCGCAAGTGGGCGCTTACGGTAGCCGCATTGTCGGTAAATTTGAAACCCCTCCTCCTCCCCACTTCGAGCGAATTCAGTCTTTCTTAGCGATTAAAGAACGGGGCGATCGGCCAAATCAGTATCGCCCAGAAGTTTTGAGCTTGCCGGCGGGGGCTGGCTTAGTTGTCCGTAAACAGATATGGCTAGACCATGTACCTCAAAACCAGAAACTACAAGGACCTGTAAGCAAATCTTTGGTAACCAAAGGCGAAGATTTTGAAGCGCTGCTCCATATCGCTCAAGCAGGCTGGGAAATCTGGTACAACCCAGACATGCTCGTTGAACACTGGATTCCCAGTTGGCGACTGGAACGTCAATACTTAATTTCGCTAATTCAATCAGTAGGATTAAATATTTACTACCTACGAAGCTTCAAGGCTTCTAGCTGGCAAAAGCCTATCATTGCAATCAAGATCATCTTTGGCAACGCTCGCAGATCTTTTTATCACATCGCAAAATACCGACTCAAAGCCTTTACGGATACAGTCTTAGCTTGCGAAATGAGATTTTTTACTAGCGCTTTAATCAGTCCGCTTTGGTATTTTTATAAAATTTTTAATTTTTCTTACAGGCATGATCTATAACTTTCTTTCTAAAAAACTTGAAAACCTATATTTTAAGCACAAGCCTAACTTCTTTTTCATGCATATCCCTAAAACAGGGGGAACATCCATTGACAGTGCTTTTGAAAAAATTTATCGCCTCAGCTATAGTCGCCTCAAGGAAGCCGCCTCACAAAAAACAGTAGAGCTTTTAAGAAACAGGTCCGCACAGAATCAAAGTATTGACTTCTTAGAGACAATGAGGTTTCGAAAAAGTCTGCTAGTCTATGAGATGTTTAGAAATACTCATTTCATTTCAGGACACACCTATTTCGATACAGAAGTATGGAACAGATTTGGACATAAGTACGCTTATATCACTGTTCTTAGAGAACCAGTCAAAAGATATATCTCTTATTACTTTTTTAATTTAGAGAAGCCAGATAAAGCTCATGGCAAGATTAATCAGAGCTTAACTGACTTCCTCAATAGCGAAAAGGGACGTAGAGCCGGAAAAGTTTATGCTCGATACTTATGCGGAAATCTGGAAAGAATTTCTGCTAATGACTTTCCTAACCATGACGATATTGCCAAAGCAAAAGAAAATTTGAAAAAGTTTAAAGCTGTTGGTTTTTTAGAAAATATTGAAGCCTTTAAACAGGCAGTGAAAAAAGACTTCAGCCTTAATATTAAAATACCCTATAAAAACAAAAACGTAGCGAAAAATATCAATATTAGCCCGGAGATAACCGATCAAATTAGAAGAAACTGCCAGATTGACTTAGAAATCTATAATTATGCAAAAAACAATTTTTTGTCTTTGAGAGGCGAAGGCTAACATGCGGGTTCTAATGGTAGCTCAATTACGACCTGAAAGTTCATATCTAAAACTGCTTAAAAAAGCGCTTGAAACTAATCAAATAGAAGTACGCTTCCTGAACTATTATCGTAGAAAACAAATTTTTCCTCTGCTGTTTCAAATTTTATTTGACAAGAAATCGTATGATATTATTCATCTTCATTGGATTCATCCTTATACTTCAAACAATTACTCTATTCTAGCTTTCTTGTACTCTATACAGTTTTCTTTAGACATTTTTTTGGTTCGTTTGTTTGGATGCAAAATAGTTTGGACAGTCCATAATCTTTTTTCTCATGAAAACTTTTTTCCGAAAATAGACTTATGGGTAAGAAAAGCTTTAACTAAGTTCGCAAACAAAATTATCCTTCTCAATCAGGTAACAGCAAAATCCATCACAAAGACCTATGGATTTACGGAAGAGAAATACACAGTAATTCCTATTGGAAACTATAAGACTTCTCACTCTACTTTAGTTGAGAAGAGTGAAGCTAGAAATCAGCTTGGTATAACGCACAAAGACAAAGTATTTCTAAATTTGGGGTTGCTTCGACCTTATAAGGGCATAGAAAACTTGATTAGAGCCTGGCAAAGCCACCATCAGAAATTTCCAGCGGATTATCTTGTCATAGCAGGAAAGCCAATCAATTCTGAGTATAGCCAACAGCTAGAAGAGTTAGTCGCAGAAACTAGCAATATCTTGTTACTGCCGAAGTTTATTAGGGAAAAAGATATTCCCACTTTCTTCGGCGCAGCGGATGTTGCCATATTACCTTTTACCGAAATTCTAAATTCCGCTAGTTTGGTATTAGCAATGTCTTATGAAAAGCCTATTATTGCGCCTGCGTTTCCCAGTATTGAAGAAATATTAGAAGAAGCCAACGAATTGCTTTACTCTCCTAACAATTTAGATGAGCTAGAAAGCGCTATGTCCAAAGTCCATAATTCTGATTTGAAAAAACTCTCTTCAAAGGTTGAGCAAGCTTGTCAAAAACTCAGTTGGGAAAACATTGCTAAACAGACTATTCAGGTTTATTTGTCTGCACAAACTTAAGTAGCTTCAGAGAATGTCAAACCTTAAAGAGAGTAAAAAACGCTTCTTTTTAGTAGGTTGTCCCCGATCCGGAACAACGCTTTTACAAATGCTTTTATCTGCCCATAGCAAGATTGCCTCATTTCCAGAAAGCCAATTTTTTTTGGATGCAGTTGGCTTGTATCAGCGTCGAGTTTTTGGTGAAATGCCCTCAGATTTCCGCGAAGCTTTTTACGATATAAGAGGAAATTTGAGAGTAGCGCTAGGAATTGCTTTTCGGCTATCTCATCAACGAGTTCAAAAATTCTTAGACGACGTCAATCGAGAAGATTTAATAGCTCTGTTTCCGCGTAATCATTCATTAAAACAGCAGACAAGAGCTTTTTTTAAGATTCTTGACGTTCTAACAGCAGATCAAGGTAAGGAACTGTGGCTGGAGAAATCTCCGCACCATCTTAGCTATATAGACGTTATTGAAAGGTATGAGCCAAACGCCAACTTTATTCATTTAGTACGTAACGGAACCGATACAATCGCATCAATCTATGCCGCGATGCAAACTTCTAGAGCCTGGAGCAAACGTTATCAAGACAGCCTTGAACGCTGCATTGAGCAATACAACTTAGCTATTCAACTCACTGAACGAAACCTACATAAGAAAAATCACGTTTTAGTTCAGTACGAGAAATTAACGCAAGATCCAGAGACGACTTTGAGAACTTTATGTCAGTTTATGGGCATTGACTTTGAGCCTAATATGCTAGAGCCCCAACCACAAGACACTCAAAGACTGGTACTAGATCAGGAAAACTGGAAAAGCAAAACTATTGAATCTATTAGCAATAGAAATACCCGTAAATTTTGTAGCCTCTTCAATGCTGAAGAGCAGAGAAAAATTTCAGCAAAACTCATTCAGTCAAAGTTTGCGATTTATCCAGATTGCCCCAGCTAAGATGCTAAGTATTTGCTAAATGCTTAGGGGACACGAATCGCAAATGTTAGCGTACCTCCTTGACTGGCGTCTAAATCAAACGAATCAATCACAATTCCACCACCGGGCACCGTACCCACAGTCCCCCCGCCGCCTGGAAAAGTGCCTGGTGCCCCTATACAGGAATCATTTAAAACTTCTAGCGGATCCTTTAAGTCAATATTTCCGCCAAAAGGACTGCCAGAGGTTAACGATACGCCAACGCTGTTAACAACAAGCGTGGTGTTTGGCGAGATTGCATCGCATATTTCAATACTGTTAGCAGGTCCAATACCCACATTTAAAAAGTAGATAGCATAAGTTATTTCATCACCACTCTGTAAAGTCTCTGAATCAATATTAACTACACCAACTGGAGAAAGACCTTGAGCATTTAAAACATCATCATCAGGGTCAACCGGATCATTATTAAAGCTATTGATACCAGCGACTGGAATTGCTCCGCTTCCTGGGCGATTAGCAGCAACGATACGCTTTACGACTCTAAGGTCAGGCCCAAAGCGAACAGTAGTAGGTGCGTTTTCTCCCGGTTCAGTTGGATCATTATCTCCGTCTGGATCAGGGTTAAAACCATCTGTTGAAGAATCAGTAACCCGCTGTCCACCAGGTAATTCCCCAGAGCCATCAACTTGATTTTCATAGGGGCCTGGAACTGGACGCGGCAGGGTTGCAGAGCTTGTATCGACCCTTACCGTCAATCTGAAGGTTGCAGTTGAATTAGCCGGTAAAACTTGACTGGCGGCAATTAAGTTTGTGTTGCCGCCCAAACCGTTGCCATCAAAACCGGGGAAATTTACGCTGATTGCACTAGTTGTCGTTAAGTTTTGAATTGAAAAACTTCCTGCACCAAAAGTAGTATTAAGATCTTCAACTAGCTGAAAGTTACTGAGATCTTCGGCACCAAAGTTTTCAGCTACGATTTCATAAGTGACGTCTATTTGATTTGCTCCACTGCTGGTCACTGAATCAACTCGCTTAGCAACACCTAGTAGACCGCTGGTCGACGGAGTGACTTCTGTCGGCGTTGGATCTGGAAAGGTTCCTGTGGTTGTTACCGGATAGTCAGAGCGTTGTCTTACTCTGACATTCGGGAAGGGGGTATCAGCTTCAAATTCAGCCTGATTCAGTAAGGGGTTACCAGCCGTAGTCGGTGGTGTGCTTGCCGGTACGGTTACCTCAGCTTCGATGATGACGGTAGAATTAGGGGGCACCGCAAAGCCATTTAGCTGAAACGTCTTATTCCCGTTAGAGAAACTAGTAGTACCGCCTATGGGGGGATTATTGGCTGCTCCGCCAGGATTAATTAACTGATAGGCCCTCACTGTGCCGTTAAAGACTCGCCCATCCGTGTTGGGCATAGTATCGGTGAAAACTGCGTTGCTGTAGGCGAAAGTAAAGTTAGGATTGGTGATGGTATAGGTATAGGTGATGGTTCCACCCTGAGCGATCGAAGGCGGAGTAGCAACCTTTTGAAATACTGGAGCCGCCGGACAACCCGCGCCATCGTTTTGCCCAAGTCCCCCCGACACATTGCTGAGCAGCGTTAAACTTGATGAGGCACTTCCCTGAGCACTATAAAGTTGACCAGGAGCGTTTTGGTAGAGTAACAAGTTTCCATTGGGCAAGAAATAGGTAGCGCCGACAGCATTGAGTCCCGGCGATGTTCCCGTCTGCGTAACCGTTGCAGTGTTGCTAGCCAGATTGAGATCGACCCGGACAATCTCGTTGGTGTCTGCTTCATAAGTAAAGAAAAAGACCTGGGTTGCTGAGACAACTCCGTTGACCGGAAAAACTAGGTCGAAGAAGTCAGGCGGATTACCACCAATGTCAGGAATAGTAATTTCGTTAACAATTTGCCCTGTGGTCAGATCAACGCGAACTAATAAGCCGGTATCGTCTGAGTAGGCGTAGTAGAAACCACTTGGATCGACATCTCCAGAACGAAAGCGATGGGTACCTGACGTTACTGGATCAATGCTTGTGACTGCTGTGGCTCCGGTAGGCCCAATCTGATAAATGGTGAACTGGTCAGCGGGGGCAGCAATGCCTTGCTCTGGCTCAATGCCATACAAAAAACCATCCTGCACCCGATAGCCAAGACCGTTGTAGCCAACGGTACCGCCAGGTAAGGGATTACCGTTTTCATCAGTTGAAACGATGTTGAAGCTACTACCCGAGGTATCAATGCGGTTGAGCTGAGTGGGATCAAGCGCTCCAGCAGCCTGACTGATATAAAGAGTTGCATCACAGGCGAACTGAGCGCGTGCGGCGGATGGATGACCGACTACTGTTGTCAGCGATAGGCAAGCAAGCGCATATTTCCACAGAGAAGCGGTTTGGGAAAATGGCTTTAGAAAGTTGGAGGGAAACGCAGATCTTTTTCTCATACGTCGAGCTTAGATTCAGCAACTATGTGTGTTTCTGGATGCAGGAAATAGCTAGTCAAGCGGTGGGTAGACAAAAAATCACTCCAGCTGTAGATCGCTCTCTTGGGATTCAAAAATAATGTCAAGGCCACGGGTATCTTCAAAGATGAACTCGACCCGGCGATCGCGGGCATAGTCCAAACGGGTGCTGCCTGTCGTGGCCCGCTGGCTTTCCCCTAACGGCACAATACGCATCCGCTCAGCCGCGATGCCCTGGCGCAGCAGATAGTCACGGGCAGACTTGGCCCGGCGATCGCTCAGTGCCTGGTTATAGGCTACGCTGGCCCGTGGATCGGTATGCCCCTGAACTTCAATTGTTAAAAACGGATATTCTAGCAGCACGGCCGCAATTCGATCGAGCACATCGGCACTTTCGGAACTGATATTGGAGCGATCGAGGGCGAAGTGGATATTGCGTGGCACCCGCAGTCGCAAAGGTTCTGGCGGTTCGACAATAGGGGGCTGCTGGGCTAATTCGGGTAAACAACTGGGCGGACGCACTGGCTCCGAGGGCAGGGTAGGAATGCTGCCGTCAAAGGCCGTCACCGTGGCGATCGCGGCAGGTTCAGAAGTGCCATAGCTAGGGTCAGTGGCGATCGCGCTGACCTTAGCCCCCGCTGGCAGCTCAACGACAGCGTCAAAAGTCCCCTGCTCGCTGACGGACACAGTGGTCAGCATCTTAGCGAGGGGGCTGTAGATATCTCCAGCTTCTGTGACCTGATATAGATCCACCTCCGAGCCTGGATCTGCCGTACCGCTGAGGCTGACCTGACTGTCCCGCAGCGGAAACTGATAGGCGCTGAACCGGGGCGCGTTGATAGCGGCATTGCCCGTATCTTCGCGGCGGTAGGGAGAATTGCGGGGCGGGTTGGGGCCATCTCCCTGCTGAAAGTCCTGCACTTGGACATTGTGGGCGTAGTTGAGATCGACGCTTAAACCGTCCAAGGCCGCAAAGCGGTTACTGCGGATGATATTGCGATCGCTTAGGGGAAAAGAGGTGACAGTTACGCCCGGCCCGGGCTGATAGCCAATGAAATTATCAATGACCTGATGAGAGTTACCCATCAGATAAACCGCTGCCCGTTCAAATCGTCGCCCGTTGAACTGAATAATATTGTCGCGAATCTCCGTCGCCCCAGACGGCTTGAACATAAAAATGCCGCTGCCGTCATTGCCGCAGAGCAGGTTGTCAACAATCGTGGTTTCAGCCACTTCACCTTCTAGGCGAATAGCATCGGGCATGCCAGCTAAACCGTTGCTGAGGATAGTGTTCTGCGTCACCTGCAAGCCTGTGGCTCGCACGCTGGTGATGATGCCGCTGCCCTCGTGGTACTCAATTCGGTTTTGACGAATGATTGGATTCGCGGCGTTAAAGACCGAGACGCCAAACGCCGAAGTCTGAGCCGGCATTTCACCGCTGGGCGGCAAACCCAGCCAGTTCTGCTCGATGACCACATCTGTCGGCGCTAGCTCAGCCGGGGCATAGTCAAAAAAGCTGACGGGAGGAGAGAGGGGGCCAGCATCGGCCGGGGGGGGCGCGTTGCTGATGAAAATATCCGCCGGGGGCGTTGTTTCTGTCGCCCGCGTCGCCGCTGCAAAGCCATAAATACTGAGGCCGCGAATCGTCACGCGATCGCCGCTAATGGTGAGTCCCCGAAAGACTTCAGCGCCCGCCGCCGGCGTCAGACTGACCAGGGGAACCGGTACTGCGACATGGGCAAGCGGAGCAGCTGATGCGTCATAACCGGGCTGAGTCGTTCCGTCTAGCGTGACATCCGAGGCCGTAATTGGCGGCAGCAGCTCGCCCAGAGCGATTGTCGTCTCGCCGGTGGGCAGATTAAAGCCGATCTGGGTGCCCCCAGCGGGTGAAGGACGGGCGAGGGCTTGTTCAGCCGTACTGAGAGACTCATAGGCGATCGCGCCGTTGGTCAGGGCAATCGCTTCTCGCAGCGTCAGCGCCGTATCCGGCTGAACTGCATCAAGATTGCTGTTGACCGTGATCTGATAGCCCGTCTCGGTAGGGATTTGAGCCTGAGCGATCGCGCTGATGCCGAGTAAGGCAACCGGAGCCAAAAAGAGTGACCGCATTAGATTTCACCTCCCTCAGCCGTGACCGCATCGGCCTCAGCCGCTGCCGAGTCTACGTAAGATTCTTGCTGCTGCGGGGGAGACACCATCTGCAAGCCAAAATCATTGAACAATTCATTCACCTTGAAGGTAATGCCCAGATAGGGGCCGCTTTGAGAGCGGTAGCCGCCGCCGCCGACAAATGAGTTGTCGTTGGCTTCACCGAAGCTGTAACCCACACCCAAACGTAAGTCAGGGGTGAGATAGTAGCCTAGCTCTGCCGCAAAGCCAATTTCGTTGTAGCTGACGCGGGGCTGGCCAATCCAGCGCGCCTCACCGGTAATGTCCCAGCGATAGGCAAAGCGATGGGTGGCTCGGATTTGCCCTAGATGAATGGCGTTGGAGTATTCAAAATCGTCTGCCAGCGTGGCAGCGCTGTAGCGCAGGGCGTACTTGCTGTAGAACTCCCAGCGCCAGCTAGGCGCGTAGATCCCTTCCAGCGCCAGGGTGTGATCTTTAGCGTCATCCCCGGCCCCAAACAGAATTGTGTTAGGGGTTGTGGCTGGGTTGCGGCGATACTCGTAGCTCAGCAGGCCGTTGAAGACGTCGCTGACCGGGTTGCGGTAGGCCAGTCCCAGTTTGAGGCTAACGGAATCATCTAGCTCATCAGTGATGAGCTGGTTAGCATAGTTGGCCTGACGGTAGCGAAACAGGGTCGTCAAGGCCGGTGTCACCCGTCCACCCACGGCGGCGGTCAAAACCGTGTTGCTGTCGCCACCGTCGTCAGAACTGCGATGCTCAATCCGAGCGCTGGCCTGAAAATCAGGATTGTCCGTATATTCCAGTCCGGCACTAAAAGCGGTACTAGACTGTAGGCCCAGCGCCGTATTGTTCTGACCAACAGCAAAAGGCTGGGCAAACTGCCGCCCCGATCCGGTGAGATTAAAGGCGTCACCATAGATGCGCTCAAAGCCCAGGGTGCCTCGCAGTCCGGGGGCCAGAATTAAACGGTGATTGAGGCCGATCGCCCCTTGCCCGGTCACGCCGTTAAAACCGCCTAGTAGGGAATAGCGCTGGGTGAGTGAGGTATTGTCATCTAGCTCGTAGCGAGCATTGGTATCTAGGCGGGTAATCGATCGCGGTTCTTCGCCGCTAAAGGCAAACTGCTGCGACAGGGTCATGGTGACCCCCGGCTGTACCTGCCACTCCAAGCCAATACGAGTGCGATCGGGGTAGAGCGGATCTTCGTCATCCGACAGATTCAGCTCACCCTGAGCTAAAAAGCGCAGGTCACTGGTAATCGGCAGGGTAAAGCGAGAAACGAGCTGATCGGTAACGGCATCGGTGTTGGCAATTTTGTCTTCGCGATCGCGGTGGATCCAGTCAAACCCCAGCACGGCGCTGCCCAACTGCTGCTGTATCCCGGCTCGAAAGGTAGTGAGGCGATTGTCAACGCGATCGCCTAGCACCGTCTCTCGCCCCGGCGAGAATAAATCATTCACCGAGTTGAGCACCTGAGGCGCTCGGCCCTCATTGTCTTCCTGATCAATTTGAAACGCTAAGACCGTATCGGGACTCAGCCGCGCTGCCAGCTCACCGCCCCAGCGGGTTTGCCCTGGGCGAAAGCTGGTGGTTGCCGTATTGGTAAAGCCGCTGTCTGCCGCCGAAAGGTAGGCGCGGGCACGAATGCCATTGGTAATATCGCCAACGGCTTCAAACCGATAGGCATTACCAGCGCTGTCATCAGCAGCTCCCACATCAAATGTGGAGCGAGCAATCTCCGCCACCAGTTCGCCGCTGTCACCTAAAGGCAAGAGGGCATCAAAGCCAAACAGCGTGAAGTCGCGAATCCCCTGATCTTCGATCACTGCGGTCGCGCCCAGCCAGCTATCTTCAGCGCTCAGACCCGTATTGAAGGTGTACTGCAGGCGCCCGGCATAGAGATTGCCGTCGCCGCCGTTGGGATTGTCTACCTGGTAGGTCACAATAATGCGACGTACCAGGATGTCGCCCAACGTATTGACCTCAGTGGCATAGACGGGCTGACGAAACAGCAGCGTCCCGCGATCGTAGTCAATGTCGTAGTCGCTGCCGCGATAGAGAGGACGCCGCTCCAAAACGGTGCCTGGACGGTTTAGCTCCTCAACTTCTAAGAAGACGTTTTCGCTGCCGCGTAAGACAAGTCGCCGCGACAAGAAGTAGAAACCACTAGTGCCGTCAGGAGCGATCGCATCTCGCTGAAAGGCGCGAATATTGTTGGCATAGAGGGCCGTAAGCTGGAACCCATTGCCGAACGTATAGTTGCCCTTAAAGCCGTGGAGCTGGCGGGTAATGCCGGTAAAGGTTTGAGAAGGACGGTTTAGCTCCTGGGTGTTAAAGTCACCCCACATGAAATAGTCAGGCTCCGCCCCCGGTATTTCCGAGTCCCGCTGAAAGCGGACATAGAAGCTGTCAGTGGACGGGGTGAGGAAGTCATTGCTGGAGCTATCGCCGTAAACCGGATAGGTCTGCTCGCAAAACTGCACATCGCGAAACAGGCTGTTGCTACCGTCACAGCGCTCATTCAGGGCGCGATCGCTGTTGAAAGCGCCGGTAAACTGCCACTCGCCAAAGCTACCAATGGCAAACAGCGAAGTGTCTAAATCAATCTCAAAATCGTCGTCAATGTCCCCCGGATTGAGAAAATCGCGGAAGCTGCCCCAAAAGTCAGTCGCCCCTGGCCCAATCCGCAAATCAATCACGCCCGAAACCAAAGAGGGCCGCAGGTCGGTGGTGAACTGGACGTAGGTGTAGGTGGCTAATTCCGGGTAGGATTGGCTGACCTCATCTGGATCCAAGCCTCTGGCTTCTAAGCCGTCAGCGGCAGCCCGAAGCTGTACCTGCTGCGCTTCCAAAGTCGATCTAAGCTGGGCCTGAAACTGCCCCTGACGGGCCAAGACCTGAAAGCCAGCGCGATCGCGGTTGTAGTCTGCGCCGACAAATTCCCCAGCACTCGCCGTCAGCGTCACTACCACATCACGCTCGATTGGCTCCCCGTCCGGGCCTGAGATTTGACCTTCTAACGGTAGGAGCGATCGCCCATTGGCGGGGACAGTCGGCTGCTCGGCAGATCTCAGCCTAATCTGCAGCTCCGTTTCCGTCTCTAGCAGCGGCGACGGAAACTCATCCACCACATCGGCAAAAGGGGTCTCAGCTCCCGGTTCGTTAAAAATAACCGGCTCAATCGCCTCGTTTGCTGGCTCGTCCGGAGTCTGGACAACTAAGGGCGTAGTCTCCGGCTCGGTATCGGCCACAACGGGCCTTGCAGAAAAGTCTGCCTCAGCCGCCGCAGAGAGTTCTCTTAAAGCCGCTGCGGTCGTCTCAGGCCGATCTGACTGCTGATTAATCGTTTCTAGCGTTGGAATATCTGTCTGCGACTCTGCGTTCTCGGCCTGAATTTCTTCCAACTCAGGTGATTCAGTGGCTGTCGGTTCTGCAGGTAGATCTGGCAGCTCTGTTTGAGCCGACGCCGGAGCCACTAGCGCTAACGCTCCCAAAAGGCTGGTCAGAGCGCCCATTGAAACACTGACAGATACTTTAGCTTGCTGCTTCATCATGACTCTCCCTCTCCAAATGTGGGAGTGACGGCAAAGTTCATGCGAGCCAGTCCTCCGGGGGCTAAGCGAACTAGGCGAGATTGGCTGTTATTTTCAATGCGATAGAGATTGGGGGCCAGCGTATAACCGGGCAGGCTGCTGAGATCCAGCGTGCCGACGCGATTACCCGAAACAACATTGGCGATCGAAAACAGACCTTCCGGGTCGGTAATGATGCGATTACCGTCGTCCATGAAAACAACGGCGTTGGGAACGCCCGCTTCTCCTGGCTGCTGCTCGCCATCAAAGTTTTTATCGACAAAGACGCGGCCAATAATTGTGCCGCAGTCGGACAAAATACCGGGCCTGATGGTGAGCTGAAAAACGGCTGCAGCCGGTGGAATACCGGGTGCGGAAACCTGCGCTACGTTCTGCCCAGAACCGCGAATCGCATCGGGTGTGAGCAGAGCTGCATAGACGACCTCTAAGCGCTGACCGGGGGCTAAGGACACCGTGGCAAACTGAAAAACAACCTGATTGCCGTTGGGCGTCACTTCACTGGGGGTTACCGGATTGCCTTCGACTGCGGCCCTGATGGAGTTGTCTACGTAAGCCAATCCCAGCGGCAACTGGTCTGCAACGGTAATCGGCGCAGCCGTAGCCTCGCCCGTGTTTTGAATCAATAGCCGATAGAGCACCACGTCACCTGGCTCAGCGGCTGCTCGATCCGCTGTTTTGGTGATACTGAGGGCGGGCTGCCCCGGCGTTTGAAATGAGGTTTCGTTGGAATTGACAGAAGTGCGATCGCCCGCTGGCCCGAAAGCTGCCCCCACCTGGTTTGTAACTACAGTTTGAGCCTGCCCCCAGGGAGCGGGCTGCCACACGTAGCTCAACAGATAACTAGCTAAGACAGCCGTTAGAAACAGTAAGCCACGCTGCAGGTTCTTTACAAGCCGTTTTTGCATTTAAAACACACGCTGCTAGGTAGCTGGAACGCAACTCGATAAGATGCGTTAACAAATTATCCTGATTTAGACGATGCGAGCTTGTACAGAAGAATAGGGAATCTTGTACGCACTGGCATGGAATCGATCACCCTGACAAAATCGCGCATTCACAAAGACTACATACCAGGCTTTATGAAAAGCGCTTCAGAATAGACTACTACAGCGAGGGGTCTAGCCCCCCAGCAGCCTGCTCAGTATCGCTCAAAAGCCGCCTTCAACCTCCGAGAATATACGGTTATCTCGTTCTCTTTTTAGCCAAATCAGACACCGATTTTTCTCGGTGCTGAGGCAAAAAAGCTGGCTGTCACGGGCTTTGAGGATACGTAAAATCCTACGGCTCAGAGTATTCCATGACCATTTACCTTTTTGCAAGACCTCTTGCCGGCAAATTGCGGTTAATTTGCTCTGATGGCAGCGTCAAGTCAGGAATAGCTTGCATATTGCCCCATAGTTAAAATTTTTATAAAGTCCATCTTCAGACTGATAATTCCAGCCTCTATCAGATCGATCTATCAGGAAAGTGCGGCTTTGAGCTGCTGACAGAAGGCTTCAATCTCAGCCAGTCCAGCGGACTGATTGGCAGCTAGCCGCTTAACAAAAGCGCTGCCGACAATCACAGCATCTGCTCCCCAGTCTTTAAGCTGCTGGGCCTGCTCTGGCTGCGAAACCCCAAAACCAACCCCAACGGGCTTGTCTGTCACCGCTCGCAATTCTTGCAGGAGGGACTGAACTCGCGACTGAATCTCAGAGCGCATCCCAGTTACACCCGTGACGCTGACGAGATAAATGAAGCCGCGAGACTTGGTAACGATTTGTCTGATGCGATCGCGCGGCGTTGTCGGCGCAATTAGCAGCGTAATTTCAATGCCAGCGGCGGCGGCTGGCGCTAGGAGCATTTCAACTTCTTCCAGCGGCAGGTCTGGCACCACCAGTCCTCTAGCCCCTGCCGCCGCAATTTCTTGAAAAAAAGCGTCTATGCCCCGATTTAGAATCGGATTGTAGTAGGTGAACAGAATAATCGGTGCCTGAATTTGAGGGCTGACCGATCGCACAATCTCTAAAACCTGATCTAGGGTAACCCCTTGCTGCAACGCTCTGGTGGCAGCCGCCTGAATCACTGGCCCGTCAGCAAGCGGATCAGAGTAGGGGACACCTAGCTCAATAAAATCGGCCCCGCTGCGATCGAGCACCTGAAGCGCTTCAGCGGTCGTAGCTAAATCAGGATCCCCCGCCGTGATGAAGGGGATTAAAGCGCACTGTTGGCGATCGCGGAGAAGACGGAACTGCTCAGAAACGGACTTCATCAATTTTCCTGCTTGACTAGCACCTGGCAGGCTATAGCGCTCAGCTAGCTACCTATTGCTTAGGCAGCCCAACTGAGCAAAACAGCCCCTAAAGCAGTCTAAGCTAACCGGAGAGTTTACAAAGGCCGTAATCAGAAATTTTAGCTGTCTGTGTTAGACAGGCGGCGTTTCTGAAGCCGACTTAGCCTCGGCCTCAGCCGCGATTTCCGCTTGCAAAGCTTCTAGTTCTGCTGGCGTCAGGGAGTCTAGCCGCTTTTGCAGCACTGCATCTTCGTAATCCTGGAGCTGCTGATGGTAGGTCATATTCTGACTCAAAGCCCTAAATAAATAGGTGGCAACCCAGCCAATCAGCCCTCCAACAAAAGCGACCTGACTCCAAATACCGGCTGAGACATTGTCCAACCCTAGGAGCTGCAGCCCAACATAGAGCAGCCCCCCCACTCCAAAAACACCCAGCCCAATGCCGATGACATCAATCCGTCTCATAGCACTGATAAATTTAGCTCTCTAGCTGACGCCGACGGGGTCGAAAATTAAGGAAAGGACTCAGCAGCAGCATTCCCGGGAAGAAGAAAAAGACTAAAAAGTAAAGCAGAGTGCGCTCCCATGAACCTGCTGTGTACCAGCGAGCCTTGAGGTAAAACAGCAAGAGGCCGGGCACAACTACTAGGTAAGCCCCGCCTAAAACCAGATACAGAATTGCAGTAATCATACAGCGCTTAGATAATCAGCCTTTCTCATCTTAAAACCTGTTTGACAGTTCGAGTGGTTTAGCTTCTAAATCACTTTTGAGCATCAGAGCAAAAATTCTCGACCTTCTGACTCAGCTTCGTGCTGCAGAGGTATTTTGCATAAGTCAAAGTAGCCCAGACATATAAGGTTTTGCACCGACTTAATCAGCTACTTTTTGAGTTTATGCAGAAGATAGTTGCATCTAAGGGCACTTGGTGGTGGAATAGACAATACGGTAAAAACCATCAGTGTGGCAGCCGCCACTACTGTCTGGGGGCGTGGCGGAATGGTAGACGCTACGGACTTAGGAAACTGAGCCTTGGCGGAGAAATCCCCCAAGTGGAAGCTCTCAAATTCAGGGAAACCTAAGTTCCTTCGGGAATATGGCAATCCTGAGCCAAGCCTTTTTTGGGAGGGCGGAAGGCAAAAGACAAAGGTAAGGTCAGCTTTATCCCTTGTCTCGAAGCTTTCTTCTTTTCAACTAGGGAAGGTGCAGAGGCCCGACGGGAGCTACCCTAACGTCAAGTCGAGGGTAAAGGGAGGGTCCAATCCTTAAAGCCGCCGCTAGTCTCAGTGCGCTGGCAGCAGCGAAAGCTGTGAAAGGGTGAAAATCCGTTGACCGCAAGGTCGTGAGGGTTCAAGTCCCTCCGCCCCCATACACTGGCCTGACAAAAGGTGCATTCCTAACGTGATTTTAGTTGGAGATAAAGCAGCAAGGAACTGAAGTCTAGCGTCAGGGCTCAGGGAGGATAAGTTTTTCTGATTGGCTGCAGCACCAGGGCTGTAGCGCCACTTCTGGAGATTTTCTTACTGAAGAAAAATCTTATTTTCTGGATTCCTGTGGAATTTACTGAGTATCCTTTGTAGGCTGGAATGTGGTGCTAAGGATTGTTCAGTAGCTAGAATGGCTTTTTTAAAGCTGGCGGTTTGTAGGCTAAGTGGCCTGCAGCAGCGAGCCAATAGAGTCAAATCTTTATGCTTTAAGCAACTGCTATGAAGCCAATAATCTTATTAGCCCCACCTTTGTCTCAATGTCCTCTGCTGTCTTTAATGTCGCAATGATAGTGGATAGAGTTCCGGGTGATTATCAGTCTGCATCTTCCTCCTCTCCTGAGCGAGCGCAGCTTGAGCTACAAGAAGCTCAGCAAACTATTTACGACTTTCTGCTCAACATCGTCAAAACCTGGCCAGCGGCTGAGGTTTTGGAAGAATTTAAGCACCTGTTCATTCAGCATAACGACACGACTACCGCAGAGACTTTGCCATCTCTGTATACCCTTGTCTTTGCCAACAATGAGCAGGAATTTTGTAATACGTTAAAGCGCTCATGCTACATCTTGATCAACAACTGGGAGGTCAAGCGTGAGCATGAAGCTATTCAGTCATTAATCGAGCTATTTGAAGATCCGGTGCTGCGGCGACACACCTATTCGCCTACCTTAAAGCGCTTGCGCAACTGGCTGAAACGCTTTGTCGAAAGCGAAGATTTTCAGACGATTCGTCTGTTTGTGGCACGTCTACGGGAGGAACCGCAAGAGGAGCAATGGTCATCTCGATATACGTCCTATCTGCTGGTACCGCAGTACACCGACATGCAGAACCCGGTTGAGCAGCGCGAAGCAGCTCGCGTTCTTTCCCGGCGACTGAAAGATCAGTTTAAGTTTGAGCTAGCACTTTATACGGCCCATTCCCAGTCAGCTATTCCTGTCAAAAACAAAAGGCTGCGCAATCCGACGGCCCTGGGTGAGGGAGCCCTGAGACTGATCAAGGCGATTGTGGCCCGGCGGGGGCGCTATAGCTATCACAATCTAGCCCACCTCTTTCTGCAGCAGACTCGTGAGTTGAGCTATCGCGGCTTTAAGAAGAGTTTGGTCAATTACCTAATTTTTTCGGTACAGCAAAAGGAATTCGTCAAAACGCTGAAGGTGCAGCTTTCAGAAAAGCTCAATCGGCTCCATGTTGACTACAACGATGACCCGGTGGACTCATCGCTAATTTTGCGTACCTGCAATCGGGCGATTGACTACCTGACAACCGAAGACAAAACCACACCTTCAGCCCTTTTTACGCTGTTGCTGTCGCAGGGGAGTGCGCTGACCCTGGCGATTGTTTTGCTCAAGCTGATTTTGGTTTCTAAAAGCTCCCATGCCTATTTAGAGGTGCGGATTGCGGAACTCATTCGCTACTACGAACAGTTTCCCCGCGATCAGTGTCGCTGGATTATCAACTTTTTAGAAATATTCAGCGTTACGTTTGCTATCTATGCCGAGAATATTGAGTACAACCTGATTCAGCTAGACGAAAACGGAGAAGTGTCTGCTAATTTGTCTAAGCGAGTTAACTTAGATGCCTGCCGTATTTTTTCTCAGGCGATCAGACAGCCTGAACCTTTATCAGGAGACAACCAGACTAAAGAAGAGACAGATCTGATCGATGAATAGCCTAATTGGGTGATCCTTTGCGATCGCGGTACCACTGCTGCAGCACTTCTCGGCAAACAGTTTGCCAGGGTAGTTTGTGTGTTTGGGCAGCTTGGGCACAGTCCTCGTATTCTGGCTGAACATTGAGTAGCTGCCCAGTCTGAGCATGGCGGGCAGTCTTGACGGCTATAGGGCCGTAGGGAGTTTCCAGCGTTTCTAGGGTTCTGGGCAGGCGATCGCGGGACTGGACGCTGCGGCGAATTCCCAAAGTTGTCGTTTCTTCAAACAAGACCGTCTCGCAGGCAGCAACCTGAGCGGGCAGGCAAATGACAGTGAGCAAAAGGCCGGGACGAGATTTTTTCATGCCGGCAGGCTGGCTAAATACGTCTAGAGCCCCGACCGATAAGAGCCGCTCAAACAGAAAGCCGACGGCTTGAGGACTCAAATCGTCCACCTGCGTTTGTAGTTTAATCACCGTCTCTTCGACTGCGCCACTGTAGGCGGCGATCGCTTCTGGCTCAGAGGCAGCAGGTTGAGCCGCCCGCGAGGCGGTAGCCACTGCAGGCATTTCCAGAGCGGCCTTGCCGAGCCATAGCCGCAGCAAGTTGGGGATGGGCAAGTCATGTCCGCCCGCCCCTAAACCGACTTTCTGGAGCTGCATCGGTGGCGGTGTCCCAAACCCAGTGGCTAAAGTTACGGCGATCGCCGCGCCGGTCGGCGTAACCAGCTCTTTTTGAATGCCGTTGCTATAGATTGGCACCTGGCCCAGCTCAAACAGTTTGAGAACGGCGGGGGCCGGGACAGGAAGCTGACCGTGAGCAGCGCGAATGAAGCCGCCGCCTGTGGGCAAGGCAGAGCAGTAAAGGGCGTCAATATCCAGCCAGTCTAGCCCCAAACAGGTTCCAACAATATCAACGATGGCGTCAGTTGCCCCAACTTCGTGAAAATGAACCTGATTGATATCAATGCCGTGAACGGCGGCCTCAGCTACTGCTAGCTGGCGAAAAATTGCCAAGCTCCAGGCGATCGCCCGCGCGGGTAAAGCGGCCTGCTGAATCAGCGCCTCAATTTCAGGTAGGTGGCGGCTATGGGCTGCTGTTCCAGAGTGAGCATGCGCCTGCTCAGCCGGATCTGAGCTTAGATCCACCCAAACTTTAGTCCCCGTCTGTCCCTGACGGACAACCCGCTCAGCTCGCAGCGAGAACTCTGCCGCCATCGGCAGGTGGGCTAACTGCTCGCTGAGATAGCTTAGCGGCACCCCCATATCCACCAAAGCGCCCAAGCACATATCTCCCGCAATTCCAGTCGGACAGTCTAGATAGGCTAACGTTTTCATAAAATCCTTGAGCAAGTGGCGATCGCGCCGCCATCATAGAACCAAGCCAACCGGCGGGCGTAGCATTACATCTCAACAGCACTATGGCAACCCTATACAACGTTCATCACCAAACTCCCCAGACCCGAAAAATCGAGAAAATTCGGCAGGCACTGCAGCAGGGAGCTGTTATGCTCTACCCCACCGACACGGTTTACGCCATTGGCTGCGATCTCAATGTTAAATCAGCGGTTGAGCGAGTCAGGCAGCTCAAGCAGATGAACAACGATAAACCCCTTACTTTTCTCTGTTCATCCCTCTCGAATATTGCGGACTATGCCAGGGTCAGCGACGGAGCCTACCGCATCATCAAGCGGCTGATTCCAGGGCCATACACGTTTTTACTGCCCGCCACTAAGCTGGTGCCGCGCTTGGTTATGAGTCCTAAACGGCGCACAACGGGCATTCGGGTGCCTGACTGTCCTATTTGTCTATCGCTGATTCAATCTCTAGGCAATCCGGTGGTTTCCACCTCAGCCCTATCAATTACGCATGGCGATCAGGTTGTCAGCGATCGCACCGCGAAAGCCGAGCTTTTTGCTCGCCTAGAGGGCCGGGTGGACATCATTATCGACGATGAACAGCCAATGGGCTACCAGGTTTCTAGCATTCTGGATTTAACTGCAGCAGAACCTGTAATGACGCGGCAGGGACTGGGGGCAGAGGCCGCTTCTGCCTGGGGGGTTGCCCCGGCTCAAGGCTAGACTGTCTACCCAACTGTCACACAGGCCGATATTACATTAACTTTTGTGAAGCATTTACGTAGAAAGCAACAGTGCTTGGCCTCATAGGGATACACCGCTGCTATTTGGACCGCTGCAGTTTTACGATTAACTGGCACAATCAAGGCTGTGACAGTTGGTTGTGATAGTGACACACTCATTGCCCGCAGGTAATGGCAGATTGCCTAGAGTGAGGATGTCAGATACAGACTGGGTAACTAAATCCGGTTACTGCCACAGTCTCTTGTTTGCCGTGCATCACCAGGTAATTTTTATGCATCCCCAACTCATTACTTCTTCTGTCGGCACCCATTTTCAGACTGTTTATGCGTGCCAAACTGGAAAATTTACCCAATCTGCTATTCACGTTCAGCCTGCGGCTAGCAGCCGTCCTTATGCTACTGGCGCAGCCACGCTGGCTGACAGCAATCAGCCTGACAGCGGCTTAGTCGAATATATTCAATCTGAGCTACAGGTTGAGCAGTCTGTTCGCCCCAAGCAGGCGGCCAAGACAGCCCAGCGCATGGCCGCTGAAGTTGAGCGCATCTGCACCAAGAGTCGTCGCATTCAGGCTTCTGGCGAAGTAGCAACCTGGCAGCGCTCTTTAGCCCAGCACCGAATTCGTAAGTGTCTGGATTTCTATCGCCTGGGTTCTCAAGGGGGCCGGGTGGAACTTCACAGCCGCTTGAGCGCGATCGCCTACCGCTATATTGCGCCGAGTCAGGCACAGCTAGGCTTCCAGGGGCGCTATACGCTGCTAGAAGACTTCATGCAGGGCTTTTATGTAGAGTCCCTGAAAGCCTTTCGCCGCGAAAACGAGTGCGCCGCTGACTATCAGCCTCGGACTCGCCTAGAGCTAGCTGAATATATGGGATTTACCGAGCAGTACGCCAAGCGCCGGATTGCGCTACCCGGCTGTCACAATCAGCAGTTGATCATTTTGCGGGCACAGGCTTTTGCCAAGCGCCAGCCCAATGAAACCTCCATTGACATGGAGCAGGCTATGGAGTCAGCCAGAGACGAGGCGGGGGAAGATGCCCTGCGATCGCCTGCGGTGCAGCAACTGCGGCAGCACATGGTATCTGAGGCCACTGATCCCTCTGAGCAGGTCATTCGCAACCGGGTGATCCAGGAGCTAATTGCCTATCTGCACGAGCAAAAGCAGTCTGACTGCGTAGACTATCTGACGCTGCGCCTGCAGGATATGGCAGCGGCGGAAATCGATGAGGTGCTGGGAATTACCTCCCGCGAGCGCGACTATCTGCAGCAGCGCTTTAAGTACCACGTAGAGAAATTCGCTCAGTTTCACCAGTGGGAGCTAGTGCATCAGTGGTTAGGCACTGACCTAGAGCGCCGCTTAGGACTGTCCCCGGAGCAGTGGCAAGCGTTTCAAACCCAGCTTACGGCCCCGCAAAAAAAGCTGCTCGACCTCAAGCAGCAGCAGGCCAAAGATCCAGAAAACTCTCAGCTCAGCGACCAGGCGATCGCCCAGCAGCTCAGCTATACCCCCAAGCAGCTCCGCCGTCACTGGGGACAGCTCATCAGCGCGGCCTGGAAGCTGCGCAACCAGGTCTAGAGGCTTAAAGAACGGAACCTATTATGAAGCTTCTTCAGCACCCTCGTGGGGGGGTTCAAACTTATAGCCAACCCCCCGCACTGTCTGAATTAGGGCTGGCTGGGTCGTGTCAATTTCAATCTTCTTGCGAATCTGGCCGATATGCACGTCTACAACCCGCTGATCGCCCACGTATTCGTAATCCCAAACCTTCTGAATGAGCTCCGTCCGTCGCCAAACTCGGCCCGGATGACTCGCTAAGAAATGCAGCAGGTCAAACTCTAAAGCAGTTAGGGGTACCAAATCCTCATTAAGCGTCACTTCTCGCCGCACCGGATCAATGGCTAGCTGATTAAACGTGAGACGCTGCTGTTCTGCCGCCGTGACCGGGCGCTGCCGCTTCAAAATAGCGCCAACTCGCACTTCCAATTCGCCCAAACTGAAAGGCTTAGTTAAATAGTCATCTGCCCCTTGATTAAAGCCACGAATCTTATCTGCTTCATCAGTGCGGCTGGTCAGCATCAGGATGAACACCCCGGTGCGGGCCTGCATTTCCTTGCAGAGATCATAGCCATTGGCGTCAGGCAGGTTGACATCCAAGATAACTAAGTCTGGGTTAAACTGCTCAAATATGGCAAGAGCCCCTTTCCCATCCTCAGCAGCTTCCATTTGGTAACTCTGCTTTGACAAAAAGCGATAGATGAGATTGCGGATTGCCGGATCATCATCAACAACAAGAATCTTGGCAGCAGCCATAACCGTTAAAACCTTGCAGTAAGATAGACAGCGCTTTGTCGGAGGTCAGCTCAATCCGCTATTGACTGGCTAATCCGAAAGCTTTAGCTTTAAATCTATTTCATAGATTTCAGTTCAGTTCAGCGAAAAAACTTCAATCTTGTCATAACCTCATAGTCAATTTAACTGAATTCTCAAGATAGATGAAATTTTCTTGAAGGAAAGAATGCAAAACTGCCCAAAACTCCATCTTTCAGCAGGTAGTCTTTACAATCAATCTACAGCTTTGTTGCAGGGAAGCTTTCGATTTAGCAACTCCCTCGCTACACTGATGGCTAGGGGTTGATCAAGTTCAAGCTATGAAGGTTGATTGCTTTAGGCCCTGTTTCCATCCTGTTAACTTAGGCAATAGTACTATGCGGGGTCTCTCGGAGGTTCTCAGATGAGCGTTCAGAGTTCATACGAGATATTAGGCGTTACTGAAGCTGCCTCATTTGAGGAAATTCAGTCGGCGCGGGATCGCTTAATGGAGGCGTGTTCAGACGATCGCAGGGAAAAAGAGGCGATCGAATCAGCTTATGATGCCATCCTGATGGAGCGGTTGCGGCTGCGACAGGAAGGCAAAATTAAGGTGCCCGATCGGATTCGCTTCGCTGAGAAGTCGCCGGAGCCAGTGCTAAACTCGCCGCCAGCGGTGCCCCGCCCCAATGTAGCATGGCTGAATCAGCTACTCGACACACCAGAGCGCAAAGACATCCTGCAGCCAGCCGGTATTTTTGGCTTGCTGGCACTAGCAGGCTTTTATTCGCCTCCCTTAGCTTTGGCTTTGGGCGTGGCCTGTAGTGTCTACTTTCTGAATCGCAAAGAGCATAAGCTTTGGCGTTCAGTCTTGCTGGTGCTTTTGGGGTTGGTGATTGGCCTGACGCTGGGACTGACTGTCGGGCAACTGCTGATTCCGCAAGGGGCGGAGTTTGAGTTTGCCAGCCCGGAAGCCGTAGCGGCGCTGATTACATTTTTAGTTCTGTGGTTGGTCAGCAGCTTTTTACGCTAGCTGATTGGAGCTATTCAAGGCGTAAGCGAACGGCTAGGAGCAGCTAACTGAGGCGGACACTGGCTGCTGCAAAATTAGCTCAACGGCGGCTTTCAAATCTGGCAAGATCAGGGTTGGCTGATGAGTGGCGAGACGCTCGCGATCGCGAATGCCGCTCAAGACTGCGATAACCGGCACATTGTATTCGTGAGCCGCTAGGATATCAGCTTCCGTATCGCCAATCATCCAGGTAGTGGCTGCAGCGGGCAGTTCGGCAAGCGCCTGCCGCATCAGCCGGGGCTTGTCTTTCACATCTGCCTGCTTCACATAGCCGTTGTTGAGACAGTAGCGTCGGTTCTGAGGGAAAAAGCGGCCTAAATCATGCTGCTCACAGGCAATTTCTAGCTCTTGGTCGTGGCGCATCGTCATGACGGCTAAATCGATCTGAGCCGCCTGAATTCGCTCCAAAGCCGCGATCGCCCCTGGAATAGGCCGATCGTAGACCAGATAGGGCTGGGAATGCACCGTTTCCCGTCGCAGTCGGGCGAAAGCTTGCGCTTGTTCGGCAGTTAGCCCAGAGCGGCGACCAATCTCCCGCTCTGGAATTTGCGCCCGTTTGCAGCGCCAAAATTCAGTTCTGCTGAGCTGCTGTACTGCCTGATCTGCCAACCGAGTAGTCTCAAGGCAGTACTGGTAGACCTGATAGTACCGCTCCGAAACATCCATAATTGGCCCGTCAAAATCAGTGATGATACGCAGCATAGGCAGTTCGTAGAACATGAACTTTTATTACAGGCTATCCCATATTCTTAGCTTTTTCAGAAATTTACAAGCTACCGCGTCTCTGCTGTTCCCGCTCAATTGCCTCAAACAAAGCCTGAAAGTTGCCTTCACCAAATCCTTCCACCAGCCGCCTCTGCCCGGCCACCTGATAAAGCTGACGCTCGATAATTTCAAAAAAGAATGTCGGTTCAGCAAAAATTGGCTCTGTGAAAGTTTGCAGCAGCAGCGCCTGGGGATATTCAGGCAGCCAGTCAACTAAAATTTGCTGCTGGGCGATCGCCTGCCAGTCAACGCTAGATGGCGGAGCTTCTAAGCGCTGGTCTAGCTGCTGGTAGTAGGTTTGCGGCACTGAGATGAAAGGCACCTGATTTTGCTTAAAGGTGCTGATAGCCCTAACGATGTCCGCCGTACGGAGGGCCGCATGTTGAATGCCAGTCCCGCGATTGTAGTTCAGAAATTCTTGAATCTGAGAGTTGCCAGAAGTGGGTTCATTGATCGGTATTTGGGCTGTTCCTTGGGTATGCACCATGACCTGACTGCACAGCCCAGAATAGGCAGTCTGAATCTCAAAAGTCTGCTGACGGTTGAAGCCCAGCATTGACTCATACCAGCCAGCAGCGGCCCCCAGTTGGCCAGCGGCTACATTGAGGACGGCGTGGTCAATCGCGACAAAATCTGAGGCAGTTACAGATTCCCAAGAGTCTGCTAAAAACTGCCAGTGAGCCTGGGGACTCAGCAGCGGCACAGGTAAAGTCGCCGCTTTTGACTCGATTAGGGTGTGGCGCAAATCCCCCCATCCCTGCACCTGACACCACCTCAGATCAAGCCGTTGAGGATCTGTCTGGATCGGCTGCAGCAGTGGCGTATTGGCTGCTAGCGCCCGCGCCACAATTGGCTCTAGACTTTGCACTGAAAAGGCAATGTCAGCAACACCGGGCGGATGCTGCTGTAAATATTGGGATACAGGACTCTCTGCCGTCAAGGGAGCCGATATCACCACTCTAACGCCGCCGTTCTGTAAAACTTCGGTATGGGTGTGGGGGTCTAGCTGGGAAGCGATCGCTTGAAATCTGAGCCGCTGAGAAAACCACTGCCTCCAAGCGATCGCATTTTCGACGTAGAAGTGCAGATAGCAAATATCCATAGCTGACAGAAAAGTTGGGTTCTAACGCTAGGCTAAGGCTGAGGTTCAGGAAAAATGACTGCTGAGCGAATTAAAATAATCGGCTAGCTGACAAGGTCTAACTGGCTGCGAGTTACGACAGTTTGACGGGCTGCCAGCAGTAAACGGCAACGCAGATGATCTAGTATCTGCTGAAGGTTTGAAATTCCGGGGTTTATCCCCGCAAATCAGAAATTATTGCCCCAAAAACCGTCAGAAGAGAGAATACTCGGCTTTGGCATTTTTTTATGATAAGTAGCAGCAAATTACTAGGAACAGACTCTATGACATGGTATCGATCGTTCACTAGTCTACTGATCGCTGCGATCGCGGTGCTAACGATTAGCTGCAGTTCTGCTCAGCAAGCGGCTGCCCCCACCTATACCTCCACTCAAATCGAGCAAATTCAAGCTTACAGTCCTCGCGTCGTAGCCCTAAGAGAGCGCATCCCCGAACTGAAAGCCTACATTCAAGATCAAGATTGGATCAACGTACAGACTTTCGTGCATGGGCCTTTAGGAGAATTGCGAGCGCGCATGAATCGGCTGGCTCGTCAGCTTCTGCCCCAGGATCAAGCCAAGGCCAATGAGTTGGCCAAAGACCTGTATAACCATCTAGTCGCCATTGATGAGGCCGCCGTAGCCCGCAACATTTCAGTTGCTAAGCGCCAATATCAGCAAGCTATAGAAGATTTTGACGCCTTTTTGGAGCTGGTGCCTCAGGCCGAGCGCCTGTGAAAGAACGGGTCGTTGTGATTGGCTGTGGCGTAGTTGGGGCCACCCTGGCCTACGAGCTGAGCCAACTGCCGCAGCTAGAGGTTTGGGTCTGCGATCGCCAGCCTCCAGCTCAGGGAGCTACTGGCGCGGCTTTGGGAGTGTTGATGGGCATCATCAGCCATAAAGTTAAGGGGCGCACCTGGCAGCTAAGAGAAGCCAGCCTGCGGCGCTACGAAAGCCTCATCCCTGAGCTAGAAAATCTTACTGGCAAAACGATTCCCTTTAACCGTCAGGGCCTGCTCAGCCTCTGCTTTGATCACGCTAAAATTCCCAAATGGCAACAGCTACAGCAGACCCGCCAGGCCCAAGGCTGGCCCTTAGAAATTTGGTCGCCGTCATTGCTGCAAACTCACTGTCCCGCTCTCAATGTTGAGTCAGTTGAGGCCGCTATCTATTCTCCTCGCGATCGCCAGGTCGATCCCACCGCCCTAACTTTGGCCCTCGTGCAGGCAGCTCAGCTCAACGGCGTCAATTTTCAGTTTGACTGTGCAGTACAGGCAATTGTCTCTGCAGCCGGGGATCATGCCTCCCAGGTGCAGACCGACGTGGGGGCGATCGCGGCTGACTGGGTCATTGTTTCAGCCGGACTGGGATCTGAAGCCCTAGTGGATCGGGCCGTTTCGCTCATTCCTGTCTTGGGCCAGGCCGTGCGCCTACAGCTAGAAACGCCGCTAGGCAACGCTGACTTTCAGCCCGTAATCAATGGCAATGACATTCATCTGGTGCCGCTGGGTCAAAATCAGTACTGGATTGGCGCGACGGTGGAATTTCCGCCAGAGACGCCACTAGAAACCCTAGAACCTCAGACAGAGCGACTAGAGGCAGTCATTCAAGGGGCGATCGCCTACTGCCCGGCGCTAGCGAGCGGCAAAATCTTACAAACCTGGTCGGGACTGCGACCCCGGCCCCAGGGTCGCCCGGCACCCGTGATTGAACAGCTAGCGAGCAACCCAAACGTCATCTTAGCCACAGGCCATTACCGCAACGGGGTCTTACTGGCTCCGGCCACGGCCCAGCAGGTGAAGCAGCTCATTACCGCATAGAACCGCGCCAAACCTAGACGCTGCGATTCCAGAACGGACAACATGCCATAGACTAGAGAAACAGACCGATCTAGGAGTTAAGGTGGCACTAGAATCCTCCTGGCAGGAGATGCTTACGTCAGTGGGAATGACGGCTGAAAAGCTGGCCCGCAATCTGAAACAAAGGCAATCCCGCTCAGTCCAAGCGAACGTACTCTCTGCGCAGACGCTTTGGCTGATTGGGCTGACCGGATTTGTCGTAGCCACATTTAACTGGCGACTGCTGTTGGCAATGTCAGTAGGCGCGGGGTCTGTGCGCTTAGCTTACTGGCTCGCTGATGACGCTCACTGGCAACTGATAGCGGAGATTGGCGAAAATCTCTGGCAGCAGATTAAACAGCCTGCGGTTCTAGCAGGGGCAGGTGGGTTCACGGCCACTCTTGGCACTTACGGCGTGCTATCCCTTTGGGCCACCGTAGATAATCCTTGGCTTGCTTTGGGACTGCTAACCCCGACGGCCCTAAGTATCGCCACGCTGGCTTTACTGCTTTGGCAGTTCAAAGCAGGTGACTCAGACAAAGGCAGCGATCCGCATCAGCTTTTAGGCCAGCTTACCCAACCCGATCCCCTGCGGCGTTTAGTCGCTATTCAACAACTGCTGCACTGGGTTGAGCAAGCTCCAGCAGCAGCGTTTTACACGCTCTCGGTGCGATCGCAAATCACGGACTGCTTTCGAGTGCTGCTGGTTCAGGAAAGCGATCCCATCGTGCGGAATGCGCTGCGGCAGGGACTGCGATCGCTTGCGGTCCAGCCGCCGCAGCTAGGCAAGGGAGCACCGCCGCTCCAGCTAGAAGCTCCTATCAAGGCAGTTGAACAGCGATCGCCGCTGCGCCGCTCTCAGGTAGAGTACGTTGAATCCATTCACTAGCGTCTCCGAAGAAAGCCTAAAAAGTTGGCTGAGATAGCAACATCAGGGCGTATGCTAAAAAGTCCTGTTGGCTATTGAGTACCCGTCACTATGGATCGCTTTCGCGTCGAAGTCATTGCCCAAACGCCCCAGCCGCAGCAGGCAATCTATGCGGCGATGCACCAAGATTACGCCGAAGGATTTGTCGCTGATGAGCGCGATCGCTTTCCTGACGAAGCTAAGGCTGGCGAACTGGTTATCCGCAATCTGCTCAAAGGGGGTCGTGGCCACTATGGCCCTCTAGAACATCCACAAATTGTCCTTAACTGCGGCTGGTTTCCCCACTCCACCATGCAGCAAATCCGCACTCATCGTGTGGGCGTCAGTTTCGATGTGCAGTCATTTCGCTATACAGGAAGCCGTATCTTAGAAGTGATTTCAGGCGATCGCGAAGTGGATGACGTTTTTTATTTGCGACCTTTAGGTTTTTATAGCGATCGCCAGGGCAAGCGCTATGAGTATACTGCCGAGCAGCGTCAGCAGGATCTTGACTGGTGTCTGGAAGCCTGCCGCCGCTATCAGCAGCGGATTGAACAAGGCTTTTCGGAAGAACACGCCCGCGGCCTGATTCCGTTCGATGTGCGGCAGCACTGGGTAATGTCAGCCAACGTGCGATCGCTGATGCATTTGCTAGACTTGCGTTGGAAAGCAGATGCCCAACTGGAGGCCCAAAAGCTTTGCGAATACATTTGGCCGCACTTTCAAGCGTGGGTACCTGCGATCGCCCAGTGGTATGAAGACAATCGCCTGAAAAAAGCGCGGTTAGCCCCCTAGCGCCTTAATACTCATCGGTATGGGGCGCGCTAGGAGCTGTCGCATCATTGAGCGACCAGTGGTACTCAACAGCAATACCGGAACTGCGACAGCTTTCCTCTAGCTGTTTTTGCTGGGACAGAGCCTTACGCAGCGTGAAGATCAGCTCTTGAATCTGCTGCTGCTGGGAGGAGCGCTGCTGCAGCGAAAACAAAGTCTGCCGCTCCAAAAGCTGCAGCAGCAGTTCGTAATGAATGTGGGAAGGCAGCGGAATTGGCCGATCCATAGGCTCCATAGGGCGGGGGCAGATAGTTTAAGTGAATAGCGCAGCGATCGCCTCGGTCGGATCGGGCTGCCGCATCAAGGATTCCCCAATCAGCACCGCCTGCGCCCCCGCTTTTTGCACAACTTGAATATCGGCTGGTGTAAACAAACCTGATTCGCTTACAACTAACACATCACGAGACTGCAGGATATCCCGCCGCTGGCCAATTATGGTTTCAGTTGTGGCTAGATCTGTCGTAAAGTTTTCTAAATTTCGGTTGTTAATGCCAATCAGCTGCACGCCATCAATCGCCAGCACCCGGTCTAATTCTTCTAAGATGTGTACTTCGACTAAAGCCCCCATTCCTAAAGCTTTGGCAATGCGGATAAAGTAGCTCAAATCTTCATCAGAGAGCACCGCCGCAATCAGCAACACGGCATCAGCACCACTCACCCGCGCCAGATAAATCTGATAGGGATAAATCAGGAAATCCTTACACAGCAGCGGCACATCTACGGCGGCCCGCACCGCCGAAAGATAGGTAAAATCCCCTTGAAAAAACTCTTTGTCGGTCAGGACAGACAGACAAGTAGCCCCCCCGGCCACATAGGCTTCGGCGATCGCCACTGGGTCAAAATCAGCGCGAATGATACCTTTACTGGGAGAAGCTTTTTTTACTTCTGCAATTAGCGCTGGCTGAGTTTTTCCCTGCCGCAGCGCCTCAATAAAGCTGCGAGGCGACTCAGTTGTCAGCACCCGTCGCTGCAGCTCAGCCAAAGAGAGCTGTTCCCGCATCTGAGCAACTTCAGCTTCTTTATGCCAGACAATTTTCTCCAGGATGTTGCGCGGTTCTGAGCCAGGAATCCGCACCTGATAGCTCAGCTCCTGCACTTTGACAGATGGATTGGGGGGGCGGCGACGAATCTTCATAAGCGCAAACTCGGTAGCAATAGGGGCAGGCTTGTAGCCAACTACATCTGACTAAGCATGAATTAGCTAGACCTGTACTCGCGGTAAAACCTTTCAGCGTCTCTAGTGGACAACCTCAGCCCGCTTGAAAGCTTCGTCAAGCACCTCTGAAAGGGTGGGGTGGGTATGAACCATAAAGGAGAGATCTTCTACCGATATCTTCTGGGCGATCGCATTAGCCGCTTCCTGAATTAGGTCAGAGGCGTGCAGCCCAATAATGTGCGCCCCCAAAACCTCACCCGTGTCTTTGCGATAGATTACTTTAGCCAGTCCCTCAACTTCTCCCTCCGCTAGAGCCTTAGAGTTGCCCTTGAAATAGGTGCGCACCGCATCTACCTGAAAGCCTTCCTGCTCAGCCAGTTCTTGAGCGGCTGGCTCAGTTAGCCCCACAAAGCTAACCTCCGGATGGGTAAAGGCAGCGGCTGGAATACTGCGATAGTTGACCTGACGCGGGCGATCGCAAATATTTTCCACCGCGATAACCCCCTGAGCGGAAGCGGCATGAGCCAGCATCATTTTGCCCATCGCATCGCCAATGGCCCAGAGGTGCGGTACCGGCTCACCATCCCGGAGGACAGCTAAATGCTCGTTTGTGGGAATGAAGCCGCGCCGATCAAGCTCTACACCAATGCTCTCAAACCCTAAATTCTTGGTGGCCGGGATGCGGCCAGTTGCCACTAAACAAGCATCAACTTCTAAAACTTCTTTGACTTCTTTAGTTTTAGGATCTGCCAGCTCAATCACCACTGGAGAACCTGGCTTGACCGTTTTGGCAATCAGGCCCACCTTGGTTTCAATATCACGGGGATTAATCAGCACCCGCTGGGCAATTTTGGCAATATCGGGATCAAACGTTGGCATCAGGCGATCGAGTGCCTCAATCATAGTCACTTCCGATCCCAGTGCCGTATAAATATCGGAAAACTCTAGCCCAATGTAGCCGCTGCCGATGATGGCAATCCACTGAGGCAGCCAGTCTAACTTGAGGGCTTCGTCGCTGGTAAAAACAGTTTTGCCATCCAGCTCAATTCCGGGCGGCACGAAGGGCACCGAGCCACTTGAGAGCAAAATATCTTTGGCGGTGAGAACCTGACTGCCGGATGACGTCTCAACTACGACCTTTTGCTCCCCTGCCAGCTTGCCCCAGCCCTGAATGATATCTACGCCCAACCGAGTGAGGCTGTTGCCCATATCGCCTTGAATCTTGCTGACCAGATCTTTGGCATGGTCTGCGATCGCCTGTCGCTCAAACGAGACGTCTCCCACCTGAATGCCCAGCGATTTGAGATGGTGAGCATCCCGCAGCTCTCTCACTCTGCCGGAGGCTGCTAGCAGCGCCTTAGAAGGAATGCAGCCGCGATTGACGCAGGTACCGCCCATGTCTGCTGCTTCGATAATGGCGGTCTTAAGACCACACTTAACAGCATGCAGCGCGGCACCGTGTCCACCCACGCCAGCCCCAATAATCACTAAGTCGTAATCGAACGCCTGACTCACGTCCCTCTCCTGCATCCAAATAGGCCAATCTAGGCAATTGCTAACATCGCTAATGTCTAAGGATGTTAGTCATACCATAGCTATCGTTACACAAAATTACACGCTTCCAACTGTTGCTCAGCAGCTCATGGCTGAATCAGCGGTTGGCGCAACGTGATTTTGTCATTAGTTTTGGGCATGTTCTAGAAATTCAGCCCTAGGTTTAATAAATTTGCGCTTTTATCCGGTTGATGTCTGTATCTATTAGCAACTAAGTTAAATATCTCAAGGGGGCATCTTGGATGAACGTTAGCAATCACAGACTTTCCTTATCGGCTTCTGGAGCAGATTTTATGCCAGATCCCCTGAAAAATCAGCGCCAGTCTGCTGCCAAAGAGTTTAGACAATCCTTGGCTGCCCTAGAGGCTTTTTTAAACTCGGTAGAAGCAGAGCAAGGTTCCGCCAATACCGCTTCAGAAACATCCTCACCCCAGAAGGGTGCGAAACAGTCCATCGATTTAGCAGCCCTAGAAGAGGCGGCTGCCGACATTGAGCGCTACATGGAAGATCAGTCTCACTCATCGCCTGAGTCCTCTTCTGAAGATTAGCGGTCCGATCGATTTTGCCGCTGGCGCTGGGCCTCAAATAGGATAACAGCAGCGGCGATCGCGACATTAAGCGATTCAACCTTGGGACTTACTGGGATGTTGATAATGTCCGTTGCTCGTTCAGTAAGGGCTGGAGAAAGTCCGCCTCCCTCATTGCCTAACAGCAAAACGGTTGGTCTAGATAAATCGCAGCTCCAATAGTTTTTAGAAGCTGCCGCCGCTGTAGCCAGTATCTGAATATCGGCGCGACGCCACTGGTCAATTTGCTCCGGCAGGTTGGGACTCACCTGCATTGGCAGATTGAACCACTGACCTACCGTTGACCGCAGAACTTTGGGATGGGCCAGATCAACACTGTCTTCACTGAGCCAAAGTCCATCAGCATTAACCGCCACCGCTGTGCGAATGATTGTTCCCAGATTGCCCGGATCTTGAATAGTCTCCAAAACCAGTCCTAGCTGAGGCTGACTAGGACAGGGATAGTAGGCTTCATCAGGGGCATAACGGGCCGTGGCAATGACGCCATCTGGCGTTACCGTCGTTGCCATTGCTTTCAACACTTCTGGCGCAACCTGTTCATGACGCTCAGCCTGGGCGATCGCCTGCTGCCAAAGCTGGGGATGCTGTTCTTGCCACAGAGCCGTATAGCAAACTATCTCAATGGGATATTTAACTGAGCAGGCCGCCTCGAGCAAATGAGTGCCTTCGATTAAGAACCGCTGCTGCGATCGCCGCTCTTTAGTCTGGCCTAGCTTGCGAATTTGCTTAACTAAAGGATTTTTGAGGCTGGTGAGCATCGGCGGAGAAAGATTGAATGGCAGCAATTGAAAAAGATTTGGCGGCAAAAACGGCGAAAAATGACCCATTCATCGCAAAAATACAGAAAAAGTATAGATATTAAATATTTCGTTGGAGAATGCGAGCAGTCATAAGACAATCTGACCGAATTATGGCTAATCATGCTCGCTGATAGCCACCCAAAATTTATCTATTGGCCATCCGTCAAAGCTTGATTTTTGCACCAAAATTTGCTGTCAATTCGGTAAAATTGACCTTTTCCCAACTGCCTGATGAGCCGATAAGCTCTTGCTCTATGCGGAACCCGGGACTTGAACCCGGAAGTTCTTAAGAACACTAGAACCTGAATCTAGCGCGTCTACCAATTCCGCCAGTTCCGCACTGGACGCAGTTATCACTGCGATTCATAATCATCCGGCAAAGGAGCACATTCGTCAACCTATAGAAACGCAAAAATTATTTAATTTTTTGTTGCCAATCCTTGACGGATTTCAGATCTGACAAAATACGGATATATCCTCTGGATGAGTTTCGGGTAGAATCTAACCGAAATTACTGCGCTGCACGTTTGGAGGACACTCCCATTACTTCCCCCATTATTACCCCCAACTCATCTGCTCCCAACGGCGCAAATAGCGTCCTCGAAATTTGGGGCAGACACACGCTAAGTGGACAAGTTCAAATTAGCGGTGCCAAAAATTCGGCTTTGGTGGTGATGGCCGGTGCTTTGCTTTGCTCCCAAGACTGCCGCATTCGCAACATCCCCTCCTTGGTCGATGTGGCTCGTATGGGTGAAGTTCTCCTGGCGCTAGGCGTC
The DNA here is from genome assembly GCF_030405905.1 of Sphaerothrix gracilis Ecp01. Lineage (NCBI taxonomy): Bacteria > Bacillati > Cyanobacteriota > Cyanophyceae > Nodosilineales > Nodosilineaceae > Sphaerothrix > Sphaerothrix gracilis. The sequence continues at coordinate 162,844 of NZ_JASATW010000012.1, forward strand.
AAGGTGGAGCACAGCAATGACACGCTCACCATCGACTCTAAGCACCTGAGTCATTCCCGCGCGCCTTATGAACTGGTAAGCCAGCTCCGGGCCAGCTTCTTTGTGATTGGGCCGCTGCTGGCCCGTTTAGGCGTAGCCCGCGTTCCTTTACCCGGCGGCTGTGCAATTGGGGCGCGCCCTGTAGACCTACACGTACGGGGTCTGCGGGCGATGGGCGCTGAAGTACACATTGATCACGGCACGGTTCATGCCTGCGTCCGGGGCAGTCGGGGCCGTCTACAGGGCGCCCGGATTTACCTGGACTATCCCAGCGTGGGAGCAACGGAAACGCTGATGATGGCGGCTACCCTAGCTGAGGGGGAAACAATTATCGAAAATGCAGCCCAGGAGCCTGAGGTTGTCGATCTGGCTAACTTCTGCCGGGCTATGGGAGCGCGAATTCGCGGCGCTGGCACCAACACCATCACTATTTCTGGCGTGCCTAGCCTCCACTCCACTGACTACAGTATTATTCCCGATCGCATCGAAGCTGGCACCTTCCTAATTGCTGCCGCCATCACCGGCTCTGAAATTACCCTAGCCCCCGTCATTCCCGATCACCTTACCGCCGTCATCGCCAAGCTGCGCGAAGCCGGAGCTAAAATTACGCCTGAGGTACACAACCGCCTGCGGATTAAGGCCGGATCTCAGATTTTGGCCACCGATACGCAGACTCGCCCTTTCCCAGGGTTTCCCACTGATATGCAGGCTCAGTTCATGGCGCTAATGACGCTGAGCAACGGTAACAGCATGATCACAGAGACGGTGTTTGAAAATCGTCTGCGTCATGTGGGAGAACTGGTCCGCATGGGCGCGGACGTTCGGATGAAAGGCAACTGCGCTATTATTCGCGGCGTTCCCTATCTAGCGGGTGCCCCCGTAACAGCAACCGATCTCCGCGCTTCTGCGGCGCTGGTGATTGCTGGTTTGGCGGCAGAAGGTAAAACTCAGATTCAGGGTTTACACCACCTCGATCGCGGTTATGACAACCTAGAGCATAAGTTATCTAAGCTGGGTGCTAAGCTACAGCGGGTTGAGTCGGAAATGCCGGAAGAGGCCGCTAAGCCGGTTGAAGCTGCTGTGACAACACCTGCAGGTGAATAAGATTCGGTTATTTCGCCTCCGGGCTAGCCTATAGCCTCGCTATACTGACAGGAAGGCCACTTGCTGTCAGTACTTTGGCTATAAACTTACAGTCACGCTGAGATGAACGTTTCTAAAACGCTACTGGTCGGGCTAAAAGCAGATCATTTTCGCCATCCACTGGATTTGGAGGCGACTCAGGCGCTAAAGCAGCTCCCTGGACTGGATGTTTTGGTGCGCAACCTGGTTGGGCCAATTGCCGAGCAGTTTTTCTACCTAGAAAATATTGCCTCTAGCGTTTTGGTCAGCGATCGCCAGCTACCTCACCTGCACCAACTCCTACAGGAAGCCTGCCGCATCTTAGATCTTGAACTTCCCCAGCTCTACATTCGCCAGCATCCTGTCCCCAATGCTTATACCTTTGCTATGCGGGGCAAGCAGCCGTTCATTGTGGTTCATACGGCTCTGATTGATTTGCTGACACCGCCAGAAATTCAGGCGGTAATTGCCCACGAACTCGGTCATCTCAAGTGCGACCATAGCGTTTACCTGACGCTGGCCAACATTATTACCCTTGCCGCTAGCCAGCTCCCGATGGGGGCGGTGCTAGTGCAAAACTTCCAGTCTCAAATTCTGGAATGGGTACGCTGCGCAGAATTCACCTGCGATCGCGCGGCTCTACTGGTCACCCAAGATCCAAAAGTAGTGGCTTCTCTGCTGATGAAGCTTTCCGGCGGTTCGCCGACCCTAGCGCCTCAGCTCAACCTAGAGGCTTTTCTGGAACAGGCGCGCTCTTATGATGCCATCAGCAATTCGCAGATTGGGGAAATGCTCAAGCAGGCTCGCACCAGCGAGATGACCCATCCGGTTCCGGTTTTACGAGCTAGAGAGATTGATCGATGGGCCAGCAGCCGCAATTATCAACAGCTTTTAAATCGGAGCTTAATTCAGTATAATGATGAAACCCATCTCAAGGGCGGATGGCGGAATTGGTAGACGCACCACACTCAAAATGTGGCGGCTTCGGTCGTGAGAGTTCGAGTCTCTCTCCGCCCATGTTTATTAAATTACTAGGAGAACGCCGATGTCACAGCTCAAACGGTGGGAGTCTCCTCGCCGGCGAGGACGTAACCACAAAGGAAAAGGCGGCTCAGCCCGTCAGCGCCAAAAGATGAAGCAGCGACAGCTCTGGCGGCAGCGACTTCAGCAGCCTGACCCATCCGATAAAACACTGACAATAGAGAGCAAGAGAGAGGTTAACCTCTCTCTTTTTTTATGCATTTCTTCGGTTCTCTCAGCCAAATCTTTCCGCCACAATAAAGTGACTGAGGGTTCAGTCGTTAGAACTTCACGAAGTCTTGTTCATAAGTTTTCGCTCTGAAGCCAACCGGGTCAAAGAACGCACTCCGGATTTGGGCACCTTAGTATTACGCAATCCTTTATTTTTGGGTAAATTGCTTTGAAAGAGGACGTTGGCAAGCAACTATCTTCAGTTTCAGTTATGCCCGCGCCAGCAGCGGGAAGTTCCTACCTAGTTACGCTTTGTACTCACAAAAGAGAATCCTTGTTTGGCGGTTCAAGCAGCAGCGTAATTGAACTCAACCAGCTAGGAGAAATTGCGGCGGATGAATGGGTACGCTCAGCAGCTAGACACCGGGAAATTCAGTTAGATCAGTGGATAGTGCGGCCCGACTGCATTCAAGGCATTATCCTTGTTAAGTCAACCATCACCCTAGATGGAACGAATCGTCACCGCTCTCTTACAGTTTCAAAGCCCCGCGCCCTCTCCGCTTTTGTCGCCGGTTTTAAAGCTGCTGCTGCTAAGCGAATCAATCTGCTGCGCAATCAGCCGGGTAGCCCGGTTTGGGAACGCAGCTATCAGGATCAAAAAATTGCCGATGTCAGAGATCTCAATCGTCTGCGACAAAGACTAGAGCCGATGGCTTTTCCTTTCTATAGCTATTAGACATGCGGCGGATGAAAGGCGTTGTGTCTGGCAGTAAAAAGCTTTAAGTTAAGTACGCTATCACTAGCCAACAATGCCCTTAACCTCATGGCCGGACAAGTTCATAGGATCTCCCATCCACTGATTCAGCACAAGCTGACTCTGATGCGCCGCGCTGAAACCAGTACCGCCAAGTTCCGCGACTTACTCAAGGAGATCAGTATGCTGCTGGCCTATGAGGTGACGCGCGATCTGCCGCTGAAGACAGAAACTATTCAGACGCCGCTGATGCCAATGGCAGCACCTGTGCTAGCCCCAGACAAAAAGATGGTGATCATTTCCATCATGCGAGCGGGACAGGGCATTTTAGACGGCATTTTGGAGCTGATTCCCTCGGCCCGCGTTGGTCACATTGGCTTGTACCGGGACCCGCGCTCTCATGTCGTGATTGAATACTATTTCAAAGTGCCCCACGACATTGCCGATCGGGATGTACTGCTGGTAGATCCGATGATTGCTACGGGGAATACGGCAGTGGCGGCGGTTAACCGCCTCAAGCAAATTCAGCCCCGATCAATTCGCTTTGTCTGTTTGCTAGCGGCTCCAGAAGGAGTTGAGCAGCTCCATGCCGTACACCCCGATGTTCCCCTCTATACGGCTGCCATTGATGACAAGCTAGACGAACACGGCTACATTTTGCCGGGGTTGGGAGACGCAGGCGATCGCCTGTTTGGTACGCGCTGAGCTTTTGCAAGCATTTCCTCTAAAGACGTAGCATCAGGCCGAGGCTTTGAGTCGGTGTTAAGTTTGAGAAACTCTGCTGCAAGCTGGCTTAGGATGGGGGCAGCTACGTTTCTGTCTATCCGCTTACTGCCCTTTGCTTGTGTTGGATATTCGTCAGTTCTTCCAAGCGACTAACCCAGCGCGATCGCTGGATCCTAAAGATCCCAGGGGTTTGCCATAGGACTTAATCAGACTGATGTTTGCCGCAAACCCCTGGGATCTCCCCTCAGCTAGCTCAAGCGCTCCCTACTCCTCAACCATCTCAACCAGCTCCTCCACCGTCACCCCAAACACCCGCGCAATTTTCATCACCGCTGTCAGATCCACCGTCGCCATTCCCGCCGATCGCGTATAGGTTTTCAACGTGCTGTAGACCACTCCCGAGCGCTCTGAGACTTCCTTGATCGTCCAGTTCCGCTCAGCCGCCAGTTCTCGTATTTTTAGCCGAATTAATCCCACAGCCCAAAGGCTTATTCTGCAACAATTTCTACGAGATCTTCGACAGTTATCCCAAACACCTGCGCGATCTTTATCACAGCCGCAATATCGGCCATTGCCATGCCCTCAGACCGGGCATAGGTCGTCACAGTCGTGTAAGGCACATTCGCCCGAGCCGCTACCTCTTTTAAAGTCCATCCATTTTGCTTTGCCAACTCTCGAATCCGCAGCTTGACTAACCCCATATCTCTAGTTGACAAGAACGAGATCTCAGCCTTTAATAGCTATATCGAGAGACCGAGATCTCGTCTCTCTAGTTTGTGACATCACAAAAGCACCGCCCTCCGGCCTCGCAAACTGAAGGGCGATGCTTATTCCACCGAAAAATCGGAGATAGTCATCATGATATCAGGGCAACAGCCACCCCGCGTGGCCCCACCTCGCCATGCGTCAAATTATCAAACCCAGCTTCATCCCTGGTGCATCATCCGCCACCTGCCCAAAAGCCAGTGCATCACCGTCGCTCGCCTGCGCCGCCGCAACGACGCCGAAGCCCATCTGCGCGTCCTGCGCCGCCTCATCCCCCAGGCCCAGTTCACCCTCCTCTTTGATCCTCACAACCCTGTAACCGGATCTTCTCTAGAAGCGTTGTCGTAAAGAGGCGATCGCCCGTCGAAAAAATGCAATTAAGGTTGAATACACGCCAAAAAGTTCGGGTTCGCCCACCTGAAGCCCTCTAGGCAACTGTTTTATAGTAAAGCTGTACAAAACTTTTTTTAAGACAGCAACCCCTATGGCTTTATTTGGACTTGGCAAAAAAACGGAAATGCCCTCCGCGGACAAAGCGCTACCCGGACGTGAAGAATCCATGCCAGTGCCTGAAAAGCACTTTGTCAACGGCAATCGCCTCACCCCGCCTTATCCAGATGGCCTGAAAACAGCTCTGTTCGGCTTGGGCTGCTTTTGGGGAGCTGAGCGCAAATTCTGGCAGCTAGACGGCGTTTACTCCACGGCTGTCGGCTACGCGGCGGGTCACACGCCCAACCCAACTTACCGCGAAGTCTGCAGCGGCATGACCGGACACAACGAAGTCGTCAAGGTCGTCTATGATCCTGAGAAGATCAGCTATCAAGAGTTGCTCAAAGTTTTCTGGGAAAGTCACAATCCAACCCAGGGAATGCGTCAGGGTAACGACGTCGGCACCCAATATCGTTCCGGCATCTATGTCTATTCTGAGGAGCAGCGGCAGCAGGCTGAGGCTTCCCGCGCAGCCTACCAGCAAGCTCTGAAACAGGCTGGCTACGGCGACATCACGACTGAAATCATAGAAGCTCCTGAGTTTTACTACGCCGAAGACTACCACCAGCAGTATCTCGCCAAGAATCCTGGTGGATACTGTGGTCTAGGTGGCACAAACGTTGCCTGCCCTATCGGGCTTGAGGTAGGCGTCGAGTAAGTTGGTTACTTAGAACTTAATAGCTGTCGGCTGGTCATTGCTAAAGGCATGTGGCCAGCTTTTTGGTTTGAGCAAACTCACATTTTCCTGAAAGTTCAGTCAGCACGCTGAAGTCAACAGTAAGCAGCCTGCACAGCTTCAGGATGAGAGCTGCCGCTAAATTATGAGAAAACCATTAACTATTTTGCTGTTTTGTATCGTTCACCGATCGCCCATGAACGTTTTCAACTTCGCCGAGGTCTGAGCTTTAAAAAGGTACCCTAAGAGGGGCTGCAAAGCTGCTTTGGGGCGCATCATCCTAGAAGCATCAACGACATCGCTACAACCGGAGACTTTAAGCATGAAATCCGCTCCTACCCAAGAAAATATCGTCGCTCGCGTATTGGGCGAATCTACTTTCGCAACCCTCGGCTTTCTGCTTTTGATTGTGCTGTTGGCCTAAAGCGTAAACAGCTCAAACTCAAGCAGCAACGCCACATTTGAGCATTCAGTTTAAAGGACAGTAGCCGCAGACAGCTTAGAAGACTAAAACCTTTACAAAAGGCCCTTATTTCCTGAGCATAGAAAAGGTTTAGAAAATACGTTAGGAGCAGGTATCTGTGGAACGCACGTTTCTGATGGTGAAGCCCGATGGAGTGCAGCGCGGCTTGGTGGGCGAAATTATTCGCCGCTATGAAGCCAAAGGCTTTACCCTAGTTGGCCTAAAGCTAATGCAGGTTTCTCGTGAGCTAGCTGAAAAGCACTATGATGTTCACCGAGAAAAGCCCTTCTTCAGTGGCCTGGTAGACTTCATTACTTCTGGCCCAGTGGCCGCAATGGTCTGGGAAGGCGAAGGAGTTGTGGCCTCGGCCCGCAAACTCATCGGGGCGACAAATCCGCTTTCAGCAGAACCCGGTACGATTCGGGGTGACTATGGCGTTACCATTGGCCGCAACATCATTCACGGTTCAGATGCGGTGGAAACGGCGCGTTCAGAAATCTCGCTATGGTTTAGCGAAGAGGAACTGACAAGCTGGGAACCCACTATGAAAGGCTGGCTGTACGAATAGACGAGAGGCTGCGTCTAGACTCGAATAACAGATCTGGCAGGCTGGGTGCCGCACTCGTGGCATTCAGCCAAACCTGGAGCAGTTTTGAGCAGCGGCGCGATCGCTCAAAACCGCAGCCTGTTTGCTGCCTTCAAGAAGCCGCGTCGTCTTTAGCTAAAGGCACCATCTCAGGCTGATTTTCACTTGCATTAGCCGGGTCTTGTACCTGAGCGTGAATGGTTTGCCCATTAGATGAGCTGTCAGGGGCCGACGAGGGCTGCACCGAATCGCTGAGTGAGGCTGAGACAGCTTCGCGATCGCTAGCAGCTAGTTCGGCTGGCTCATCGGCGGGAGCAGGCCGCTTTTCAGAGAAGCCCCAGATAAAGAGCGCCGCAATTAGGCTCACCATCAGCCATTCTGGCGGAACCCAGTTCTCATTGATGACCCGAATTAGCAGGCGGATACCGACTAGGGCGACGGTGATAAAGCCCGCATCTTCCAGATGAACATAGATATCCAGCCAGCCGATAAACAGTTCGGCCATAAACCGCAGGGTAATCACCCCAATCGCCCCGCCGAGTAAAACTAGCCAAATCTCTCGCGAAAGCGCGATCGCAGTAGTAACGCTATCTAGCGAAAAGGCTAGGTCTGTCAGGGCAATCATCGGCACAGCCTGCCAGACGGACTCAAACCGGGGGCCGTGGTGCTGGGCGTCTTCGTCTTCGTCGGAGGCAAAGTACTGATAGACCAGCCACAGTAGGTAAAGCGCGCCCAAAACCTCAAACTGCCAAAATTGCAGCACCCATCCTGCCGTTAGAATAAGACAGACGCGCAAAATGAAAGCCACTATCAGCCCCACGTTTAAGGCGCGGCGCTCCATCTCTTTAGAGGCTAAACCCTGGGCGATCGCTGCTAGCGCAATAGCATTGTCGGCTGATAAGACTGCCTCCAGTGCAATCAGCACTAAGAGCAGCAGCAGCGTATCCATCCCGATGTTAGGGGAAAATTCTAGTAGACGATCTAGGGGCATTCGAGGCGGTAGGTGAGGTGAACTAAAACAGTGAAAAGCGGAGGGCTAACGGTTAGCTTTGGTCAATGTTGGCTGCTTTTAGCGCTTCAATAAAACCCGTAAGGGTTGTCTGCTATACAGTTTAGTGACTTCTGAGACACCTGGTGATCCATTCTTTGATTCAGCAATTTCGCGATCGCTATCCTATGGGTAGCCTAACAGCAGATCTGCTGATGCTGCATGACGGGCAATACATTGTTAGAGCTGTTGTGCAGCTAGAGCGGTCAACGGTCGCCACCGGCATGGCCGCCAGTTCTGAGCTGACCGCCGCAGAAGATTCAGCTAAAAACCGCGCCCTGCAGTCCCTGGGCCTGACTGCTCAGTCTGCGCCTACAGCTATACCTTCAGAGATTGCCTCGGCAGCCGAGGCAGTTTCTGACCCAGAATCCACGCTGCCATTGCCGCCTGCGGCAGCGGCGACAGTCAAAACTACGCCCTTTCCAGAACGGCCACAGATTGCCGCGCCGCCGCCCATGAGTCCTCCCCCAGCCCAGAAGACGGACGCGGCCTCACCCTCCCCTGCGCCTGCCCCCGCCGAACCGATTTCGCAGCCCGCTCCCGTCTCACCGGCGCCGCCTCAGCCTGATGTCTCTGAAGCGGCAGAGCTGCCTTTTCCCGACACCGGGCCAATCGATCTGTCAGATATTTTGGCTCAAACTGACGTAGAGCTACGACGCTTAGGCTGGTCGGTGCAGCAGGGACGAGAGTTTTTAGAGAAAACTTACAGCAAGCGATCGCGCCACGATCTCAGTGACGAAGAACTGATGGACTTTTTGCTGTATCTAGAAGGACAGCCCTCTCCTATTGAGTACTAGGGATTTGCAGCTAGAAATTTGCAACTAGAAATTTGCAGCCCGTAGGCGATAAAGCCCAAATTTGATCTGCTTGATCGAGGTTGAGGAGTTCATTACGCCTTGATCAGTACCGGAGAAGTGTACGGTCATCCAGCAGATTTCATGTCAGAATTTAGGACTGTAAAGATTCTATGCAGGCATGGGCAGTTCCCTATTATCTCTGGTGGCCGCACTGGCTCACTGGCAGCAGAGGGCTTTTGTAGCCAAACTATCGCACTCGACGACGATTCAAGCCAGCTTTCTGCAATCGCTTCTACAAGTACAGCAGGAAACTGAGCTAGGGCAGGCGCTCAACCTGTCTAAGGTGACGACGGTTGAGCAGTTCCGCCAACAGGTACCCGTTTGGCCCTACAGCGCCTATCACCCTTATTTTGAGCGGGCTGCTGCAGGGGGGCTAAACGTAGTCGCCCCTGATCCGCTCATCCACATCAACTTGAGCAGCGGCTCGACAGGTAGCCAGAAGCTAGTCCCGGTTACCCAGCGATCGCAGCGCAAGCGAGCCTATGCGAATCAGGTGGCAATGGGGTTCGGGTTTAGTCAGGCGCGGCGTCAGGGACTGGCTCAGGGAAAAATGCTCCTAACCCATTCGGCTCAGCCTTTAGGGCAGACTCAGGCAGGGATTCCCTACGGCCACGTCAGCAGCAATCAGCTCCGTTCTACCCCAGCTTGGCTCTATCGCCAGCTTTTTGCGCAACCGCCTGCAGCTCTGCAGATTAGCGATACCTTGGCCCGTAACTATGTTTGTTTGCTCTTTGGCCTCAGCGATCCTGACCTAGCCGTTTTGGGGGCAACCTTTCCGCTGGTGGCGCTGCAGCTTTGTACCTATTTAGAAACCTATGGCGAATCGCTAATTGAAGATATTGCTAGCGGTGAAATTGCCCACTGGATCAAGCTAGAGCCAGAATTGCGATCGCGCCTATCGCAACAGTTCAGGCCCAACCGCGATCGCGCCCAGCAGCTAGCTCGGTTACTCAAGGCAGAAGGACGGCTGCTGCCCCAGCAGGTTTGGCCCCATCTGGCCTTTATGGTGACGGCTCGCGGTGGCCCCTCTAGCTTCTACTTTGAGCGCTTTGACGAATACTTTGGCAATTTGCCTATCTTTGGCGGCACCTTTGCCGCTTCGGAAGCCGTCTTTGGCTCGCACTGGAATTTCAATACGGACGGGACAATCTTAGCGATCGCCAGCAATTTTTTCGAGTTTGTGCCACCGGATCAGTGGGATATCCCTCAGCCTCGAACCTTGCTGCCCCACGAAGTCCAGCCCGGTGAGTTTTACCGCGTTTTGGTGACCAACTATTCGGGCTTTTGCCGCTACGACATTGGCGACGTGGTGGAGGTGACAGATATGTGGGCCGGGGTGCCGCTGATTGCCTTTCGCTATCGTCAGGGAGGAACGCTGTCGGCTATTTCTGAGAAGACGACAGAATACCATGCCGTACAGGTGATGACCGAGCTGAAAAAGAGCTATGCCCTGGCGGTGGAAGACTTCTGCATCACCCTGTCGGATAACCTGATCGATCCCTACTATGTCTTGAACCTAGAGCTGTCAGACTCAGCCCCACCCAATCTCAGCGCTGTCCTGGCTGAATTCGATCGCCAGATGCAGGCAGCGAACACGTCCTACGCCCTCAAGCGCCAAAAAAGCGACATCTTGCCGCCTCGCTTAAATCTGCTTGAACTAGGAAGCTTTGCGGCCCTGCGACAGCAACGGCTGCAGCCGGGAACACCCGATACGGCCCAGGTGAAGCTGCCGCACATTAGCAGCGATCGCGCTCTGCTAGCTGACGTCAAAATTCAGCAGCAGGTCAGCCTGACCCAGTGATTTTCTCTACGGCTGCGGTTGAAAATCCCCAGTTATCCTGGTCTCAGCGGACGAACTGACGAATTTTTTGATCGTAGATTTCATCTGCAATCTCAGCCACATTATTGTGCATAGCGTCTGGTACTAGCCAAAGCTGTTTGGGTTCTACAGCAGCTTGGTAAAGGCTTTGGCTCATCTCTGGGGGAACGCTATCGTCCGCTAGGCCGTGGATAAAGAAAACGGGCATCTGCAAATTCGCCACTTTCTTCGCAGAATCAAAGCGCTCGTGCAGGAGAAGATCGACCGGAAACAGTTTGGCATAGAGCGTGCGCTGGGCCATATCCGGGACGGAAGTGAATGAGCTTTGGACAATGAGTCCTGCCGCCTCTGGCTTTCTAGTCGCTAGCTCAATGGCGATCGCGCCGCCCAAAGAATGACCAAACAGATAAATCTGCTGCGGGGGGACCTGCTGGGTTTGGGTCACGTATTGCCAAGCCGTTTCCGCATCTTCGTAGAGCCGTGCCTCGCTGGGGAATGGTCCCTGGCTGAGGCCGTAGCCGCGATAGTCGAACAAAAAGACCGAAAAGCCTAGGCGCTGAAACCGATAGGCAAGGCCCAAGTTCGCGCTGACATTTTCGCCGTTGCCGTGCAGGTAAATTAGCGTTCCGAGCCGGGTAGGGGCCTGAGTCGGAATCCACCAGCCATGGATTTGTTCGCCGTTACCGCTGGCAGCAGGTAGCCAAACTTCCTCAAATTCGAGGTTGAGCCGTTCGGGGGTGGTGGTCAGCTCTCGCACCGGGAAAAATACGTAACGCGACTGCCGCCACCACAGGAGGGTAGCCGCTAGCCCATAGGCGATCGCGCTAACGCCCAGTCCTACTAGCAGAGGTCGCCAATTTATGATCACTTTGGCAAATCAGTAAAAACCTTAAACAAAGGGAGCCTACTCCCGCTTAGAGGAGCGATCAGACTATCAGCTTTAGCTCACCCCAAGTCCGTTATACTGCCGGATACTGAGAAATGGCTAGGTAGGCATGTCAGCTAGAACTTTAGCCAGCTTGACCGTGGGTGAGCTAACTGTCTAGCTTGGGGTGCTTTTTGTGCCACTCAGTAGACTGCTCATAGGCATAAGCAACTTCAAACAGCAGATCTTCTCTCAGCACATTGCTGATGAGCTGCAGACCGATGGGTAAGCCCTGCTCGTCAAAGCCACAGGGTAAGCTCATGCCGGGCAGCCCAGCTAGATTCACCGGGATAGTCATCAGGTCGGAGAGGTACATGCTGAGCGGATCGTCAGTTTTTTCGCCAGCTTTGAAAGCGGTAGTAGGAGATGTCGGACAAACTAAAACGTCTACCTGGGCAAAGGCTTTTTCAAAGTCCTGCTTGATTAGGGTTCTCACCTTCTGAGCTTTGAGGTAGTAGGCGTCGTAATAGCCTGCCGAGAGAGCATAGGTGCCAATCATGATTCGGCGCTTCACCTCGCTGCCAAAGCCCTCGGCCCGGGTTTTGGTATACATCGACATCAGGTTAGTGTCATCTGAGCGCAGGCCGTACTTAACGCCGTCATAGCGGGCCAGATTGGAAGACGCTTCAGACGGGGCGATGATGTAGTAGGTGGGTAGGCCGTAGCGAAACTGGGGGCAAGAGATGACCTGAATTTCAGCCCCAAGTTCCTGTAGCTGCTCGATCGCCTTTTTAACGGCGGTCTCTACAACCGGGTCTAGGCCACTGCCAAAGGTTTCTTTGATGACCCCGATACGGCGACGGCTGCGACGATTGAGCGTGGGCTTGAGCGCTTTGACGTAGTTGGGAATCTCTACTTTGAGGCTGGTAGAGTCTTTGGCATCGTATCCGGCGATCGCCTGCAGCAGAATGGCTGAATCCTCGACGGTGCGACCGAAAGGGCCGATTTGATCTAGGGAAGAAGCATAGGCGACTAGGCCATAGCGCGAGACGAGGCCATAGGTAGGCTTGAGGCCGACAACGCCGCAGAAAGAAGCGGGCTGACGGATTGATCCGCCCGTATCGGAGCCGAGAGCGACTACACACTGCTCTGCGGCTACCGCTGCCGCCGACCCCCCAGAGGAGCCACCCGGTACCCGCGCCAAGTCCCAAGGATTGGCGGTGAGCTGATAGGCAGAATTCTCGGTTGAGCTGCCCATAGCAAACTCGTCAAGGTTGGTTTTACCTAGACAAATGGCACCGGCTTCGGCCAGCCGCTGCGTTACCGTAGACTCATAGGGGGGGACAAAATTCTCCAGAATTTTAGAACCACAGGTAGTAGGGATTCCCTGGGTGCAGAGATTATCTTTAAGACCAATAGGAATGCCTGCCAGCGGGCTGAGCGTTTCGCCTGCAGCAATTTTGGCGTCAACCTGCTGAGCCTGCGCCAATGCCTTATCCGCTGTCACTGACAAAAAGCTGTGCAGCCTAGGCTCTAGCACCTGCAGCCGCTCCAGGTAAGACTGGGTAATTTCTACAGCAGAGCGCTCTTTACTCGTGAGCTGTTGATGCAACTCGCGGATAGATGACATGCAATCTCCTTTAGACTTAGCAGGCATTTAATCTCAAGCTATCAGTATAGGATTCCTGGGAAGGAAATGGCAGGCCGATACGGCCTCGATGCAGTTTCCTAGAGCAAATAGCTGGATATTGAGACTCAAAGGCGCGGCTCAAATTTGGATCGTTACTTGAATTGGGCCGTTAATAGATTCATAATTCGTATCCATCTAAACATCGCAGTGCGATTATTAGGGATTAGGGTAGAGTCAAATTTAAGTTTTATTACTGTTCCCTGTGTGTATGAGGTTGTAGTATGCGGGCCGTTTGGTTATCTATTGCCTTAATTGCCAATACCGTAGCGCTGACCTTGGGCCTGATTACGCTGCGGTCATCTAAAGCATTAGCGCCCAATGAGCTATCGTCCCATCCGTTTTTAGAGCGTATTCAACAGGCCGATTCGCTAGAGCAGCTCTATCAGATGCGCGATCGCCTAAATGTAGAGCTAGCTGCTTTGCCCAAGCTGCAGCGCTCCCCCGAAACAGGGGCCATGTCTCCCTATGTGGCGATCGCTCAGCTTACCCAGCGAGTCTCACGGCGCATTCACTTAGAAGAAGATGCCGAAGCTGCCTACCGGCGGGCAATTGAGCTGGCAAAACAGGCCATCCAAACGCGGCAGGCTGGAGCGGACACTAGACAGGCACTACAGCAGGAAGAGTTTCTTTGGCAGGCGGCGATCGCCCGGCTTAAGAGCATCCCGGCTGACTCAACCCTGTCTGAGCAGGCAACAGCTAAGGCGGAGGAATATGAGGAAATTGTGCAGTATGTGTCAGCCAAGCTTGACCAGGCTGAGTCTGGATTTTTAAAGGATATTGCTGAGGCCACCGGGCGGCCTCAGGCGCTTCGTATCACCCTCTGTCACGTTGCAGGAGAGTGCCGTGACTATCAGGGGGACTTGCCCCCGGCCAGTCCGGCCAGCTTAATCAAGCTGCCCATTGCGATCGCGCTGATGGACAAAGTGACCCAAGAAAATATTGATCTGAGCACCACGATTTACATTGACCCAGGCAACTTCACCGAAAATGCTGACGGAGCCAAGATCTTTGTCGATCGGGAATATCCGCTGCGGGAAGTGATGGCCCGCATGATCAAGGAAAGCAACAACATCGCCACCAATCAGCTAATTGACTACATCGGGCGGGACAACATTAATCAAACTTTCCGCCAGCGGGGATATGAAACCACCTTTGTAGACTACAAGCTGGTTGGCGACTCTACTTACCCAGCCAACGCTGGCTCGACTCCCAATCGCATGACCTCCAACGAGCTGACAGATATGATGCGCAAAATCTATCTATTTCAGCATCCTGGGGATGAGGAGATTTTAGACGCGCTGGTGGGTCAGTATGACTGGGAGTTTGGCTATACGGCCATCAATCAACTTAACAGCAAGCGAGTCCACTGGATCGGGGAAAAGCTAGGGCAAAACTCTAAGGTCATTGGCACAGTCGTAGCCTTTAAAGTTGACGATCAGCGCTATGTGATGACCGTCACGATCGATCACAGTGCGCACCAACAGGCGCTACGAGATACGATTAAAGCGACTATTCAGCATATTCTGCAGAACGGACATTTAGTCCCCACCGGACGGGAGCTAAACAGTTAGGTAGTACAAGCATATTTCCAACAGGCTGTAGATATTCTGCGCCCGACGTATTTTGAATTACATCTAAAACTCCATCTCAAGATTTATATCCAATACCCCTTGCAAACTGGCGCTCCCAGCTTCACACTTAAGATGAACGGGTCGGGATAGTGACGGCAGTTTGAGAGGTTTTTTGTGAAACGAGTATTATCAATCATTCTGGGTGGAGGTGCTGGCACCCGCCTTTATCCGCTGACAAAATATCGGGCTAAGCCTGCAGTTTCTCTAGCCGGGAAGTATCGCCTGATTGACATTCCGGTCAGCAACTGCATCAACTCAGAAATTCTTAAAATTTATGTTTTAACTCAGTTCAATTCAGCCTCGCTGAATCGACATATTTCCAGAGCTTATAATTTCTCTCAGTTTAGTGACGGATTTGTAGAGGTTCTTGCTGCTCAACAAACGCCAGAAAATCCAGGCTGGTTCCAGGGAACGGCAGACGCGGTGCGTAAATATCTGTGGATGTTCGAGGCCTGGGACGTAGACGAGTACCTCATCCTCTCCGGCGATCACCTCTACCGCATGGACTATCGCCTCTTCATCGAGCGTCACCGCAGCACCAATGCCGACATCACGCTTTCGGTTGTTCCTATTGGCGAAAAGCTGGCCTCTAGCTTTGGTCTGATGAAAATCGACTCCACCGGGCGAGTCGTTGACTTTTCTGAAAAGCCCAAGGGAGATGACCTGAGAAAAATGCAGGTCGATACTTCAACGCTGGGGCTAACCCCTGAGCAGGCGCAAGAGAAGCCCTACATCGCTTCTATGGGCATCTATGTGTTCAAAAAGCAGGTACTGGTTGATTTGCTAAAGCGGTCGATGGAGCAGACTGACTTTGGCAAAGAAATTATTCCAAGCTCGGCTAAAGACTATAACGTTCAGGCTTATCTGTTTGACGGCTATTGGGAAGATATCGGTACGATTGAAGCCTTTTATGAATCCAATCTGGCCCTGACGCACCAGCCCCAACCCGCCTTTAGTTTCTATCACGAAGACGCGCCTATCTATACGCGATCGCGCTATCTTCCCCCTAGCAAGCTGTTAGATTGCCAGGTGACCGAATCAATTATCGGCGAAGGCTGCATTCTCAAGAACTGCCGCGTCGAGCATTCCGTAATTGGTCTACGGCAGCGGATTAGCTCTGACTGCGTGGTTGAAAATTCACTGCTGATGGGGGCTGACTATTACGAACCGATGTCAGAGAGCAGTCAGCACCTGACGCGGGGCAAGATTCCGATGGGCATTGGCGAAGGCACGGTTTTACGCCGCGCCATTGTGGATAAAAACGCCCGCATTGGCCGCAACGTGCAGATTGTCAACAAGGAAAATGTGGAAGAGGCGGAACGAGAAGATCTGGGCTTCTACATCCGCAGCGGCATCGTGGTGGTGCTGAAAAACGCGGTGATTCCCGACGGCATGATTATTTAGAACGGCGGTTCCGTAGGGACACGGTATGCCGCGTCCCTGCGGAGTCATGACAGAAAAAAACTACCAGGGTCGCCAGTCCTCCCAGTCTTCGTTGAAGATTGAGGTGTTGGGAAAGGCGGTGGGGTTGCCGTTTTGGTTGAGCCGTCGCTGTAGCTGCTCTAGCTGTGGCTCCTCGCTGGGCAGGTTGTCTACCAGCTCGTAGGGTAAAATCCCTTCATCGAGCACAAAATCAATCGTCGTACCGGCAGCCGCGCCTACTGACCATTCAAAAGAATGTACTCGGTAAGCAGCGGCAGCAATGGTGCTAGTGGCGATACTTTTACCCGCGACCAGCAAATTATCGATATTTTGCGGAATCAGCGATCGCAGCGGGATTTGGGCCGGGTATGCCTGCCCGTGAGCCTGTCGGACACCCGCTCGCTCCGTATTGCCAGGGGCTTCTGGCGGAGAAGCGGTCATGCAGGGGTGAAAGTCGATAGCGTATTGGGCAATGCCGACGGAGTCTGGATAAATGTGCGATCGCGATCGCCGCTCAATCTCCTCTGGCGCAAGCTTCTGTTCAATAGCAGCAATAGCCTCTAAACCCGCTAGCGCCTGCCACAAATCCTGATAAAGATCCGGCGGTAAGTTCTGGTAATATTCAGCCCGGAAGTCAGCCCAGGAAAAATCGATTTCGTTAATGGCAAATCCGTCTTCGTAGCCGTAAGCGGGACGACCGATGATGCGTCTCGCCTCGCGGATGTAGGGATATTTAGACAATCCGTGCGCTGTCCCCATCGGCATGTCAAAACCGGACAGAAAACGGTGGTTGGGGTGGGGCTGCTTGACCCCTTCCCCTAGCTGAGAATCTGTTGTCCCCTCCACCAGCCAGTAGTAGTAGCTGTAGGCATTTTCCTCACCCCGCCGCAGCGTTTCAGTTCGCAGTCCCCCTAGCCAGCCCCCCGGCTCCAACTGCCCCAGTTCCCGCAGTTGGGCTTCAGTGTAGATTAAGTTATCTTCAGCGGTACCCGGTCGGTAGTCATTGCCCCATGTCCAGTTCTGCATGGAGATGTCGTCTGGCTCTGGCACGGCGACGCCAAAGATTTGCGCCTCCGGTCGCGGCTTAGGACTCCAGATACGGCGGTAGGTAAAGACAAAGTCAAAGTAGTTGAAATCCTCGCCGCGATCGCGCTCATAGCTAAAGTACGGCTCGTACTGCGGGTAGTAGGGCGGCATGGTCTGAGGCTGGGGTTCCTCAGTTTGCTCCATAGCAAAGGTGTAGGTGAAGCCCTGAGTGCAGTAGGGGTCTTGGCTCGTTACCGGCGAGGAGGGATTGAGGTAAGAGCGCGGATCAAGACCCACCCGCCAAGGCACATCGGCCAAAGCAATTACTTCACCCGTTTCGGTGGCTTCTACCACGTACCAATCAGCAGGCCCCTGATTTTCCGACTTTTGGGGCACAAACTGCAGAATCTTTTTGCTCAGAACGGCTGAATCTTCGTAGCTGTAGGCATCTTCTAAGACGTAGGACAGCGGGTTGATATTGAGCTGCACCGTTTCGGAGGCAGGGCTGTGCTGAATAGCGATCGCGCTATCGATAAATCGCCCGTCAGCGCTGAGATCTAACTCCTTCACCACCGTTGCCGGAAACCACTTTAGCGTGCCCTTGCCTCGGCGAGCGGCATCTGCGAGCTGCCGCGACAAGATCGTATTGGCGTCTTCAGGAATAAAACAGGAAACGCTAACCCAGCAGCTTCCTGGATTCAAGATGTCATAAAAGCGCTCAATGCGATCGCGCAGCTCTTTGTAGCCCTGCGAATAAAACAAGAGCTGCCGCTGCCGCCTGGCTTCATCTAGAGCAGAGGTTCCCTGGGAGGTGAGCTGCCCGCCTACCCAGTCGGTGATTTCGGTGAGACAAACGGTGCGGCCTGCTAGCAAACTCTCATAGGCCGTAGCGGTTCCTGCCAGACCACCGCCTACAATTAAAATTTCGCACTCGACGGTTTCGTCCGGCAGACGGGGCAGGGTATCTAAAATTGGGTTGGTTGATTGAGCGGCAGCAGGTAGGGTCGGGGCGAACGCTGTAGCGAAGGCGATCGCCAACACACCTGTCAGCTTCTCTTTGAAAGAATACTGAGTCATGTAGCTCTCATAAATACTCTGTGACTAGCTTACGCTATGGAAACCGAGTTGCTGCCAAAATATCCCTAGCGGCTTGTGCGGCAATTAGGGTGCCGAAGCTATGGATTTACGGTAACGGTGAGCTGAAAATGTATCTGTTTGAGTCGAAGCAGCACAGGGAGTCGTCGCGCCACTCCTAATCTTCTTCAAAAATGCTGCTGAAAAACTCGATAGTGTCTTTCAGAGCGGCAATAAACACGTCAATTTCAGCGCGGGTGTTGTAAAAGTAGAGGCTAGCCCGCGCCGTAGAGGTGATGCCTAGAAGGCGGTGCAGCGGCTGGGTACAGTGGTGTCCAGAGCGAATAGCAATACCCGACTGATCCAGCAGCGTCGCTAAATCCTGGGCGTGAACGCCTTCGACCGTAAATGCCGCCAGTGAAGCCCGGCCGCTGCCATCGGCTTGGGGCTGAGGGCCATAGACTTTCACCTGGGACAGCTTGTCTAGCTCTTGGAAGAGATAAGCCGTCAGTTCATGCTCATAGTCGGCAATTTTATCCAGGCCAATTTGAGTTAGATAGTCAACCGCCGCGCCTAAAGCAATCACTTCTGCGATCGCTGGCGTGCCCGCCTCAAACTTGTGGGGCAGTTCGGCGTAGGTCGAGTGATCCAGGAATACGTCGGCAATCATCTCACCCCCACCCAAAAAAGGCGGCATGGCGTTGAGAATATCCAGCTTGCCGTAGAGGAACCCTGCTCCCGTCGGCCCACACATTTTATGGCCGGAAGCCACTAGCCAGTCGCAGTCCATCGCCTGCACGTTAATCGGCATGTGGGGAACGCTCTGGCAGGCGTCGACTAAAACCTTGGCCCCGACCTGATGGGCCGTAGCGATAATTTCCTCAACCGGATTGATGCAGCCCAGCGTATTAGAGACGTGCACCACTGCCACCAGCTTGGTTTTCTCAGTCACTAGCTGCTTGAACTGCTCTAGATTCAATTCCTGAGACTCTGTCAGCTCCACATACTTCAGCACCGCCCCTGTCCGCTGGGCCACAAGCTGCCAGGGCACCAGGTTGCTGTGGTGCTCCATCACCGACAGTACGATTTCATCTCCCGGCTGCAAATTGCTCAAGCCCCAGGCATAGGCCACCAGGTTGATTGCTTCGCTGGCATTGCGGGTAAAGACAATCTCATCCCGCGTCGCTGCCTGAATCAGGGCAGCTACCTTATCCCGCACCGCTTCGTAAGCATCGGTGGCCCGGACGCTGAGGGCGTGGATACCTCGATGCACGTTGGCGTTGTCCTGCTGGTAGTAGCGAGCGATCGCCTCTAAAACCGCCTGCGGCTTTTGGGAAGTGGCCGCGTTGTCGAAATACACCAAGGGCTGGTCGTTGACTTTCTGATGCAGGATGGGAAAGTCAGCGCGAACTTTAGCAGCCAGTGTTTTTTCTTGAGCGACGGTCATGGTAAGGGAGATGGGGTTGTGGGTAACGGGGTGTGGGGCAAGAGAAGCTACATCCAGGCGGTAATGCGCTCGGTCAAGGACTCACGCAGGGAAGTAACGGCAATTTTTTCGATAATTTCCATGGCAAAACCGTAAATTAAGAGACGCTGGGCTTGAGCAGCACTGATACCCCGGCTCTGCAAATAGAAAATTTCGTCCGGTTCTAGCTGGCTGACGGTAGCCCCGTGAGCGCACTTGACGTTATCAGCAATGATTTCAAGCTGGGGCTTAGTGTCTACGCGGCTTTTGTCAGACAGCAGCAGGTTGCGGTTGAGCTGGGCGGCGCTGGTTTGCTGCGCTTCGCGGGGAACGTAGACTTTACCACTGAAAACGGCGTGGGCGCGATCGCTGATGATGCACTTATGGAGCTGATCGGCGGTGCCGTGGGGCTGGCTGAGGGAAATCAGGCTGTGGGTATCGGCGAGTTGGTCATGGGCGATCGCGCTGAGGCCATACAGCCGGGTATCGGTCTGCTCGCCGGTCTGGTAGCTTTCTAGGTTGTGGCGTGACAGTTTGGCCCCCAAATCCACGGTAACGCAGCTATAACGGCTATCCCTGGCCTGAGTGATCGCTGTCTTGGCAATGTGAAAAGTGGATTGGGACTCATCCTGCAGGCGGACATGGTTTACCTGGGCGTTGGCCTCTAGCCAAATTTCCGTCACCGGGTTGGTAAAGGCAGGAGCTTGACCCAGGCTGTAATATTCTTCTACCAGGGTCAAGGCGCTGTTAGCTTCAGCCATGACTAAACAGCGGGGCTGGCTGACAACGGGCGTTTGCGCTGAATAGGAATAGTGAACAACTTGAATAGGCGTAGACAGCTCTAGCTGACGGGGTAGCCAAATGACGGCAGCATCTTGAAAACCCGTAGTATTGAGCGCGGTAAAAACTTCATTGTGACCGCTGGCCTGACCTAGCCGTTGCTCAATTTTCGCTTTAAGCTGAGGCTGGGCATACAGCTCGGCCAGATTTCCCACTACGACTTCATCGGGCAGGGCCGAACGTGCAGATAGGGACTCGACATACAACCCGTTGACAAATACCAAGCGGCTGTCTTGAGTTTCGGCCAGTGGGGGGGCGATCGCGGCTAGCTCTTTGTCAGACGGCAGCTTAGCCCTCTGAAAGTCCAAAGTGAGCATTTCAGACAGGTCGCTAAAGCGCCATTCTTCGTCCCGCGTTGACGGGAAGGTTTGTTCCTGAACCAATGCTCTGGCCGTCTGGCGTAGCTGAGGCAGCGGCAGCTTAGCCGCAGTTTCAGCCGTCACTGCGTCTATCAGCTTGTTTAAGTAAGTCTCTCGCTTAGTTACTTGGGTCATGCTGCTGTCTGAAACCTGTAGCCCCATTACGCTGACACCTCGGTTGCTTCTGCCATCAGCCACTCATAGCCTTTCTCTTCTAGAGCCTGAGCCAGTTCTTTACCGCCGGTGCGAATGATGCGGCCATCGGCCATCACGTGCACATAGTCCGGCACGATGTAGTTCAGCAGGCGCTGGTAGTGAGTAATCAGCACCACGGCGTTTTCAGGGGTCGCTAGCTGATTGACGCCGCCCGCTACCGTTTTTAGAGCGTCAATATCTAAGCCAGAATCGGTTTCATCCAGGATTGATAGCTTAGGTTCTAGCAGCGCCATCTGCAAAATCTCATTGCGCTTTTTCTCACCGCCAGAAAAGCCTTCATTGACGCTGCGATCGAGAAAGCTAGCGTCCATTTTGACCACCTCTAGCTTTTCTTCAATCAGGTCGTCAAAGTCAAAGACGTCAATTTCTGCTTGACCTTGAGCCTTCAGGTGGGAGTTATAAGCCACCCGCAAAAAGTCGCGGTTACTAACCCCTGGAATTTCCAGAGGATACTGAAACGCCAGAAAGATACCGCTGGTAGCGCGCTCGTGCGGTTCTAAAGCCAGCAAATCTTGGCCCTTGAAGCTAATTTCGCCGTTGGTGACTTCATAGTCAGGGTGTCCGGCTAGCACTTTGGAAAAAGTGCTTTTGCCAGAACCATTAAGGCCCATGATGGCGTGAATTTCTCCGGTTTTGACCTCAAAGTTGAGTCCCTTGAGAATTTCGTTGCCATCTACGGTGGCCCGTAAATTTTTAACTGAAAGAATAACTTCGCTGTTTTCCTGAATCACCACTCTAAATCTCCGTAGGGTAGGGGCTACCTACTCATGTCAAGAATGCAAGCAGGTGGGCACTGCCCACCCGGTTGTTAGCCCACCGTATTTTCTAGCTTCAGGCTCATGAGCTTATCGGCTTCAGCCGCAAACTCCATCGGCAGCTTATTAAACACATCCCGGCAGAAACCGCTGATAATCATGGAAACCGCGTCTTCGGGAGAGATGCCGCGCTGGGCAAAGTAAAAGAGCTGATCTTCCCCAATCTTGGAGGTAGAGGCTTCGTGCTCTACCCGGGCCGACTGGTTTTGTACCTGAATATAGGGGAAGGTATTGGCGTTAGAGCGATCGCCCAGCAGCATGGAATCGCACTGGGAATAATTGCGGGCATTTGCCGCCTTCGGCCCCATCTTCACCAAGCCCCGGTAGCTGTTCTTAGAGCGACCCGCCGAAATTCCCTTAGAGATAATCGTGCTGCGGGTGTTTTTGCCAATGTGCACCATCTTGGTACCCGTATCGGCCTGCTGCCTGTTGTTGGTCAGCGCCACCGAATAGAATTCGCCCACAGAATTATCGCCCGCCAGCACGCAGCTGGGATACTTCCAGGTAATCGCCGAGCCGGTTTCGACCTGGGTCCAGGAAATTTTGGAGTTCTTGCCTTTACATAGGCCGCGCTTGGTGACGAAGTTATAGATGCCGCCTTTGCCGTTTTCGTCTCCGGCAAACCAGTTTTGCACCGTCGAGTATTTGATTTCAGCGTTGTCCAGCGCCACCAGTTCAACCACCGCCGCGTGGAGCTGATTGCTGTCATACATAGGGGCGGTGCAGCCTTCCAAATACGTCACCGAGCTGCCTTCTTCAGCCACAATCAGCGTCCGCTCAAACTGGCCCGACTCACCGTTGTTAATCCGGAAGTAGGTAGACAAGTCCATCGGACACTGGGTGTTCTTGGGAATGTAGACGAAGGAGCCATCGCTGAACACCGCTGAGTTGAGCGCCGCGAAGTAGTTGTCTCCCGTCGGCACAACGCTGCCCAGGTACTTTTGCACCAGTTCGGGATGATTGTGCACTGCTTCTGAAATAGAGCAGAAAATCACGCCCTCTTCAGCCAGCTTTTCTTTAAACGTGGTGGCTACCGAGACACTATCAAAAATGGCGTCTACGGCTACGTTAGCAAGGCGTTTCTGCTCAGACAGGGGAATGCCCAGCTTCTCGAACGTGTCCAGCAGGGTCGGATCAACCTCATCTAAGCTATCCAGCTTTTGCTTT
Source organism: Sphaerothrix gracilis Ecp01 (assembly GCF_030405905.1). Lineage (NCBI taxonomy): Bacteria > Bacillati > Cyanobacteriota > Cyanophyceae > Nodosilineales > Nodosilineaceae > Sphaerothrix > Sphaerothrix gracilis. The sequence continues at coordinate 185,949 of NZ_JASATW010000012.1, forward strand.
TGCTGCTTGGGAGCTGAATAGTAGATGATGTCCTGATAGTTGATCGGCGGATACTTGACGTTAGGCCAGGTGGGTTCCGCCATTGTCAGCCAGCGGCGGTAAGCCTTGAGCCGAAACTCCAGCATGAACTCCGGCTCATTTTTCTTAGCAGAAATGGCACGAATCACATCTTCACTGAGTCCGCGTCCTAAAGACTCAGACTCGATATCGGTGATGAAACCGTATTTGTAAGGCTGGCTAACGAAGGACTGAACGGTGGAAGAGGTCATGTGGGCGGCTCTTGAGCGTAAGGTCAACTGAGAAAGGATTAATACTTGCTGGTTTCGGAGCGGATCTGGTCAAAGGTGATTTCTTGGCTCTCACCGGCAAAAGCATTGTCCGGCGTCAGAAACAACATGCAGTGGCACTCTTTGCGCTCCTGCATGGGCACGCAGGGACAGTTCCAGTAGGTAGCTTTGACTTCTGCTTCTTTGTCTTCGTAGTGACGGCAGGGACAGAGAGGCGCACCCAAATCATCTTTATGCTTGGCTAAACCCTCAATTACAACTGCTGTCACTCCGGGGTCAGCACAAAAATAAGTCCCCGTCCGCTTGGCATAGCTCTGGGAAAAGTTGCGCATCAGCTCCAGGTTTTTCTCGGAAGCTTGAGTCGTTTTCTGTGAGGCCATTAGTCTATATACAGTGGCGAGACAACCAGATAATTCTATAATTAAAACAACATAGAAGTTGCCTAATTTCATCTTAGACTACTTTAGCAACACAGGCGTTGTCAAAGTCTAGATTCCTTCTAAAGACGTATTGCCAGCGTTGAATTTCTAAAAATGACTTTGGTACATCCCCCTTCCACTAAGGAAGATATTCTCCAGTACCTCATGAAGCATGGAGAAGCGACGGCTCAAACTCTGGCCGAAAGGTTAAGCGTGAGTCCACAAGCAATTCGTCGTCACCTCAAAGATCTAGAGGCAGACGAACTGATTGAGCATCAGGCGGTACAGGCCGGGATGGGGCGACCGAATTATTTTTACTGCCTCAGCAGCAAGGGGCGCGATCGCTTTCCGACCCAGTACGATACGTTTGCCCTCTCTTTATTAGATACGCTGGCAGAAACCGTCGGCCAAGAAGAAGTCAAAGTCCTGTTGCGCAAGCAGTGGGAACGCAAGGCGCTGGCCTACCGGCAAAAAGTGGGGACGGGCAGCCTGCAGGAGCGGGTGAATAACCTCGTGAAGCTGCGGCAGGCCGAGGGTTACATGGCGGAATGGCACGAAGTCGATCCTACTAGAGACGAGCATCCGGCTCCGGGCTATGTGATTACGGAGTATAACTGCGCTATTTCTCATATTGCCGAATCCTATCCCAGCGTCTGCGGTCACGAGCTGGAGATGTTTCAGGTGGCCCTGCCGGACTGCGCCGTCAGCCGTACCCACTGGATTGTAGACGGAGAGCACCGGTGCGGCTATTTGGTACAGGAAAAGCAGTAAGGCAATTCGCCAACCGCCCTTACGTCAATACCGGACGCTCTCCCATCTGCACCCGCCACAGTCCGGCATAGATCCCGTTACGCTCTAGCAGTTCTTCGTGGGTCCCCCATTCCACCAGTTGCCCGTACTCCATTACATAGATGCGATCGGCATTGCGAATTGTGGAGAGACGGTGGGCGATCGCAATGGTGGTGCGATTTTGGGTAATTTTTTCTAGCGATCGCTGAATCGCGGCTTCCGTTTCGTTATCAACTGCTGAAGTGGCTTCATCCAGCACCAGAATGGGCGGATTTTTTAGCACTGCTCTGGCGATAGCGATCCGCTGTCGCTGGCCGCCGGAAAGCTTCTGGCCCCGCTCCCCAACAATGGTGTCATAGCCAGAAATCAGATTCTCGATAAAATCGTGGGCTTCGGCAATTTTGGCGGCTTCGGCAATTTCTGCCCGGCTGGCATTGAAGCTGCCATAGGCAATATTTTCGGCCACCGTACCGTGAAATAAGAAGATGTCCTGACTAACCAAACCAATGGCCTGCCGTAAGTCCTGCGGCTGCAGCTCGTGCAGACTATGGCCGTCTAGTAAAATCTGTCCTGCCTGCACTTCGTAAAATCGCAGCAGCAGCTTTACGAGAGTACTTTTGCCAGAGCCAGTAGAGCCAACAATGGCAATCGTCTTACCCGCCGGCACTTTCAGCGTCAGGTGCTCGATGACGGGCTGGCCGTCATCGTAGGCAAAGGTGACATCTTCAAAGCGAATGTCTCCCTGCACCTGACTCACGGGCAGTGGACGGCGGCCAGGATGCAGGGTGATCGGCGTATCTAGCAGGTTCATCACCCGGTTGGTGGAGGCCATTGCCCGCTGGTACTGATCCAGGGTTTCCCCTAAACGCGTCAGGGGCCACAGCAGGCGCTGGGTGAGAAAGACCAAAACGCTGTAGGTACCGACGGCCAGCTGACCTTCCACCGTGATTAGACCGCCATAGAGCAGCGTGGCGGTGAATCCCACTAAAATTAGAATCCGAATTAGGGGAATGAAGGCGGCACTGAGGGCAATCGCCCGCTGGTTGCTCTGGCTGTAGTTGAGACTTTCTTGGCGAATGCGATCGCTTTCGTAGGCTTCAGCGGTGAAGCTCTTGATGGTGGTGATGCCAGAGAGGTTATTGGAAAGGCGGCTGTTGAGCAGGCTAACCCGCTCTCGGACTTCGGCATAGCGGGGAGCCAGCAGCTTTTGAAAGGCGATCGCCCCCCAAACTACAAACGGCATCGGCAGCATAGCCATCCAAGCGACGCTGGGAGCCAGGATAAAAAAGGTGCTGCCAATGATGATCACGGTGGTAATCACCTGCAGGACTTCATTGGCACCGCGATCGAGAAAGCGCTCTAGCTGATTAATGTCATCGTTTAGCACTGACATCAGGCTGCCCGTGCTGCGATTTTCAAAAAAAGCTAAGTCGAGATCTTGCAGATGGTCGTAGGCGTTGAGCCGCAGCTGGTGCTGGATGTTTTGCGCTAGGTTGCGCCAGAGGCGATCGTAGGCATATTCAAAGACGGACTCAAAGGCCCAAACAATGAACGTCAGCACCGAGATTAAAATAAACTGGCTGCGAATGCCCGTAACGCCGAACTGGGCAATTAGGGAATCCTGCTGCTTGACGACCACGTCAACTGCTAGACCAATCAGGGCGGGCGGCGCTAGGTCAAATAGCTTATTTAGAACTGAGCAAATGCTGGCCTGCCAGATTTGAGCGCGGTACTCGTGGCTATAGGCGAGAAGACGCTGAAGCGGATGGACAGTCGAGGCAGACATAAGACTCCCTAGATAGGCATGGTTTTTAGTCTAACGGGGGGGTGAGAAGATCAGGTAACACCTCGAAAGAAGGCCAATCGTTGAAAACTGGCGATCGCTAGCTAAGTTCCTCACGGCTGTCGCAGATCAGGCAGGCGTGAGTCTCGTCGGCTTTCAAGGTAGGATGTCTAATGGCGCTAGCAGTAGAGGTACAAAAATATGGTTGAGCGACCCATCAAAAAATCAGAACGCGCCAATCGTAGCAGTGAAGAGACTGAGCAGCCCCAGCGCGATCGCAGCGAGAACCGCCGCGACCGGGGCGATCGGCGCAAGAAAGGGCGGGGCAAAGGCAGAGGCGATCGCGAAGAGAAAAAGCCTGCAGTTCCCCCTGCTCTCATGCGCGGGCCAAGGCCCAAACCGAAAGCACCTGAGCCAGAAGTCGTAGAAGAACCTGTAGCTGAAGCGGAAACAGGGACGGCTGAAGCGGCTGAGGCATCCCCTACGGACGAAACTCCTGCTGTAGAAGCGCCTGCCGAGGAAAGCTAGGGCTAGCTTAGAGCGGGCGATCGCGATTGCTGATGACAGCTTTGATGCAGCAGAATCTGCTTGAAGAGCGGAAAGGGGATGCGATCGCATCCCCTCTTTTTTGCCCTCAAGCCAGCCGACAGAGCCGGGGGAGAATCACCAATAGAGCAGTGATAAGAGCGGCGAAACTTGTTGAACTAATGTTGAACCTAATAACGCTCGCAAACCTTGCGGCTAAGCGAGTGATTTCACCATAAACACGCTGTTAGGGTCGTCAATGTAGTCAGCAAAAGGGCCTCGGTACTCAAACCCATAGCGGGCGTATAGAGCTTGGGCCGGAGCAAATGCGGCCATAGCCCCCGTTTCCAGGTAGAGGCACTTGTAAGCCCGCTGTTGAGCTACTGCGATGATGTGTTCCAGAATCTTCGAGGCAACTCCCTGACGACGGTGAGCCTTGGCAGTCCGCATAGACTTGACTTCGCCACTGCTAACATCCAGCTTTTTCAGAGCGCCGCAGCCTAAAAGCTCATCTTTTTCCCAGGCTGTCCAGAAACTGATGTCAGGCGATCGCAGCGCTTCTAAATCAAGCGCATGGACGCTTTCAGGTGGGGTAATCTGATACATGTTTTCCAAATGTTCCTGCAGCAAATCGGCAATTTCTGGGCCAGTGAGGTCATCTGCACGAATTTTCACTTGGTTAGTTCCCCCATTAAGATTGGCGGTAACAGTCAAGGTCACTACCGGCTTAATTTACAGTATCTCTTTGCTGCTATCTGCAAATGTTGAGCATTTCTTGGGTTCACTGGCTGGTTGTTTTGAGCGCCTTTATCAGTATTGCTGGGGCTTCTGCCTACATTCGCGATACGCTGCTGGGCAAAACCAAGCCCAATCGGGTTTCGTGGTCGCTATGGGCGATCGCGCCCCTGATAGGAACGGCAGCGGCTGTGACCGCCGGAGCTGACCTGTGGGCAATTGTGCGGGTCTTTTTAGCGGGTTTAATCCCGCTGCTGATACTTCTAGCGTCGTTTGTCAATGCTCGCAGCTATTGGCGACTCAACCCGTTTGACCTATCGTGTGGAGCTTTGTCGCTGGCGGCTCTGATGGTGTGGGGACTGGCCGATTCGCCCCGACTGGCTATTCTACTAGCAGCCACTGGCGATGGCTTTGCCGCCCTGCCAACTTTGCATAAAGCCTGGAAATTTCCCGAAACGGAATCAGCTTCAGTCTATATCGCCAGCTTTGTCAGCTCTCTGCTGGTGATGCCTTCAATTCCGGTCTGGAATATTGAAAATGCTGCTTTCCCCGTCTATTTACTCGCCATTAGCGCCCTCATGCTAACCGCCCTTTACCATCGCCGCCTAGGCTGGCAGAGCCGATGATCACTCTAGATGCGCTCGATGCGCTCGATTACCTAATGAAATGACACCGCTAAAATTGGCGCTTTTGTAGGTTGGTGTTGAACAGAGCAAAACCCAACAGCTGATTGAGCGCCAACGGCGCAGCCTGATGGCGGCTCTAGCGGGTGGCGTGCCAGCCGTAAAGCTAAGCCAGGTATACCCCTCGCTATAAACCCAACCTGCTAGGAAGCATTGGGATTTTGAGGATTGGCCTCAGTAGGGTCAGGCGCGTTGGCCGAAGGCAGATCAGTGGCCTTGGGACTATCACTGCCAAATACATGTTCCTCAGCCTCGCTGGGAACAGTCGCGCCGCCAGCCGCATTGGGGCTTTCTCCGGCAGCGGCGTTGCGAGCTTCTTCTTTCAGGATTTCTGGATTAGAGTGGGTCGCGGCGGTTCTAGCGCCGGTGTTTTGGGCTACTTCCTCAGGTAGATTGGTGTCTTGACGGGTCTGATTGTCTGCCATGAGTCGAATTTTTTGTCTACCTTGATTAAGATAAAAGGCTGCAAAACTCACTACCGTCGCCCGTAGGGAAGAGAATGCGCTAACAAATCGACTCCCTTTAGAAAGAAATCAGCGGCGTAACCCATAGTTCTCATCTAGTTCCCATCAGCAATCAGGCAGGACTTTCTTATGTGGCAGCATGGCGCGATCGCAACCAACGGCATTCAGCTACACTTTGTCACTCAAGGAGAAGGACCATTAATGCTGATGCTGCATGGGTTTCCAGAGTTTTGGTACTCCTGGCGGCACCAAATTCCGGCATTCGCGGCGGCCTACAAGGTAGTGGCGCTGGATCTTCGGGGCTATAACAAAAGCGATAAACCAACAGGAATTGAAGCGTATGCGATGAGTCAGCTCATAGCAGACGTGCAAGGAGCGATCGCGGCGTTGGGTTACGAGGACTGCGTGCTGGTGGGGCATGACTGGGGCGGAGCGATCGCTTGGTCGTTTGCCGAGGCATATCCGCAACAGGTGGAGCGGCTAATTGTAATGAATTTGCCCCATCCGGCTAAGTTTGCCGAAGCGTTTCAGACTTTCAACTGGCAGCAGATGAGCCGGAGCTGGTATGTTTTGGCTTTTCAGGTACCGTGGCTGCCGGAGCTAATTTTGCAGCAGAATGACTGTCAGCTCATTGCAGAGATGCTGCGGGGGACAGCAGCGCAGCAGGAAGCGTTTACGTCAGAGGATCTAGAGGCATATCGGCGGGCAGCAGCCCAGCCAGGGGCGCTGACGGCAATGGTGAACTATTACCGCAGTGCGTTTTTTGCCCTGACAGAGGAAAAGTCTTATGGGGTGTTGCCGGTGCCAACGTTGCTAATTTGGGGAGAGCAGGATCCGGCATTAGGAAAGGAACTAACCTATGGCACGGAGCAGTACGTGCAAGATTTGCAGATTCGCTATGTGCCAGATGCCGGACATTGGGTGCAGCAGGAAAGGCCGGATTTGGTAAACGGCTATATGCGGCAGTTTTTAGAGGTTGAAATTTAGTTCTGAAGTTTGAGTTAGAGGATCAAGAACAGCCAGTCATTTACCCTAAGAGAACGCCTGTGCCGAAAAAAAGTATTAAGCTCCTTTGCCTAACATTGCAGGCACATCAATTTCTTTGATGCAGGTGGCTCGCGATAGAGACAGAATGCAGTCGATTATTTTCATCAGATCTGTCAAAGGAATTGCTTCACCGCCCGTTAGATTATCTGCGGCCAGATCAGCTAGAACTTCGGGAGTACCGACGTTACCAGGATTAATGACCGTTACCCCAATTTGCTGCGATCGCAATTCTTCGCGCAGAGAATGTACTACTCCCCGCAGGCCAAACTTAGAAGCACTGTTGGCAACTTCCCTTCCTGAAAAATTATCTCGGCCTGAGAGCGCTCCCATAAAAATAATTTTTGGATTAGCCGCTCTTCGTAGGGCAGGCAATAGCGCTTTCACCAACCGAATCGGAGCTACCAAATTAACTGCAATCACTCGGGCAATATCCTCATCAGAACACGCTTCAAAGTGATACTGCGGAGTAAAGGCATGGGTTTCCCAGGTTCCACCCATGTACAGCAGCGCATCTAAAGGCTCACTGCCAACCGCGATCGCAACCGTTTCTATCCCTGCCAAATCAGATAAATCTGCCTGCACCCACTCACCCACCGGGGCGGCTGTACGAGACACCACTAATAAGCGATCGCATTGGTCTACAAAATGCTCTGCAACGGCAAGCCCAATGCCGCGGCTTGCCCCTGCGACTAGAATTGTCTTGCAAGCCATTACTGTTCTTCCGTTTCATTGAGACGAAGACCGAATTTAGTCACTCCGGGAAACTCAATATTGAATTGCTCCGAAAAGTAATCCGCATGAAAAGTTTGGTAAGGCTTAAACCCGATCGATTTATAGGTGTGATAGGCTGCTTCATTGCCATTGATCACCATAATTCCTGCAAATTCATGCTGCTGCGATCGCCCCTCTGCCAGTAAAGCTTTAAGCAATACTTTGCCAAAGCCTTGCCCCCGCGCTTGCGGTAACACAGCCACATTTTCAATAATCCAGGTTGCTTGAGGGGTAAGAAAAAAAGGACGTAAATCGCCTCCCCAAAGCGCCATATAGCGATCGTGAAAGGCAGTTAAGGTCTCTGTAGACCACTTCAACTCGTAAGCGATCGCCTCTAAATGAGATAGACGCAACGGGCAGTAGTCTTCTGTACCAGGCACATAGCCGGCTGCGGCTGCAATGGGTTCCCCCTGAATCTCTAAAACCAGAAAATCCGCTACGTTGCCCCAATTAGAAGCATCTGTCCGCAGTTCTACCTCAATAAACTGCAAGGCAGTGGTTCCAGTCCCGTCTAGTAAATCTTCCCAAAAGCAGTGATTTAACGGCGGCAACGAAGCTTCATACTCGATCCTAGCCAAAAATGGAATATCTTCTGGCGTGGCTTTGCGGGTACTCAGTGCAGCGGACATTAGAACCCCTTTGAGGAAAAACCCCATAAAAGATACAATCTGTATGTATCTCAAAAATATGAGGATTTTCATTCCTTGTCAAGATACATACCGTCTGAATGTTTGAATTGAGAATTCATAATGCCCGCTAAGTTAACCAAAGCTGAACAAACTCAACGAACTCGTCGAATCATTATTGAGCGAGCACGCCACCTGTTCTCAACCAAAGGGTATGCTGCGACAGGAACCGAGGAAATTATCAGCGAATTAGGGATTACCCGAGGGGCTTTGTATCACCAATTCAAAGATAAGCTAGGAGTCTTTAAGGCTGTTGTTGTTGAAGCCTATAGTGAGATAACAGACCATATTCAAACCAAAATCCAACCGCTTAATAATAACTGGCAGCAGCTAATCGTCGGCTGTCAGGCGTTTCTGGAAGTGGCTCAACAAGAGGAGCTGCGGCGGCTAGTCTTTATTGAGGCTCCAGCCGTTTTAGCCGCAGACGACTTAGTTGAAATCGATCAATACGGTTTTGGGCTGCTGTATGAGTCAATTCAGGTAGCGGTTGATGAGGGTCAGCTAAGCACAATTAATGCAGAGGGTTTTGCCCACTTGGTCAATGGTTCGCTCAACGAGTTAGCCGCTTGGGTTGCCCAGTCTGACGATCCTGAGCGGTTAAAAACAGCACAATGCCTGGTTGAGACACTGCTCACACGGCATCAGAGTTAGCGGTATCTGTCTGGGCGTTGCTGAATCAAAGGATGGCCCTGGTGTTTGCTGGCCGTGAGCGAAACGCTCACACTCCCTCGCCTCTTATCGGGTAGGTTATGCCAAGTTCCGTGAACTAGCGCTACCTATCGGTACCCCACCGCCTGCAGCACCTCCCCTTGGCAAGGGGAGGTTGGGAGGGGTTTGATCGCCTCTTATCAGGTAGGTTATGCCAAGTTCTGTGAACTAGCGCTACCTATCGGTACCCCACCGCCTGCGGCACCTCCCCTTGGCAAGGGGAGGTTGGGAGGGGTCTGATCTGTAGCTGTAAAACCAAGAATCGGTATCAGTGCCAGCATCTTGCTTGCGTTTTAATTCATCAGGACTTACGCATTGACAAAATCGACAAAACTAAGATTCAAGCGGTCCTACCCATCAGAGGTGCTTGAAGTATGAACTGGCGAGCGACGTCCTGATAGAGATGACGTTGGAGCTCATACCAATTGCCTAACTGCTGGTGCCAGACTTGCAACTCCAACTCGACAAAGGCCCG
>NZ_JASATW010000120.1:0-1441 GCF_030405905.1 Sphaerothrix gracilis Ecp01
CCGCTTTAACTGCAGCAATTCTCAGTATGGCAATTCAGCTAGTGTTGGGTGGGATGTCTAGCTCTAGACCTTCGATCATGAAGGTCAGTAGATGATTCCAACTGTCAAAATACATGTAACGGGTCAATGCCCGCAGGTCATCAAAAAAGGTCTTACGTGTCGGCAAGTGAGATCGCAACAGCTTGTACTTTTGGTCGAGCAACTCCAGCAATGTATGGAACAGAAGAGACAGGATGTTCAGAGTTGCAAGCAGTGAGGAAAGGTGCTGCTTCCCGTGCCCGAAATTGTGTTCCAGGTTGTAGCCTTTAGTTTTAAGCGTGTTGTTATTCTCGTTTTCGACCTTCCAGCGTGCCCGTCCTGCTAGAACTATCTCTGCTACGTTTTCGTGGTTTAACAGGTGATTGGTCGCAAACGAATTTTTATACGTTACCTTCCCGTCAGGACGGCTCACGGTGACTTCACACCAGTTCACTAACAGAGCATCTTCACTATCTCTCAGGGGCACTCCATTGAGATAGCGGTAGGTATAAGTCTCCTCAACTTTGCCAGTCCACCGTTTTACGGTCACTGTCGGTAAGTCGATGCCCTCGAGATGTTCATTGAGGGTGATATGAGATTCTAGGCGACACACCAGGATGAAGTTGAAGCGTTGGTCTAAAAGCTGCTGGCAAAAGGGCTGGTGGCAATAGAGGTCATCGCCTAAAACAGTGACTTTCAGAGCTCTCAAGCGTGGCCCCTGCTGTGTCAACCAGCGTTTGGCAGCAGCATTCTCACAGTCCTGTTTGTCATGACCATCTTGCGGCACGATGAATTGGGGCACCAACGGAATCACATGAGCCTGCCCCGGACAGACGATGACCGGTGTAATGACGCTATGGAAATAGTGGGTCTCTCCCGACTTGAGGGTGCGCCTTGAACAGTTTGAGCAGTGGAGCTGGCTCGAACTGAAGTATTCGGTGCCATCGATGGCAATTAGCAGGGTATGTGCCACCGAACGGAAGTCCTCTAACTGCCCCTGCTGTTCTAACACCTGTAAGATTTCCTCAAACACAGGAAAAACATGCTCAGGGGTCACCGGGTCTAACAGGCCCCGGATTTGGTTGTCGCTTGGGATCTGATGGACACCAAACAGGCTTTGGGCATTACTTTTGCCTTTGCTGCCCTCCATCATGCGCTGATACGCCAGAAATGAAGGAGTTTGGGTGAAGAACACGCTAAACGCGCTCAAGGCTGCATCTTCCATCCCATAACGGGTATTCTTGCCCGTGCGTTTGTCCGGTAGCGAGGACAGTCGCTGGCGAAAAGAACCGACTATTGTGTCAAACAACCCCCGTTCTTTCAACAGTTCTAGCTCTCTCGGCTCTCTCAGATGTCCTTACAATACAGACATTCCCAGGACTTGAACAACTTTTCGCCATACTGAGAATTGCTGACTCAAAGC
>NZ_JASATW010000121.1:0-1441 GCF_030405905.1 Sphaerothrix gracilis Ecp01
CGCCACCCCATGCTTCTTATTACCTGTCAGCCTGCGGAACGTAGGTTATTCAGTGACTACGCTGCCGTCAAAGCTAGCCTGATAATAGACTTTAGCAACAGTCCTGTCGAAGGTTGGAACAACAAGTTGAAGATGTTGAAGCGACAGATATACGGCAGGGCTGGCTTAGGATTACTGGCCAAGCAGCTTATTATGGCTGCATGACAGTGAGCTTAGCGCCTTGCAGTAATCATTTTCACGGCTTCACCAGAAACTCGTAAGAGCCAAAAGTAATTGACATTCCACAGTGGAGCGCTAGATAGGCCAGCAAAAGCTGTGATCGCTCCTGAATTGAATCTGCTATGGGGCGATCGTCTCAGGTGAGAAGAAAATCCCTAAAAAGCCGAACTTACCGCACTGGGGACACTGTGAGTACCTTATGCATTCTTTGCCCATCCTACTCCTACACATCAGTTACAGTTGCCAAATTCGTTGTGAGCACAGATTACTTCACCCTGTAATAAAGCAATAACACTCCATTGTTGTAAATCTTGCAATTAGTCAGCTCTAAAGCCGTTTGCGGAATCGCTTGAGAAAAAAGTGGAATCCCCGACCCCATCAAAAAGGGATTGACCTTGAGAATAAGTTGATCGATTAAGTGATTGGTGAAAAGTGAAGTGGCTAAATTCCCTCCACCACAAAGCCAGATCTGCTTACCTGCCTCACTCTTTAGACCTTTAACAAACTCGATGGCACTATCTGAAACAAGCTCAATATTTTCATCTGGACTTTGTTGCATACTACGCGAAAAGAGATACTGTTTCATATGCGAGTAAGGGCTCGTCACACCATCTTTCAAGCCTATCTCATAAGTTTTTCGACCCATAAGCACAGTATCAAACCATTTATTTTTGGCATGAATACCCATTAAGTCACGCAGATGAGAAGGAACTGTCTCAGGAAAAGAGGCAAATATATCTGCGAAATAGTCGCTGTCTTGGGAAAAGCCGTCATGTGAACCATCAGCATGCGCGATAAACCCATCAACGCTGCAAGCTACAAAATATGTCAGTATTCGCATTTTCTCTTCCCAGTGATTGGACAATAGACTTAATTGGAAATAATGGACTCCTTGCTATACAAGGCTTTTAAGGATTGGGCAAAAACAGGCTGAAGTCTTTTCTAGACAAGCATTTGAGGCCATTTCACCCCCCTTTATTACCGATAAGGTCTAATAGATAATTTGAAAAAAACTCATCACCATGTTGACGCCGCTATCAGTTCTGACATTGAGGTCGCAGGGGGTTACCGTCACAGATTCCTCATATTCGTTGCCTAGATTGATACTGTAGCTAGATTGTTCGAGCTTGAGCCTGATTTACTCACGGCACCGCTGGCTTAGGTGGACAGTAAGGTACAAAGGTGATGATTGACCAAATTCACTTCAACCGTGACCAGAAAC
>NZ_JASATW010000122.1:0-1413 GCF_030405905.1 Sphaerothrix gracilis Ecp01
ACTTGCAATCTTTAAAAATTTAAAATCGAAAAACATAAAAAATGTATTCTATTTGGTAATAGCTTTTATGCTTAGTGTTGGCCTATTTGCGTTACCAATAGCAGAGACACATACAACGACTGACTACAAACCTATTTCAGAATTACAAGACAAGAATCTTAATTTGTATCATTTAGACTATGTAGCACCAGAAATGATTTACAATTACGGTGATAAAATACCTAGTCTTAAAACAGATGAAGGCTATAATATTCCTATTGAAAAAACTTTCCATTTACTCACCAGAACTAATCAACTAGACACAATTGAGGTACTTTCAAAATTGTATAAAATGGAATTTATAGATACTTACGACCTTAATCGTGCTTCAAAAGATTCTAGAACGTACAACAAACGACTGTTTAACCAATTGTACAAACTTACTCGGAAATAAAACGCTTAAGGATATATTGATTAAGCTTATAAAAACCAAAACCAGCCAAGGCACCAAAAGCCATTCCGCATAGAATATCTATTGGAAAATGTACACCAACATAAATACGACTGTAGGCCACTAAAAATGCCCAAAAAAGCAGAATAAAAATAAGATTTTTAAAGTACGGTCTCAATACTAAACCTCCAAAAACAGCCGCTGCCATAGAGTTAGACGCATGGCCAGAGAAAAAACTACGATTGCTACTACAACGTTCTGCTATAAAACGAATACTATCTTTAATCTCATCGCAAGCGCATGGTCTAAAACGTAAAACTGAACGTTTAACAATATTTGTGGTTTGATCTGTAAACAAAATCATTAATGCTATAGTCACAATGATAAACAAAAGGGCTTTCCACCCTAACTTTCTGTAAATTAAAAACAGTAATAAAGAGTAAAGCGGAGCAAAGGTAAACTCATGCGTAATCGCCAACCACATACTATCCCAAGTTGGCGAACCAAGGCCATTGAGATATACAAATAATTCGGTGTCTAGGTCTAAAAGTTTATCTAGCATTAGTCTTCGTCGTAACGTGCTACTTCTCTATCGTAGAATTCTGTAGCCTCTCTAATATAATTTTCGGCTTCGGTTTCAAGCTCCTTTTGGTCGTGTTGGTCAAATTCTTCAAACCACTCTACCTCATCATTTTCAAGATTAATAATAAATCTAGGAAACTCAGTATGTATAACGAATATAGCATCGGGATAATCTGTGTTATCGCCTAAGATGAATTTTGGTAGTTCCATTTGTATAGTTTGAATTTTGAAGGACAAAAATACAAATTTAGTTATGAGTTCTTCATACTATTTTATGCTTTGTTATTACAATTTCCATGCGCTTCTGACTTCTCAATAAAATTCCTTAAAACTCCAGAAGCACTAGAAGTGACTTAACGATAAATCATATAAGCAAGAATAACAACGATTCTTAATTTCAT
>NZ_JASATW010000123.1:0-1371 GCF_030405905.1 Sphaerothrix gracilis Ecp01
CGATAGTGACAATAATGAACTAGGCCACCTCATTGCTGATGATGCTGATGTGATGGCGACCTTGGAGGCTTGGGATCGCCCTCGGCAGATTCAAAGTCTTTTTCAGGCGGCTGACCTCTCTGAGCGAGAGCGGACTATCGTTATGCTCAGATATGGACAGGAACTGAGCTTCCAAGATATCAGCCAGCGTTTTCAGCTCAGCCGCGAGCGGGTTCGGCAAATCTGTAACCGCTCTATTCAACGTATTCAGGAAGCTCACAGCGCAGAATTAAGCTCTAGTTAGCTAAGGGTGCTAGCTAACTAAAGTAGCCTTCCGGCCACTCATAAGCTCCGTAAGCCTCTTCATTCCACCTGATGCTCGATATGTCTTTGCCGACGTTCTGGCAGTAGGTGTGACCTTGGGCTGCGCTGTAAGCTTTAAAAGATAAAAAGTCTTATATTTTACTTGATTATGGTAAAATAGTAAAGCAAATTTAAACAAAATTATAAAATAAATTTAGCTATGAAAAATAAAGAAGCCAAGCGTTTTTTACAGGCTGTTGAGTGGGGAGATTTCACATCTCAGCAAATTGAAAGCTGGACGACAGTCAATCAAGTGATTATGGCAGCCAATGCTAAAGGCTATGCCATTACGCGAGATATATGGTATGCGGGAGTATCGGAACTGAAATGCATGAAAGACCCTTATCTCGTTCCATCAAACACATCTGGAGTACCAAAATGGCTTCCTGATAAAGAAGCTCAGCTAAATATGGCAGCGCTCAAAGGACTTAAGCTAATTCCAGAGAGCCTTTTAGGACCATCAGATGAGCCATGCAAATAAGGATCAGGGAAAATAGCCTTCCGGCCACTCATAGGCTCCATAAGCCTCTTCATTCCATTTGACAACTGATAGATCCTTGCCGACGTTCTGGCGGTAGGTGTGACCTTGGGCTGCGCTGTAGGCTTCTAGCTCATCGTTGTTCTTCACCCACATGTTGATGGCCTGCACGTTGCCTTTGGCAATCTTGCGCAGGGAGCCGGCGTTGATGGCAATCTGTTCTTCTAGCGGTCTACCGGCGTTGTACTCCTGAATGGCTTCGACGCTGCGGCGCAGGCGCTCTTCAAAGGCTCCCCGCTTTTTACTGCTGATCAGGTCGGCGTTGGGTGTGCTGCGGATGTCTTCAACCGGCGATCGCTTCGGTTTAGTACCTTCTGGGTAGATGTGGATGAGTTCTCGGTTGGGATACTCTTCAAGCACTTCGATCCGCTCTTCGGCGGCTTTCAGGCGTGCGCTGAGCCGTTCGTTTTCGGCTTTGAGCTTTATAGTTTGTTTGGCTAGGGCGATCGCTTCGATGACGTTCTCTTTGGTGCTGCCGGTGCCAAAGAGGG
>NZ_JASATW010000124.1:0-1368 GCF_030405905.1 Sphaerothrix gracilis Ecp01
TTCTGCATTTTCAAAATTCATATCAAAAACAGATCTGTCTAAAAACTCTTCATCGCCCGACGTAAAATTTTCAATATCATCATCTTTTATCCCACCATTTTCTTGATTAAGTAAATCTTGCATTACGATATGCCCTTTAGCTTTATATCGCTTGTTCTTAGTCTCGTAATTGGTCGTAAATCTAAAATTACCTGTACTTGTTAATGCGTTCTGATAATTACCCAGAGACCTTAAACCTTTATAAGCTATAGAGAAATTGAATTGCTTTGAAAGATTTACTGAAAAAAAAGCATCTAACATCTGCCCTTGCTCAAAGGCTGTTTTATAAGTTAACCTAGTCCATGGTGTAGGAACCATGTAATATTTTATATCGTCCTTTTCGAGATAATTAAAATGTCTGGCTCTGGCACCAAATAAAGGTTGAGTATTGTTATTTACCGCATTAAAACTTAAAGAATTGTAGGTCTGACCTATATTAGCAAAGGGCATTAAACCAAAGTTATCTTTTTGAAGGTAATTAAATTTGTAATCCTTCTTTATTGTTAAAGTTGTATCAACAATAGAGGTATCTACTGCTTTATTAAACTGTAAATACATATCTATTGAAGCCACATCTTTGTAACCACGAGATGCTTTGCTGTCAGTAGAATCATTTGGGCTTCGTGAACCTCTTGGTGCGTTCGTACTATTCAGCTTTATTTGAGCATTAACATTAGCTAAAAAAAAACAAAAAATAAGAGTTATAAGGATTTTACGTTGCATGTATTCAAATATAAACTAAAAACAAAGTAAACTATAAATTATTGTTTTAACGAGAAGAATTACCATTTACTTAACACAAAAAAAAGACCAACAATTATATGCTGGCCTTTGTTTTCTAATTTTTAAAAAATATTATTCTATAACAAGTTTATGAGAGGTAGTTCTATTTCCTTCAGAAATATTTACCATATATACACCTGCTCTAGCATTTTCCATTGTAATAGTCTCTTTAAAAATTGAAGACGTATTAGAATAATTGTTATTATATACTAATCTACCTTGTAAATCGTAAACATCTACTTTGACATCGTTATTTACACTATTTAAGTTAGACTCAAATGTAATGGTAAATGTACCATTAGATGGATTAGGATAAACAGCCAATTTTCTAGCTAAATCATTTTCATCTACACTTAACGTCAAGTTATTACCAGTAATTATTAAAGAAAAATCCTGACTTTGAGGGTCAAAAGGACCGCCTACCGTTCCTTGTAGCATCCCTTTATGAGAAACCGTTAATGTATACATACCAGATACAGGTACATCAATATCAACGCGCTCTATATTATCAACAATATTATCTCCTTTTGAATTTGTGAATGCGCT
>NZ_JASATW010000125.1:0-1280 GCF_030405905.1 Sphaerothrix gracilis Ecp01
ATTTAGCTCTTTGGTAGATTATACCATTGGCCTAAAGCTCAATTCAGAAGATAAACAATCCAAGCGCAAGGTGTTTTTATGGGTTAGCATTTGTGTTAACCTTGGCTTTTTAGGATTCTTTAAGTATTATAACTTCTTTGTGGATAGCTTAGTTGAATCATTTACGTTTTTTGGTGGACAACTGAGTATTAACACGCTTAATATAATACTTCCGGTCGGAATTAGCTTTTATACATTTCAAACCTTAAGTTACACTATTGATGTATACAATAAAAAATTGGAGCCTACTAAAGATTTCTTAGGATTCATGGCTTTTGTCAGTTTCTTTCCCCAGTTAGTTGCCGGGCCAATTGAGAGAGCCACTAACCTACTACCTCAATTTCACAAAAAAAGACAATTTGTGTATGAACATGCCGTAGATGGATTGCGCCAAGTACTTTGGGGGTTGTTCAAAAAAGTCGTTATTGCAGATAATTGTGCGGTTTATGCCAATACAATTTTTAACAATCAAGATGACTATTCAGGAAGCACACTTTTAATAGGTGCCTTTTTCTTTGCTTTTCAAATCTATGGTGATTTCTCTGGTTATTCAGATATTGCTATTGGTATTTCTCGTTTGTTTGGATTTAACCTTAAGCGAAATTTTGCATTTCCTTATTTTTCGAGAGATATCGCTGAGTTTTGGAGGCGTTGGCACATATCACTATCAACTTGGTTTAGGGACTACCTATACATCCCTTTGGGAGGCAGTAGAGGAGGTATTAAAATGAAGATAAGAAACACCTTCATTATTTTTATTGTTAGTGGATTTTGGCATGGCGCTAATTGGACATTTGTTGTTTGGGGAGCGTTGAATGCTCTTTATTTTTTACCATTACTTTTATTAAATAAAAATAGAGTTAATACCAATTTAGTCGCTGAAGGAAAATATTTTCCTTCGTTCAGAGAATTATTCCAGATGACAACAACTTTTTTTATAACCCTTATCGCTTGGATATTTTTTAGAGCTGACAATGTGACCAATGCATTTATATATATAAAAAACATGTTTACAGCTAACCTATTTACCAAACCTGAGATTTTGCCTATGACCATCTTAGGACTGCTAATCTTCTTCTTAGCTATTGAATGGTTAGGAAGATCTGGTGAGTATGCAATCCAAAAAGTAGACTTTTTGAAAAAACCTATTCGATGGAGCTTCTACTTTTTTCTGGTAATCCTAATATTTAGCTTTACCGGTGAACAACAAGAGTTTATTTATTTTCAATTTTAAAATTGAT
>NZ_JASATW010000126.1:0-1276 GCF_030405905.1 Sphaerothrix gracilis Ecp01
ATACAGTGGCTCATGAGTTAAAAACACCTATTACAGGTATTAGGGCAACAACAGAGCTTTTGATGGACGATGACGACGATATGCCTTTAGAAATAAAAACACAATTCCTAAAAAACATGCTTCAAGATAGTGACAGGCTTTCTAGGTTAATTCATAATATTTTAGATTTCGAAAAGCTTTCAAAAGGTCGTACGCAGTTAAATATTAAGAGCTATAATATTAGAAATACTATCCAAAAAACGGTAGATAGCTTAAAGCACATTGCTGATAAAAAACAAGTTGAAATTATCATTATAAATCAAGGTGATCTTACAGTAGAGTATGATGAAGATCGTATCGTGCAGGTATTAACTAACCTAATATCTAACGCTATTAAATTTTGTGATGTTAAAAAAGGTGTAATTATAGTAGATTATAAATTTGATTTAGGATATTTGGAAGTAAGTATAAAGGATAACGGTAAAGGAGTTCCAGAGCAAGATTTACCTTTTATTTTTGATAAATTTTACCAGTCAAAAAATCAAAATATCCAAAAACCCGAAGGGAGTGGTTTGGGATTAGCAATTTGCAAACAAATTGTAGAAAATCACAACGGAAATATATGGGTTAAAAACAATGAAAAAAGTGGTGCAACCTTTGGTTTTAAGCTACCTTTTAAGTAAATTGTCAACGTGTTCGAAGAATGAAGAAAATTGTTATCGTCGATGACGAACCAAATATAGTAATGACATTAGAATACACTTTTAAAAAGCATGATTTTGAAGTGTATATTGCAAGAGATGGAAGCGAAGCTTTAGAGATTTTGCAAAGTGTAATTCCTGATGTTATTATGTTAGATGTTATGATGCCGAATGTTGATGGTTATCAAACACTTAAATCTATAAAAGAGAATGATCAGTTAAAAGATACTAAAGTGGTGTTTTTAACTGCAAAGAATAAAGCTTCAGATATTGAAAAAGGCTTAAAACTTGGAGCAGATAAATATTTAACAAAGCCCTTTTCAGTAAAAAAAATAGTTTCAGAAATTAATGAGCTTATAGCTTAATAGTTTCACTTAGTTAAACTTTGGTTTTGTGTGCAAAAAGAAACAATGTTTAATTAAAGTAAAACAAGATGAAACGCATACGTATCAATGCTTTAGCGTCTGATATTATTATCAGTATTTACGTTATAGTAACTTTATATTTCCGTTTTAAACTAGAGAGTAAAACCACCACAAGCCCTTTTGAATCTGTTATAATGGGTGTTTGTTTTGTAGTAATAATTTGGGCTTTGA
>NZ_JASATW010000127.1:0-1264 GCF_030405905.1 Sphaerothrix gracilis Ecp01
CTCGCTCGGCTCACTCAACTGAGCCAAATACCGCAAATCGAGATTAACCGCATTAGCGATCATAGTTGTCATTTTGATCATAGTTGTCGCGACAAGGGAGTCTTGCAATTGCCGATCGCGCTCGCAGATTTGCAAACTCGCCTATCTAGCTGTCGCGTCACGCTAAACCCTTGACATTTGATAACTGGTCATCGGCGATCGCCTCTAGGCATTCCCAGAACCTGTATCAAAATCAGGGGCACCTAGCGATCGCTATCTACAGCACGAGCGCAAGTGAGGGCAAAGGGCAGGGAGTATATCTGAGTGGCTATGGGGGAGAGCTAGCGTCTGAGCGAGTTGAGGCTGTAATGCAACAGCTTTTTGCGCGGGCGGGCGGAGAGCCACCGCAGCGGACGGCTTCAGATTATCTAGGCACTTCGCCACGCCGGATCTATCAGTTTGAGCCGGAGGCGGCTTGGATGACAGGAGAGCGGTTAGTGGCAGGAAATCAGCTGGTGGACACGAAAGTGGTGCTGGATCTACCTCGACCATGACCAATCAGCGGCAGCTTGCCGGTTAAACTCAGCCTTTGCGCGGGTAGCACATAACCTGCCGCCTGAAGCGTTAAAACCTGCGATTGAGTGGCTGTTCTTCACCAGTGAGAATTTAGTGCTGGTGGCAGAACTGAGGCAGAGTTGCGCAGCTAAAACGGCTTAATTTAGTAGATTATTCAAAATCGCAGCTTCGTCAGTTTTAGTCAATTCATTAGTTTTGCAAGGTGCTCATCGTTGCTGGCAAGCTGAGTATCCCAGCTTCAAATAGA
Source organism: Sphaerothrix gracilis Ecp01 (assembly GCF_030405905.1). Classification (NCBI taxonomy): domain Bacteria; kingdom Bacillati; phylum Cyanobacteriota; class Cyanophyceae; order Nodosilineales; family Nodosilineaceae; genus Sphaerothrix; species Sphaerothrix gracilis. Next base: position 803 of record NZ_JASATW010000127.1, read on the forward strand.
CCTGAAGTTTGTTCAGGAATAATCAGTTCTACAACTTTGTTTTCTATCCCAAAAATCTGTAGACGATAGCGACCGGGTTTCAACCCAGAGGCAGCAAATCGTCCCGCCCGGTTCGTGAACAGCTCTATAACCGGCCAGTCAGGATCCGAGATGGAGATAAGTGTTCCTCTCTGTAGAGCAACTGGATCACCTTCAGCATCGACGACAACACCACGAAGCAGGACGGTAGCTTCAGTTCCAACCCTGACAACAGTACCGCTGCGATAAGAGGGTAGAAGCGAATAGCTGCTACGACCCAAATCGTAACCGAGAGGTAAGTCTGGGGCATCCAGGGATAATGGATTTAGGATATAGGACTGCACTGGAATGACAGCAGGCCCCATCCCATCAGCTCGGCCTTGTTCTCCTACTAGGCTTGGATTAACTCGAACTAGCTGACTAGCAGCTGTTCCCTGCCGGGTA
>NZ_JASATW010000128.1:0-1239 GCF_030405905.1 Sphaerothrix gracilis Ecp01
TGTAGCCTTCCCTAAAAATTGGACAGTTTAAAATTCAGATTTTCTAACTTTAAATTTTAACTGTCACATGAAAAAAAGCAAGTTTACCGAGAGCCAGATCATCCAGGCACTGAAAGAGAACGAACAGGGCCGCAAGGTCGGTGATATATCCCGTGAGATGGGTATTGACACCAGCACTTTTTATTATTGGAGGAAGAAGTACGGGGGCATGGAAGTGGCCCATATGAAGCGCTTAAAGGAGCTTGAGGAGGAGAACCGCAAGCTCAAGCAGATGTACGCTGATGCCAGTTTGGACATCCGTATGCTCAAGGACGTACTGTCAAAAAAGTTCTAGGGCCTTCCGACAAGAAGCAGCGCGCCAAATATCTCCAGGAGACGTATTCGGTATGTGTATCTCGTTCCTGTGGGGTACTAGACCTTGCGCGGTCGATGTGGTACTACCATAGCAGAAGGGACGACACCGAGGTGATCGACACCCTCTCCAAGCTGGCCGAAGAGCTGCCGACAAGGGGATTCGAGGTATATTACAAGCGTTTGCGTCGCGAAGGCCACAACTGGAACAGGAAACGGGTTTTGAGGGTCTACAGATCCATGAACCTAAAACTCAGGAGGAAGCACAAGAAGAGGCTTCCCGCAAGGACCAAGAACCCATTGGAGGCCCCGATGGAGCTCAACGAGGTCTGGAGCATGGACTTTATGGCCGATGTACTGTCCGATGGAAGGAAGATAAGGGTGTTCAATGTGATGGACGACTGCAACCGGGAAGCCCTGGCCATGGACGTGGGGCTTAACTATCCGGCGATAAGGGTCGTGGAGACCTTGTCACAATTGGGTGAAGAAATAGGCCTGCCAAGAACCATACGCTGCGACAACGGTCCTGAGTTCATATCGAAAACCCTATCGCAATGGTGCAAGGGTAAACGGGTGGAGCTGCAGTTCATCCAGCCCGGCAAGCCCATGCAGAACGGATATATGGAACGCCTGAACAGGTTTTACAGGGAGGATGTGCTCGATGCCTATTGGTTCAACGACCTGCACCAAGTAAGGACATTGACCCAAAAATGGATGGAGGATTACAATACAAGGCATCCCCATTCATCCATCGGGGATATGCCGCCCAGAGAATACAAGAACCGTTTCGGGGAAGAATTCTTCCCCGAAACGGACAACATTAATGATAATTTTATGAATTTAGCGATGTCCTAAAAAGGGTAAGGCTACAATGTGTTTTGCAACAAT
>NZ_JASATW010000129.1:0-1213 GCF_030405905.1 Sphaerothrix gracilis Ecp01
CGAAGCTTCAAGGCTTCTAGCTGGCAAAAGCCTATCATTGCAATCAAGATCATCTTTGGCAACGCTCGCAGATCTTTTTATCACATCGCAAAATATCGACTCAAAGCCTTTACGGATACAGTCTTAGCTTGCGAAATGAGATTTTTTACTAGCGCTTTAATCAGTCCACTTTGGTATTTTTATAAAATTTTTAATTTTTCTTACAGGCATGATTTATAACCTTCTTTCTAAAAAACTTGAAAACCTATATCTTAAGCACAAGCCTAACTTCTTTTTCATGCATATCCCTAAAACAGGGGGGACATCCATTGACAGTGCTTTTGAAAAAATTTATCGTCTCAGCTATAGTCGCCTTAAGGAAGCCGCCTCGCAAAAAACAGTAGAGCTTTTAAGAAACAGGTCCGCACAGAATCAAAGTATTGATTTCTTAGAGACAATGAGGTTTCGAAGAAGTCTGCTAGTCTATGAGATGTTTAGAAATACTCATTTCATTTCAGGACACACCTATTTCGATACAGAAGTATGGAACAGATTTGGACACAAGTATGCTTATATCACTGTTCTTAGAGAACCAGTCAAAAGATATATCTCTTATTACTTTTTTAATTTAAAGAAGCCAAATAAAGCTCATGGCAAGATCAATCAGAGCTTAACTGACTTCCTCAATAGCGAAAAGGGACGTAGAGCCGGAAAAGTTTATGCTCGATACTTATGCGGAAACCTGGAAAGAATTTCTGCTAATGACTTTCCTAACCATGACGATATTGCCAAAGCAAAAGAAAATTTGAAAAAGTTTAAAGCTGTTGGTTTTTTAGAAAATATTGAAGCTTTTAAACAGACAATAAAAAAAGACTTCAGCCTTAATATCAAAATACCCTATAAAAACAAAAACGTAGCGAAAAATATCAATATTAGCCCGGAGATAACCGATCAAATTAGAAGAAACTGCCAGATTGACTTAGAAATCTATAATTATGCAAAAAACATTTTTTTGTCTTTGAGAGGCGAAGGCTAACATGCGGGTTCTAATGGTAGCTCAATTACGACCTGAAAGTTCATATCTAAAACTGCTTAAAAAAGCGCTTGAAACTAATCAAATAGAAGTACGCTTCCTGAACTATTATCGTAGAAAACAAATTTTTCCTCTGCTATTTCAAATTTTATTTGACAAGAAATCGTATGATGTTATTCATCTTCATTGGATTCATCCCTA
>NZ_JASATW010000013.1:0-155614 GCF_030405905.1 Sphaerothrix gracilis Ecp01
CTATCAGCAGGAGCAGATTTGCTCGATTGGCTCAGGCGCAGTCGAGTCGGGCATCAAGCAGATTGGTCGCCGGATCAAAATCTCGGGTGCTCAGTGGCAAGAAGATAACGTTCCACAAGTTTTGGCTCATCGCTGCGCCTACCTTAACGGCATGATTGGGGCGCAAAGGTGACATGCTCCCGAAAACGTCAGCGTTGCTGAAATTTTAGAAGATTTTCCTGATTTGGAAGCAGCAGATATTCAAGCTTGCCTGCTCTTCGCAGCCCGACGTACTGATTTTCCTAGACTGACGGCATGAAGATCTGGATTGATGCTCAACTGCCTCCAACTTTGGCAAGTTGGCTATCAGCTACCTTTAGTCTGGAAAGTTTTGCTCTACGAGATTTGTCTCTTCGAGATGCTCAAGATGTAGAAATTTTTGAAGCGGCACGAGCTGAAAATGCTGTGATTATGACGAAAGACAGCGACTTCATTGACTTGGTCTGCCGTTTAGGAACACCTCCTCAAATTTTGTGGCTAACCTGCGGCAATGTCACAAACCGTAATCTACGCCGATTGTTAACCGCTACGTTGCCTGATGCATTAGAACAGTTACGGCGTAGAAAATTTTGACTTTCTACCGATAACCTCTCGATGATTGGTGCGCGTAGGCGCTATCGGAAAGCGATCGCGCGCCTCAAGAAACTCATAAGCGTGGTACGTCCCCAAAAATTTAGTAACGGAGCCGTGGATTTTCTAATAAAAAACGCACTTTGTAAGATTAGCAATTGCACTTTTGCCTTAAGCGGCTTTAGTCAATTTGCTGTATTTGAATTATTGTACGACGACTTTTCATTCCCTACCGGCTATAAGATTTGCGATCGCATTAGATAATTAAGCAGCGATCGCTTGTTTTAAAGAATCTACAGGCAGTGTATGTTTCCAAAAAGCTATCTGATGAGGCAATCAGGTTTACGGAAGAAATACTTTATTAAAATCGGCAATCGCCGCTCTAGAGAAATATTCAATATTCACAGTTCTAAATAGAAAGAAATGCCAGTTTTCCTTAGCGCCAATTCAGCATATGGCAATATGAGATCGTACTGTCACAAAATTTTCATCACTTAGGTTTCATCGAATTAAGTAGAGATACAAGTAAGGAAACTCCAACTCCAACAGTAGTAACCTGCCACATAAAAATATTTAATCCATAGGGAGCATTTAAGTTTAGTTGTACTTGCAACCAATTCCAATACCATTGGGCTGTCAAACCCATCACGATTAGCCAAATTGGGATAACTATAAGTACTCTAGTAACAAGACTAGAGAGCCTGTTTCGCGCGAATTCTTGGAACGAGGTAATCAAAAATATAACTCTTCCTGTCAAAAGATCAGATAAAGTCGGTTTCCTTACTTCTTGAACTGAATCTTCAAAAACTTTTTTTAGTGAAAGATTACTATTGTCAGATAAATACGATAGCAAACTATTAGCAAAATAATCTCCATAAATTTCACCATATTGTCTTGCAACAGATATGGGATTACCGGAGGGAGAATTGAATGTTGGAGTATTTACTCGATGAAATATCAAGGTAATGAATCTAGACTCCACATCCAACTCTACCGACTTTTCACTAATATTATGGATCAAGAAAGTCATTTGCCCACCCCAGTTTGGATCAACAGTTGTGGAATTGATATAAAGACCTCTAGCGGCAAGTGAACCCCTTGCATGTAATGTCCCAGCAATTCTTTTAGACAAGTAAACATGTTCTTTTGTAATGATAAAAACCGATGTTTTTGCGGAAATTAAAATTTTATTATTATCAGGATCTACAGTATTTTTATGCTCAGCGGTAAGGCTTATTGCATAACCAATTCTTAAGTCATAACCCAGAGGAGAAATACAATCTTCTCCATACGGATGTATAACAATTTCTTTGTTTAGAAGATACTTTATGTCCTGATCACTGAGAACACTCATAGACTTAATTTGTTTGCTAGGGAATAAATCAACTGAGATGTTTCATGCAACTTGTTAGTTGTATTCACAACTGCAATTAGCGAATCATCTTCTTGCCTTTGATTGTGGTATTTAGCATAATAGTCTCTATAATCTTTCAAAATGGATAATAGTCTCTCAGTCCGATTAGAGTTCTTCACTTGATTGACTAACTGATCTTCATTTTGAGGTAAGATTACGAAACCCAAATACTTATAGTCACTCAGTAAATTAATTTTTGAAATAGGAAAATCTAGCATCCAGTACGATTCTTGATCACGTATTGATGTTTCGATTTCCTTACGCGGAGTGCCGTATTTATTGCCAAAAATTTGATTTACACAAACGAAAAGATTTTCGTTTTCCATTCTGACAAATTCTTTTTTGCTAACTGAGATCTTTTCAGTTTCTTCAGCTCTTAATGAGCGTGTCATATATGTAGGTATAGATAACCATCCAAACTTATTTCTCAACTCCCGTATTAGTGATGATTTGCCAACACACGAAACTCCAAAAAAAATTGCAAGCATAAATCTCTAAGGCAACATCTGATTATCTTAATTAGCTTACTTATGAACTTATAAATCTATAAAGTGACCTCTCATAACCTTATCTCTGTAAGTTTTTTCCAATTCTTCATTATTGCTTACATCAATTGATATACGCTTACTGTCAGCAACATTAATACCACTATTCCTTAGACTGTCAATTTTGTGAGGGCTATTAGTAAGTAGAGTGACTGAAGAAACGTTCAAGTCTTGCAATATTTCTATTGCACATCTATAGTCTCTTGCATCTTCTTTAAATCCAAGACTGAGATATGCTTCAGTAGATGTCATTCCATTCGCACGTAATTTCGAAGTACTAAGAAGCGCTAAATGACCATTGTTTCTTCCCTCCTGGTCTAGCCAAATGACAATACCTCTACCTTCTTGCTGAATGAGAAATTGAGCCCTTTCCATTTGCTCTCTGCAATCACACTCTATACTATTAAAGACATGAGCAGATAAACACGACGAATGGATACGGCATAAAACATTTTCTGAATTGCTTATATCGCCCATTATTAAAGCAGCTGATTCCTTTTGTCCATCGTAGTAGAGAACTTCTAAAAAAGTACCAAACTTGGTTTTAAGATAACCCTCTTGCAGACGCACTATCATTATTTTTGTCCCTACTTAAAGTGGAATTGCAGCCATCTAAGGAGAACGCAATCATTTATAAAACACAGCAATTTCTTCACAAAGCGTCAAACCTTCTCTGTGCAAGGTTTGCACCGCGATATCCTATTATAGTTTGATCCAGCTCACTCATTTAGGAGCCTACAAGGGCGAATAAGTAGAATGACTCAGTGTAATCATTCCTCCAAACTTTAGTCTTGGGCCTGTTTGGAATTTGTTCATCAATGCTTTATATTCATGCTTCGATTGAAGTGGGCATGGCGTAAGAAGCCTTCCAAACGCACAGCTTCACATCACTATTGACGCCGATCGCCCAATCGCCTACACTCACTCATTAAGCTGTGGCAGTCCAAACGTTACAGCCGTTCACACAGACTCAAAAACCTAGCGGCCCCTGAAGGTGCTACCAACACCAACAGGAGCCTAAACCCCCCAAACTCAGTAGCAGTTCGGGATGGTCTAGGGGTGATTTTACCCTTAGCCACCTCGCTTTGCGCTTCAAAGTTGCGGGGTGGCTATGTTTTTGCGTGCTGGGTGATGGGAAGCCCAGAGATTCACAGCGCCAGTAATAGAAAGTGCTTAGACGCTTTCACCTACTCGCTGTTCGGTTTCTGGCTTCCCGCCCCAGACTCAAATTCATTCAAGGAGTAAATTCCATGTTTCAAGAAGGCCACGTCAGCGATCGCCCGTCCTGCGCGATCGCCCCGCCTGCTCATGAATCATCTGATTCGGACGATCAGGTGCGCATCCTCATGTACGGCCCCTGGCCCTGCGTGCGGCTAGAGATTCACCGATTGCACGTGCTGGGCTATGCCGAAGCGATCGCCTGGAGCAAGCCGATGCCGACGGACAGGCCCGGTGAAGTGAAAGTCATCCTCACCAAGCGCTGCCGATTGGATTAGGCCCAGGAAAAATACGGCGGCGTGGGTCCGTGGGCAGTGCCCACGCTACCGGCTGTAGGTTTGGGTCAACTGTAGTGGGCAGTGCCTGCGCTGCAAAGAAGCATCGGTAGGGTGGGGCATTGCCCACCTTGCTGCCGATTGGACTAGGCCCAGGAAAAACACGGGTGGCGTGGGTCCGTGGGCAGTGCCCACGCTACCGGCTGTAGGTTTGGGTCACCTCTGTAAACAATGCCCACACTACAAAAAACATTGGTAGGGTGGGGCATTGCCCACCTTGCTGCCGATTGGACTAGGCCCAGGAAAAACACGGGTGGCGTGGGTCCGTGGGCAGTGCCCACGCTACCGGCTGTAGGTTTGGGTCACCTCTAGCAGGCGTTTTACCAGGGATTCGCTCAGCTCGTCTGAACGGGTATAGCGCCAGCGCCAGTTGCCGTAGGGGGTGCTGGGGTCATTCATGCGACCCTCGTGACCCAGCCCCATCACATCCTGGAGCTGCACGATCGCTAGATCTGCCACCGAGCCATAAGCCAATCTCAGCAAGGCCCAGTTAATCTCAGCAATTTGGACAGGGGAATCCACGCCGAGGTAGCGGGCAACGGCTTGCTTAACGTCGTCAGTGGCGTCATGTTCCCACCAGCCGATCGCCGTATCGTTGTCATGGGTACCGACATAGACGGCGCAGTTGCGGACAAAGTTGTGGGGTAGATAGGGATTTTTGGCATCGTCACCAAAGGCAAACAGCAGAATTTTCATGCCGGGAAACTCAAAGTGATCCCGCAGGGCTTCCACTTCCGGGGTGATGATGCCCAAGTCTTCGGCCAGCACTGGCAGGCTGCCGAGGCGATCGCCCAGGGTTTCAAAGAAGGCGTATCCCGGTGCGGCAATCCATTCGCCGTTCATCGCCGTTTCTTCACCCGCAGGCACCTGCCAGTAGGCTTCAAAGGCGCGGAAGTGGTCAATGCGGACAATATCAACGTATTCCAGCGTGGCCTTGAAGCGCTTGACCCACCAGTCAAACTCGGTGCTTTGCAGATAATCCCAGTCATAAATGGGGTTGCCCCAGAGCTGGCCGGTGGCGCTGAAATAGTCGGGTGGCACTCCGGCAATGTAGAGGGGCCGCAGGCTGTCGGGGTCGAGCTTAAAGCATTTGGGGTCAGCCCAGACATCGGCGCTGTTGTAGCAGACGTAGATTGAGACATCCCCCACAATTTGAATGCCGCGCTCATTGGCATAGGCCCGCAGCCGTTTCCACTGCTCAAAAAACTTGAACTGGACGAAGCGGTGATACTGAATCTCGTCTTTGAGCTGCTCCGCTTGGGCTTTCAGCGCTTCTGGCTGGCGATGGGCGATCGCCCGCTCCCACTCACTCCACTCCTTGCCGTCATTAGCTTCCAGCAGCGCCATAAACAGGACGTAGTCTTCTAACCAGTAGGCTTGTTCCTGACAAAACTGCTGAAAGTCGGCGTCTGGGCGAAATTTGGTAAAAGCCTGCCGCAGATAGCGGGTTTTGTGGGGAATCACCCGGTCAAAGTCAACCTGAGTCGGATCGCTGTCAGCCGCGATCGCCTCTAGCTGATCGGCCTCTAGCAGTCCCTCTGCAGCCAGTTGCTCTAGGCTGACCAAGAGCGGATTTCCGGCAAAGGCGCTGAAATTCATGGTGTAGGGAGAATGTTCGTAGCCCGTCGGCCCCAGCGGTAATATCTGCCAAATTTTCTGACCGCTACGCTCTAAAAAATCGATAAACTCGTAGGCCGACTGGCCCAAATCGCCAATGCCAAACTGACTCGGTAAGCTAGTGGGGTGCAGCAGGACGCCGCTACAACGCTCAAAAGGCATAACTCAAACCGCTAAGAGACAAAATCACTATAGGCTGCAAAGTCAGATTGTCACCTGACAAGAAAGATAGATTTAATCGCGATCGCTCTGGCTAATTTCTCAGTCGCCTGCGCCAAATTTACGTCGATAGCAGGAAGTGCAACCCGCCAGCCAAAATTTACTTTCGGAAGATTAAAGCTTAGCGGGAAGCGTTCTCGCTATTCTGAAAATCAATGTTCTGACGGTATGATGCGATCGCGCCTAGCCCGTCACTGAAACTGCCAGGAGATCCCATAGTGACCTACGCCCAGCCGATTCAACTGCTCGACAACGATCCCCTCTGGTTTAAGCAGGCCGTCATTTATGAGGTGCCCGTGCGGGCCTTTGCAGATAGTAATGCCGACGGCATTGGCGATCTGGCAGGACTGACGAGCAAGCTGGAATATTTGCAAGATTTAGGAGTGACGGCGCTGTGGCTGCTGCCCTTTTTTCCCTCACCGCTGAAGGACGACGGCTACGACATTTCTGACTATAAGAGCGTCAATCCTGACTACGGCACCCTTGCAGATTTCAAAACTCTGCTAGAAGAGGCGCATCAGCGGGGTATTCGCATCATTGTCGAGCTAATTGTCAATCACACCTCTGATCAGCACGCCTGGTTTCAGCGGGCGCGGCGATCGCCCAAAGGTAGCGTCGAGCGCGATTTCTACGTCTGGAGCGATACCCCCCAAAAGTACGAAGAAGCCCGCATCATTTTTCAGGACTTTGAAACTTCTAACTGGTCATGGGATCCGATCGCCCAGGCTTATTACTGGCATCGGTTTTATTCCCACCAGCCCGATTTGAACTACGACAATCCGGCTGTGCGGCAGGCGGTGTTTGAAGTGCTCGACTTTTGGCTGGAGATGGGGGTCGATGGGCTGCGGATGGACGCGGTGCCCTACCTGTATGAGCGGGAAGGCACCAACTGCGAAAACCTGCCAGAAACCCACGAATTCCTCAAGGCGTTGCGCAAACGGGTGGATGAGCGCTATCCCAATCGGATGCTGCTGGCGGAAGCCAATCAGTGGCCGGAAGATGCCGCTGCCTATTATGGCGAGGGCGACGAATGCCACATGAACTTCCACTTTCCCCTGATGCCGCGCCTGTTTATGGCGCTGCGGATGGAAGATAACTTCCCCATTATTGACATCCTGCAGCAGACCCCCGAAATTCCCGACAACTGTCAGTGGGGTATCTTTCTACGCAACCACGACGAGCTGACCCTGGAAATGGTCACTGATGAAGACCGGGACTACATGTACCGCGTCTATGCTCAAGATCCCGACATGCGGATTAACCTGGGGATTCGCCGTCGCCTGTCGCCGCTGCTGGGGAACGATCGTCGCCAAATCGAACTGCTCAATAGCCTGCTATTGTCACTGCCGGGGACTCCCGTGCTGTATTACGGCGACGAGATTGGCATGGGCGAAAATATCTATCTGGGCGATCGCAATGGGGTGCGGACGCCGATGCAGTGGAGTCCGGATCGCAACGCGGGCTTCAGCAAGTGTCCACCACAGAAACTCTATCTGCCCTTGGTGATTGATTCCGAGTATCACTATGAGGCAGTCAATGTCGAAGCGCAGCGATCGAATACCCATTCGCTCTGGTATACCATCAAGCGGTTGCTGGCTACCCGCAAGCGGTTCGGCGCTTTTGGCCTCGGCACTTTTGAGCTGCTCCATCCCGATAATCGTAAGGTGCTCGCCTTCATTCGCCGTTATAAAGACGAGTGTATTCTGGTGGTTGCCAACCTTTCCCGCTTTTTGCAAACCGTCAGACTGGATCTGTCCGAGTTTGAAGGGCAAGTCCCCACGGAAATTCACGGCACCACGGAATTTCCCTCCATCGACAAGAATCTCTACTTTCTCAGCGTCGGGCCTTATGCCTGCTATTGGTTTACGCTCAAATTCCCCGCCGATCGGCTGCAAACCCTGCGGCGACAGGAAACGCCAACGATCGCGCTGTCACTTCCCTGGCAGCAAGCTCTGCAGCAGCGAGAACTGGAAGCCCCACTCGAAGCTGCCCTCACGGAATATCTGCATACCTATCGCGGCTTTACGGCCCGAATTCAAACCCTCCATATTGCCGAAGTGCTGCCCATTCCCGACGCCAGCCGCGAGGCGCTGATGGTGTGGCTACATGTGGAACCCATTGAAGGCGAGCAGCGCACTTATCTAGTGCTGATGAGCCAGGAAAGTGGGGACGAAGCGATGCAAATGCTGGCGGCAGATCCTCAAATGGTGATTGCCCGCTTACAGTCACCTGCAGCAGCCGATCGGGGGGACACCGACGAGGTGAGCATCATCTTTGATGCGATGGCTCCCGATAGCGGTCGCAGCGAACCCGTGATGCAGGCGATCTATACGTCACTCTTACAGGCGATCGCCCAAAAGCGGACTTCCCAAGGCCGCGCTGGCAACTTAATCACTACCACCACCGACCAGTTCCCAAACCTCTCTGCCGAGCAGCTTGCTAAGCTCCATTGCGTACCTCTGAGTGAAACCCAGCGCAACACCTGTATTGTCTACAACGAGCTATTGCTGCTCAAGCTGTTCCGCCGCCAGGAAGAAGGCACTAATCCCGATCTGGAAATTCGCCGTTTCCTGGCTGAAAAGCACTATGCTCAACACGTTGACTTGCTAGCCGGAGCCTTAGAATATCATCGCCCCAACCGGGGTACCATTGCCGTCGGGCTGCTCCAGACCTATGCCCCAGATGTACGCAACTTTTGGAGCTACACCTTAGACGTGCTGCGAGACTTTTTTGAACAGGTGTTGTCCCAGCGCGAAACCAACCCTGCGGTGCCGGTGCCAGAAGGGACGCTTTTAGAGTTGCAAAACCAAGAATTTCCTACGCTTGCCAACGAAAATTTTGGGCCTTATTTGTCGAACATCTATGCGCTGGGTGAAAGCACGGCTGATCTGCATCTGGTGCTAGCCTCCGACGCAGACAATCCCCACTTCGCACCGGAACCCTTCACCACCCTGTATCAGCGATCTGTTTACCAGTCGGCGCGCAACCTGACCGGGCAAACCTTCCGGGCGCTCAGCCAGAAAGCAGACACGCTGCCAGAAACACTCCAGCCTGTCGCCCGTGCTATTGCCGCGCAGCAAGACACCGTCATCGACCTGTTCCGCGCCATTTTAGACACCAAGGTCACTGCTAAACGGATCCGCTGCCACGGTGACTACCATCTAGGACAAATTTTGCACACGGGGCTTGACTTCATCATCATTGATTTTGAAGGAGATTCTACCCTGCCTTTGAACGAGCGGCGCATCAAGCGATCGCCCCTGCGGGATGTGGCTGAGATGCTGCAGTCCCTCGGCTATGCTGCCGAATCAGCCTTCCAGCATCAGGTAGAGAGCGGTATGCTCAATCCAGATCAGCTAGGCTACATTCAGCAGTGGCAGCATTTTTGGCTCCGCTGGGTCAGTGCTTCCTTCTTGAAAGGCTATCTTAACAAGGCGAGCAGCGCTTCGTTTTTACCCGAAACCGAGGAGGAACTGCACGTTCTGCTAAAAATCTATTTGCTAGAGCGCATCATCTATAGCCTATCTCGTCAACTCGATAAGCCAGATTATGACTTTGGCGTCACCGTTGCCCTAAACGAAGTCTTGCAAACGCTGCAGCTACCGGAGTTTGCGAGTCATGACTGAAGTGGTCGGTCTGAAGCTGGTTGACCTGCCCCGGCACCGTCAATGCGTCTAAGCTGCATCAGCACTGGGCGCTAAAACGGCTGCTGGGATAACAGCTCTGACTCCACGCATTTCACATCAACACATCAGTATGATCTGCCGCACTCCAGACCCCATCCGGTAAATGCTGCCCGCCCACAGCGCGGGCCTTTTCCGCCGCCATTACATACATCCAAGCTTCTCCCAGCGGCACTTGCTCCAGCGTAAACACCGGACGCCACACTCGCTGATACTCGTTAGCTTCTGACGGGCGATCGCTAGCAAAACCCTCTAACTGATCAAGCCGCTGCAGCACTTGAGGCTGCGCAAAGCTGAGTAAAACCCCTGTGACCCAGCCCGTCCCGGTTGTCACCGCTGGATAGCCCATTGGCAAGTGATAAAGCTGTCCCGGCGTCATCGCCGCAATCGCCTCTACCACCTCCCCGCCGCAGTAGCTCTGATGGTAAGGCTCACCTGGCTTTAAGGTACCGTAGACAAACACTCTCAGCATATTCCCTGCATAATCTCTAGAACAGCCTCTAGAATTATGTAAACAAGTTTTAGCGTAGCAAGTAGAGGAGAGGCGGACGTGGAGGCCAAGTACGATCCAGCAGCAATTGAAGAAAAATGGCAGCAGACCTGGGCCTCAGAAGGACTGGATCAAACTCCTGAAACAACGGAGCAGCCTAAATTCTATGCGCTGTCCATGTTCCCCTACCCCTCCGGCAACCTGCATATGGGCCATGTGCGCAACTACACCATCACCGACGTCATTGCACGGGTGAAGCGAATGCAGGGGCACCGGGTTCTACACCCAATGGGCTGGGATGCCTTTGGTCTACCGGCGGAAAATGCGGCGATCGATCGCGGTGTCCATCCGGCTAAATGGACGCATCAAAATATTGAGCAAATGCGATCGCAGCTCCAGCGCCTCGGCCTTTCCTATGACTGGAACCGAGAAGTCGCCACCTGCGCCCCTGACTACTACCGCTGGACGCAGTGGATTTTTCTCCAGTTTTTAGAGGCGGGGCTAGCCTATCAGAAAGAAGCCGCCGTTAACTGGGACCCGGTGGATCAAACCGTCTTGGCAAACGAGCAGGTAGATAGTGAAGGCCGCTCTTGGCGATCGGGCGCGCTAGTAGAGCGCAAGCTGCTGAAGCAGTGGTTCTTCAAAATCACCGACTACGCCGAGCAGCTTTTACAGGATTTAAATCAGCTCTCCGGCTGGCCGGAGCGAGTGAAGCTGATGCAGGAGAACTGGATTGGCAAGTCCACCGGGGCGCAGGTCAGCTTTGCTACCGCAGTCGGTCAGGATCTCACTGTCTTTACGACCCGCCCGGATACGCTTTGGGGGGCGACTTTCATGGTGCTCTCACCGGAGCATCCCCTAGTCGAAAAGCTCACTGCCCCCGATCGCGTGGCAGCGGTAGAAGACTATCAGAAAGAAGCCGCCAAAAAGAGCGATATCGATCGCACCGACGACAGCCGGGAAAAAAGCGGCGTCTGGACAGGCAGCTATGCCACCAATCCGGTCAACGGTGAGAAAATCCCCATCTGGATTGCTGACTACGTCCTCATGGGGTATGGCACTGGCGCGATCATGGCGGTGCCAGCTCATGACCAGCGCGACTTTGAGTTTGCCCAACGGTTTGACTTGCCGATTCGCGGTGTCGTTCAGCCCGCTGCCCCCAACATCGACGCCGACCAGCTGACCCAAGCCTGGAGTGGCGATGGCGTTATGGTCAACTCTGGGCCGCTGAATGGGACACCAGCCGGAAAAGGCAAAGGAGAAAGCGTCGAGGCCGCGATCGCCTGGCTAGAAGCAAACGGTAAAGGTCAGCGTCAGGTGAACTATCGCCTGCGGGACTGGCTGATTTCCCGGCAGCGCTACTGGGGTGTGCCGATTCCGGTCATTTACTGCCCGCAGTGCGGTACGGTGCCCGTTCCTAGTGAGCAGCTACCCGTCAAGCTACCGGAAGACGTGGAGTTCTCCGGGCGAGGGGCGTCGCCCTTAGCCAAGCTCGATCGCTGGACGCAGGTACCCTGCCCTACCTGCGGCACTGCGGCACGGCGAGAAACCGACACAATGGACACCTTCATCGATTCTTCCTGGTATTTCTTACGCTACGCCGATGCGGTTAACGAGCAGCAGGTATTTGACAGCCAAAAGGTCAATGACTGGCTGCCAGTGAATCAGTATGTCGGCGGCATTGAGCACGCCATCTTACATCTGCTCTATTCTCGTTTCTTTACTAAGGTCTTGCGCGATCGCGGCTTGCTCAATTTTGATGAGCCATTTCAGCGTCTCCTCACCCAGGGCATGGTGCAGGGACTCACGTATCTCAACCCCAATAAAGGGGGCAAAGACAAGTGGGTACCGGCTGATCTCGTGGCCGACCCCGACAATCCGGTCGACCCAGCAACTGGAGAACCCCTAGAGCGACTCTACGCCACTATGTCCAAGTCCAAAGGTAACGGCGTGGCTCCGGTAGAAGTCATTCAGAAATACGGAGCTGATACCGCCCGCATGTTCATCTTATTTAAAGCACCGCCTGAGAAGGACTTGGAATGGGACGATGCTGATGTTGAAGGGCAGTTCCGCTTTTTAAATCGGGTCTGGCGCTTGGTGAATAGCTATGTTGAAACCCACAGCGGTGCTGAACTTGCCAAAATCGATCAGACTGCTTTGAGCAAGGCAGAAAAAGAGCTGCGCCGCGCCACCCATACGGCGATCAAAGAAGTTTCTGAAGACGTGACGGACGACTATCAGTTCAACACTGCCGTCTCAGAACTGATGAAGCTGAGCAACGCCATCACAGAGGCTACCTGCGACGACTCTCCCGTTTATCAGGAAGGAGTTCGGACACTGGTTTTGCTGCTAGCGCCCTTCGCCCCTCACATGGCGGCGGAACTCTGGCAGCAGATGGGCCAACCTGGCTCGGTGCATCTGCAATCCTGGCCGGTGTATGAACCCGAAGCGCTCGTAGCCGATGAGATTACGCTGGTAATTCAGATTAAAGGTAAGACGCGCGGCACCATTCAGGTTCCGGCGATGGCCAGCAAAGCCGATTTAGAGCGCTATGCGCGCGAGTCAGAGATAGCCCAGCGCTATATCGATGGTCAGACAATTAAGAAGGTCATTGTAGTGCCGGGTAAGCTGGTGAACTTTGTGGTTGTTTAAGCTTTGGCTGAAAGGCTATGCGTGTCAGGAATAGCTGATTGGGATCTGTCTTGCGACAGATCAATGTCCAATTTTTGCTGGCTAAGTTAAGACAGGTGACTGGTAAAATCAGTCTGTAACAGCTCTAACAAATTCCTATGTCATCTCTGGAGCTTGCTCAAGTTCAGTCAAACATCCGTGTGGGATTGGGCCGCGTTTTGGTCGTTGAAGATGAAGAACTGATTCGAGAAACGATCGCGCTGGCTTTAGCTGAAGAAGGATTTGATGTTTCGGTGGCCGAAGATGGCCTTAGCGCTTTGGATATGCTGGGCGGCACCGTCAATAGCCTCAACAATCCGGCTCCCGACATCAGCCTAGTCATTTTAGATTTAATGCTGCCCGGTATGAATGGGTTAGATCTGTGTCGGCTGCTGCGGCATCAGGGCATAGACATGCCAATTTTGATCCTCAGCGCCAAGGGTACTGAAACCGATCGGGTAGTGGGTTTAGAGGTCGGAGCTGACGACTATCTGGCCAAGCCCTTTGGCATGAGAGAGCTGATTGCCCGCTGCCGGGCGCTGCTGCGGCGATCGCGCTTAGTGGCCAAGCAAAACGACGAGCCAGTGCTGCGGTTCCAAGACATTACCCTGCACCCTAGAGAATGCCGGGTCTTTCTCAAAAGTGAGGAGCTGAGCCTTTCCCCCAAGGAATTTCGCATCCTAGAGCTGTTTATGAGTCAGCCCCGGCGGGTTTGGTCACGCGATCAAATTATTGATCAGGTTTGGGGCCATGACTTCATGGGTGACAACAAGACGGTAGACGTTCACATCCGCTGGATTCGCGAAAAGCTGGAGGTTGATCCCAGCAATCCGCAATATCTCAAGACGGTGCGCGGCTTTGGCTATCGCTTAGGCTAGCTGTGACTTTCGACTTAACCGGATATCCTACGCGCCCGGTGGCTACGGGCGATCGCGGCATGGTGGTGTGCCCTCATCACCTCGCCTCGGCAGCCGGATTGACTATCTTGCAGCAGGGGGGCAGCGCTGTAGATGCAGCGATCGCCGTCAATGCCGCTCTCTCCGTAGTCTATCCCCACATGACTGGCCTCGGCGGCGATTCCTTTTGGCTGATTTATAGCGCCGCTGACTCTCAAATTCACGGCCTCAATGGCTCCGGGCGGGCGGGTCAGGCCGTCACCCGTGAGTTCTACGCCCAGCAAAAGCTAGAGTCTATTCCCCAGCGGGGGCCTTTAGCCGCCATTACCGTCCCCGGAACGGTAGATGCTTGGCATCAGGCCCACCAGCGCTTTGGCAAACTGGATTGGCAGCAGGTTTTGCAACCGGCGATCGCGCTGGCTGAGCAGGGTTATCTGGTTACAGCCTCTCAGGCCCGCTGGACGCGGCGCAATCAGGAAACGCTGGCAGCCTATCCCGGCAGCCAAACCGCCTTTCTGCCAGAGGGACAGCCGCCGGCAGCCGGAACCCATTTAAGTAATCCGGCACTGGCTCAGACCTTGAAGACTTTAGCCGCCGAAGGGCGTGATGCCTTTTATCAAGGCCGAATTGCCCAAGCGCTGGTATCAGGCTTGCAATCCCTGGGCGGTCTTTTACAGCTAGACGATTTTGCCCAGCATTGCTCTACCTGGGTCAGCCCCATCAGTACCGCTTACCGAGGCTACCAGGTTTACGAAATGCCGCCCAACACCCAGGGCTTAGCGGTACTGCAAATACTCAATCTGATTGAGCCGTTCGATCTAGCTGAAATCGGGCTTAACAGCGCGGACTATTACCACCTGCTGGTAGAGGCAACGAAGCTGGCCTTTGCCGATCGCGATCGGTGGCTTAGCGACCCCGATTTTGTTGATATTCCAGTTGAAACGCTGATTTCTAAGGCTTATAGCGATCGCCGCCGCCCTCAGATCAGTTTGACTCAGGCCAGCTCCTATCTGCCGGGAAGCCTGGGCGGCGATACCACCTATTCCGCTGTAGTTGATTCAGAAGGCAACGGGGTTTCTTTAATTCAGAGCCTCTACTTTGACTTTGGTTCCGGCGTTGTTCCGGCAGGCACCGGCGTGATTCTACAAAATCGCGGCTGCTTCTTTTCCCTAGATCCCAATCACGTCAACTGCCTAGAACCGGGCAAGCGCACCTTTCACACCCTGATTCCGGCAATGGTGACACAGCCTGATGGCCGCCTCGCCATTGTCTTTGGCACGATGGGCGGCGAAGGACAGCCGCAAACTCAAGCCGCCCTGCTGACCCGAATGCTAGATTTTGGCCTAGATCCCCAAACCGCAATCGACTTACCCCGCTGGCTGTGGGGTCGTACCTGGGGCGAGTCGAGCAGTCAGCTACGGCTAGAAAAAAGGATTGGCTCTGACATCCAAGCACAACTGCAGCAGCGTCAGCATCGGCTTAGCCTTGTTGCTGACTGGTCTGAGCAGATGGGCCATGCTCATGCCATCGTGATTGACCCGCAAACCGGGCAGCTCAGGGCTGGCTGCGATCCCCGCAGCGATGGCAAAGCGCTGGGGTATTAGGCTAGCTGGCTTCTGCCATCGGCAAAGCTAAGATAAAGCAGCTTCCCTCACCTAGCTGAGACTTCACCGTCAGCGAACCACTATGCATTTCGGCAATGCGGCGGGATAGGTGCAGCCCTAAGCCACTGCCAGAGCGCCGATGCTTGCCCGGTCGAAACCACTCAAAAATCTGCACCTGTTCTTCCGGGGGAATGCCGGGGCCGGTATCCTGTATGGCAACCTGTACCCAGGAGGACTGTGAACTGCCCGCTAGCTCCTGGCTAGAAGTCTCTAGCCGCACCTCAATAAATCCCTGATCGGTAAATTTAATCGCGTTGCTGAGGATGTTGGTGATGATGCGCCGTAGCTCTAGGCGATCGCCAATCACCCTGTAAGAACGGTCAGCACTGGAGCTCAGCTTCAGCTCTAAGCCCTTCTCACTAGAGAGCGGTTTTAGCTCACTGGCTACGTTTTCTACCAGTTCTCGCAGATCTATGGTAGCCGGCGTCAAACTTTTATGACCTGCTTCATGCCGATAAACTTCTAGCAGCGTATTGGTCATCTGCAGCAGGTTTTTGTTGTTATCGAGGATATTGGCGATCGCGATTTGCATATCATCCGGGGCCTGACCAAAAGCCCCCTCTAAACAGAATTGCAGAACTCGATTAGCGGCGACCAAAGGCGTCCGCAAATCGTGAGTCAAACGAGCCACAAAATCATCCCGCTGCCGTAGGATTTCCACCTGCTCGTCAATGCTGTTTTTGAGCCGCAGGAGCGATCGTACTCGTGCCATCAGCTCGTCAATTTCAACCGGTTTGCGAATAAAATCATCTGCTCCTGCATCCAGCCCTTTAACCACGCTAGGCTGATTGTGAGCCGTTGTTAATAGAATCGGAATATAAGGTAGGCTCTTATCTTCTCTGAGGCGACGAGTCACCTCATAGCCATCCATCTTTGGCATCATCACGTCTAGCAACACCAAATCTGGCAGCGTTCTATAAACAGCATCTAAAGCGGCCTCACCACTTTGAACGCAGGTGATTTCATACCCTGACCCCTCCAAAATGGCTTCAACCAACTCTAGGTTGTCTGGCAAATCGTCAACAACTAAAATCTTGTCGGTTTTATTCTCAGTTTCTAGATTGGTCATATTATCGACATAGATATATTGGCTACCCGGGGCAGAATTCTTACCAACTGCTAGAACATTACCCTGATGTTAAACAAACATCTATTGTAAGTTTAGGTAGCCTATAGAAAAGTCTTCAAAGGGGATTATCTTTCAACTAAAAGATTCTGATTTTCAAGCACCCAATAGGGGATGGCAAATCAACTTTTTTAAGCTAGCACTAAAAATTGCAAAAACTAGTTAGGCTGATCAAGATCTTTACTTTAGCTGTCTACGCCTGTTGATAGATGACTAACGACGTTTCTATTGAGAAGCTAAAAGACTGAAACTCAAATTCATCTTTTTTACTCAGGCTAAGTCACTCTCTCCTCATTCTTATACACTCTTTATCTAAAGTTTCGGAGATTCGCTGGTTATGGATGAGATTCAAGTTGCTCTCATTGAGGATCATGATCTAACACGTGTTGGATTACGGACCGCTCTACAGCAGCACGGCATGAAGTTTATTGGGGAAGCTGCTAATGGCCTGCAGGGCCTGCAACTGCTCGAAAGATCCCATCCTCATGTGGCAATTGTCGACATCGGCTTGCCTGATATTGATGGCATTGAGCTGACTCGCAAGTTTCGGCAGCATATAAGTGCTGAGTCTCCTGAAACGAGGACTAAGATTTTAATTCTCACTATGCATGACAGTGAAGAAGTCGTGCTAGCTGCCTTTGCCGCAGGAGCTGATTCTTACTGCACCAAAGAAGTCAATACGGCTGATTTAATTGTTGCCGTTGAGGAAACGGCCAGCGGCAACTGCTGGATTGATCCGGCGATCGCCAGCATTGTGCTACGTAAGTTTCGCCAGCAGCCTGCCGAGAGTGAAGAGGAAGCTATGGTGCAAATTGCCGCAATTGAGCCGGAATATCGCCAAATTTTAGATACCTGTCCGCTAACGGAGCGAGAACTCGAAATCCTAGATCTGATTGTGGCCGGCAACAGCAATGCCGAGATTGCGGAAAAGCTCTACGTTACGGTGGGAACCGTTAAAACCCATGTGCGGAACATTCTGAATAAGCTGTGCGTGAGCGATCGCACCCAGGCGGCTGTGCGGGCGCTGCGATCGGGTTTAGTCAGTTAGTCAAGCTAGCGGATTTTGACTGTAACTCTGCGTAATTGGGCTGCTATACTAGTAAGCCGTTAGCTGCCGATGTGGCTCAGTGGTAGAGCACTCGATTCGTAATCGAGCGGTCGCGGGTTCAAATCCCGCCATCGGCTTTTAATTAGAGATGTACATTCGCACATTAAATGTCGCGATTAGCAGATTGAGGTCGTTTAAACCTGGCAATCAGAGGCTGTATGAGAAGTGCTAACGGGTAGCTAATGCTACGCCAACCGCCTGACCATCAGGCGAATCATCGAGATGTAGACCATCGCTTCAGAAGAAGCCGGCAGTCGCTCATAGTCTTTGCTCAAGCGCCTCGACCAGTTGAGCCAGCCAAAAGTGCGCTCCACCACCCATCGCTTCTTGAGCAGCACAAAACCCTTGGCTGCTTCTGGCCGCAGGACCACTTGCAAAATCCATCCCAGCGTGTCCATCACCCAGCGTAGAAAGGGCTCGCCGCCGTAGCCTCCATCAGCCCAGACTAGGTAAAGCCGCTTGACCTGCTCTCCCATTTGCTTGACCCGCTTGAGCATTGCTTTGGCCTGGCTCTTTTCTGAGGCATTGGCAGCAGTGACCAGGACCCGCAGCACTAAGCCCAGTGTATCGACTGTCAGATGACGCTTGCGTCCCTTGACCTGTTTGCCACCGTCATAGCCGACCGCTTCACTGACCATCGTGGCACTCTGGACGCTTTGGCTGTCGATAACGGCTTGAGTAGGACTTTCTGGTCTGCCGCTATCGGCTCTGAGCCAGCCGCGCACGCGGTCGTGAATCGCTATCCAGGTGCCGTCGTTTCGCCAGTTTGTCGAGTTCGGCGATCGCTTCTTCCACGGTTTTACCCTCCTGAATCAATGCCGTCAGAAACTCGATCAATTCGCTGGTGCCGGGAGGGCGGCTGCCCGGTTGACCTTTCAGCAGGTCGTAGATGGCGGTAAATTTTTCTACGGCTTTACTCACTAAGTCCTGCTTAGCCTTAATCCGTTCACCGAATCGGGCTGCAATGATGCGCTTTAGGGTTTCTTCGTCCGGGAAAGGCACGTAGTAATATAAACAGCGCCGTAAAAAGGGCTCTGGTAGAGGCTTTTCGCGATTGCTAGTGATAAGGATGATGGGTTTATTATGGGCCTCTGGAGGCTTAATTTTTTCCCCCGTTTCAGGAATCTCGAGGCGCAATTCATCCAGTTCCAGAAGTAGATCGTTAGGAAAATCGCTATCAGCTTTGTCGATTTCATCAATGAGCAGCACTGGGCGAGTGGTTTGCTCCCGCAGAGCTTGCCCTAGCGCTCCAAATTCTCGATATTGTTCTTTGTTCGATAAGCGATTTTCCAGGGCTGAAGTTTCCTTCTCTCCCAGATATTTCTTCAATCGTGCAGGGTCAGAACCAATGAGCTGGGCATCCCGCAGGCGACCAACGGCATCAAAGGTGTACAGTCCATCTTGCGCCCGGCTGGTGGAGGTAATGTTCCAAATGTAGAAGTTCCACCAACCTTCTTTGTTATCGGGTTGGGGGTGTTTGTCGTTTAACTGCTTACAAGACAATTCAAACGCCAGAGCTGAGGCCACACGGGTTTTACCGCAGCCGGGTTCACCCTCCAGCAGCAGAGGTCTCTGTAGAGCGATCGCGAGGTTAAGGGCTTTTCGCAATCCGGGTTCAGGCAGGTAAGGGAAATACTCACGGCCCTGGGGATCGCGCAAACCATCAGCGGAGGGCTGATAGGGGTCGGCTCCGGTGTAGGTGTAATCAATCTTGGGCGGTTTCGTCATCCTGCCAGCCTCCAATCGGCCTCAATGTCTGCAATGCCGTTTTCGAGTTCAAAGATGTAGCAAATCTCTTCAATGGCTTGAACTGGGTCAGAACTCCATTCCAAAATTTCTTCGTCAATTAAGGCCCCAATCTGATCTTCAGCCAGGTACTGACTCAGCACCGAAAACACAACGTCACTCTCTAACCAGTCGGCTACGTGTTCGCGACTGATCTGGGTCAGCGGCTCAAGGCGAATCGGGACTACGGGATTGGCTGAATTATCAGGTGCAGGGGCTTCAGCAGCTAAATCTCGCCCTTCTGCCAAAAACAGAATGACGCGCGATCGCAGCGGCTGTTCATTCAACGCCCCAATGGCCTTGACCAGGGGCTGCCAGAGTTCGTCTAACACTTGTTTTTGTAAAGCTTGAGACCTCGACATGGCTGACCAACCATACATGGCCATAATAATAGGCTGGGTGCGGTACACCTCAACCAGCGCTGCAATAACGGCGGCTTTTTCACCAGCACAATGCAGCTTACGAGCCAGGTCTTGCCACAACTCCTCAAAATCCCGATTTTTCCACATGGGATGAGTAGGCACAGTAATGGGAAATACCCTGGCATTAGCAACATTAGGGATTTGGTTCACCAGACGTTTGACCAGCCAGTGCTGAATACGGGAGTCCTTGGCCTGAACGACAAAAGCAGCAGCCCGTCTCGTCCTCGACGTGTTGGTCTTAAACGTTTGGCACTGAGGCTCACAATTCAATGACCAGAGGCATTCAATCACCTGATTTGGCGATCGACCACGGCTTTGCAGACCCTGACCAGGGGACAGTGCTTCATTGAGGGATGCTTCTGGTAAGAAGGATTGCTGCAGTCGGCGATATTGGTCGATCAAAATAAAGTCACCAAGGTTGCCTTCTACTCTTCCTTGGGGCACCTGGTCAATGCCTTGCTCTACGCGCCAGTCTTGCAGCTTACTTAGGACATATCCTGAGAGGTCGCCCACAGTAACGTAATCTTTATCGTGAAGGTCGGCTTTGCCACTCAATCCGGAAAGCACATAAAAACTAAAAACCCCGTGACACGCGCCATCCCACTCATGGGCGTCCTGCTGGTCGGTGCTGGCGGTAATCAGCGCGTAGCCTTTAGCCAAGTCATGAATCTTTCTCAGCAGTTCAGGATCTTCTGGGGCACGGGTGCCAGTCTTGCCTAATCCGATATGACAGGCATCAAGCATGAGAATCTTGCAGCCTGCCCCACTGGCATTCATCGCCTGCTCGATTTCCTCAATGGATATTGCTCCAGTTTGCACAAGAGATTTACGAGTATCTCTGGCAACGAGTCGCGGCTGGTCATCAGGTTGGCGAGTGCCGTGGCAGGCAAAATAAGTCAGCAGTAAATCATCCTGGCCCTGGTTTTCGCCGTCCTTGATAGCTGCACAAAGGTTCTTCAGCTCGGCACGGATATTGTTCTCGGTGGGATAACGAGGGTTAGGATTGCCATCTCGATCTTCCTGGTCCAGGCGGTCATGTAGCGAAACCACCGTGTAATCTAAAGCCTTAAGAAGCTTCTCCAGGGTTAGAACGTCATCCACGCAATAGCTGAGGGTACCGTAATCTGTGTAACGGTTGATTCCAACAAGAAACGCCCAACGCTTACGAATTGGCATGAGCCTATGACGATGACCTGACGATATAGCCTTTCACTCCCAGGGAACGGGAATACCCATAGATACGCCCTCTACGAGAAGGATTTCACACCTTACGAGCTTTGAACCAGGAAGTTCTCCATAATTTTACTTGGTCAACGGCAAACCTAAATTCTGGGTTGCACTCACGACCGATTCACGGGTCAGCTCAGCGCCAAATCCCCAGGCTAGCAGAGCCAAGTAGTCCCTCAGGGGTTCGGCTCCAAAGGTCGGATTGCTGCCGTAGAGTTCGGTCATGCCTAACCAGGCCAGGAGTGCGATCGCGACAACGCGGCTGATCCAATTAAATATCTTGAGATTGCGCCTTGCCTGAGAAACCCTATCAGGCTGGAATACAGAGCTGATCGATGGCCCAGGAGGCAACTTCTGACTAAGAATCAATTGTTCATCTGCCGAACGACTAGCCAATGCTCTTACGCCAGTGTCAACAGACTTGGCTGATGCCGCTTCGGCAATATCCTCCTGCATCTTTGTCTTAGCCGCAGTCAAGCCCTCTTTCCACTTTTGGAAGCTTTCGGCATCGGGAGACGTATTGCCAAGCTGTTGTTCTAGCAAGCCTAGCTCGTTTATCCAATACTGCTCTTTTGCTCCAGAAAGCCCAGAGTCTGCTCGCATCTCCTTGAGATAACCCACCATTGCCTCTCCCTCTCTATATTGAGAAAGACTTTGGCGAATTGCTGAGAAATCGTCTTTTAAGGATTGCGGAGTCTCGTACTGCCCTGTTCTCAACTTGCGGAAGACGGCATCAACCTGGTCTTTGACACCCTGCATATAAGGTGTAGATTTTACTGGATTAGGTAACTGATCAAAATTTTCTGTGACTAGAGCCTTACCATCTTTGAGTTGAGCTAGCCAGTCTTCTCGGCCTTTGCGCCAGCGATTCCATAAAGCCCTAGCCTCAAGTGCCTCAGCTTTTGCAGCTTCCCAATTTTTATCTTCTATCTCCGATTCCACGTCCACCAGTTCAGACTCAATACTGGCTCGGAAGTCTGGGTCAAGTTCTGCATCACTTCGCATCTGATTACGGAGACGTCCAACTTGAACAACTACCTGATCGCGCGCTTGCCCTTCCGCTCTATAAAACGAGAGCCAGGTGCCCAAGCCCACACCCAATAGCATTACCAGCCAGGGCCACCACGGAGCTGCTTTAATCCGAACAATGAGGGGCACAATCTGCCGTCCCTCAGGGCGATAGAGATACAAAGAACCAGCAAATTCTCCACTGGCTGAGGCATCGGCTAAATCTATAGCAATGGTTGTCTGGGCTGGGGTATCTGCTAGCACCTCAAGTTTGGGGGGATCGATGCGAATACTGCTGGCAGGAAGAATCGCCCCACCATCAGCTCGGCGTAGGTCTGAAACAGCGGCCTGCAAAACGTGAATACCATCAATATCGCTGAAGGTCAGGGTTGTAGAAACTCGGTCAGCACGGGTTCCGGCGATGGCGATCGCTTCGGGGGAGACGTTGAGTTGCGCCTGGGCAGGAAGGATGATGGTGGTGGTTGCGATCGCCATCAAAATCGCCCACCGAAACAACCGCCTAGTACGCTTTGACATATCACCACTTGCACGACTAGCTGACGCTTTTTATTCTCGCCTGATATTTCACCATAGATTTGAACCGCATCCCGCAATAATGGCATCTGCCTTCTTGCCATTTAGCAGGTACCCGAAATGCCGTCTTGCATTCAAGCAGGACTTGAAAGGGCTCCGTGTCGAGAGCGCGATCGCTTAACTCCACAATCTCAGTATCGTCCAACTCAAGCCGCCGGATATCTGGATAATCAAAATCTTGTGCCATGGTATGCCAGGCAAAAATAACTGGTAAAAATGTACCATAAACCTTCGTTTTAGCGACTTTTATTTGCGAATGATAAACGTAGACAAGTTTGTTTACTAAAGGCTTCGCTTCATGCGAACAGCTTAAGTTTTGACTAATACCAAGCCTCAGTGCGGCAAAGATTTCCCTGCAAAATCATTCACTTGAGGCTGCATAGCTAAACAGGGGAAGAGAACTTAAGGGCTCGTTATCAGAGGCTACGGATTTAGAAGAAGGCATATCTGATTCAGATGTATCAAATTGCTCTAACTGCCACCATTCAGGAAATTGGATCCTTTTTGTTTGCCAGTCTTGCAGGCACTTATCAGATGGGGTCAGTACAGCAATAGGAACGAGCATCTCCTGAGGAGTGATGCCTCCGTGATACCCATTTTTCTTATTGCTACTGTAACGAAGTTTCTCAGTCCAGGGGACAATGACTGACTTACCATTGGCTGAGATTACGCGATCGCCCGCAATTTGAAGTTCCCCCTTTTTGGGGCTGCTGTCATCAATACGCCAGCGTTCTCCCCCTTTAGCTGATTGATACTGAGTACCGTGGTGGAGAATATGCCCATGGTCACTGGTTAGGATGACTAATCGTCCGGCGTTATTGGCGGCTTGCAAAATCGGTTCCAGGACCTTGATACGATCGCACGTCCAGGCGATATCAACCTGATCCCCCTTGCCCAGTAAGTCATCTACAGCATTAAGAACCAGACCAACAACCTGATGTTTCTCCGAGTCGAGGGCATCGTATAGCTCCCCTGAAAGGATCGGCGGATTGATTGACTGCAGAGCGTCTTTGTGGAACAGCAGAGGAGGGGCACTGCGCTTACAGTGCCGCAGCAAGGATGGGTGTTGGGCAAATCCCTTCTTCTCGTGATTTTGCTGCCCCTGAGTGAGCTGACCACAGAGCAAGCTGACACGAGACACACTCGTGTCAGAGGGGATAGCTGCCAGCCCAGCCTGGATAGGCAAATTCTGAGACTCTGGCGCAACGAGTCGCCAATTATTTTGAGTGAGATCGGCCAACAGTTCATAGGCAACGGCCAAGCTCATGCCGTCCATGACCACTAATAGAACCGGATTAGACTCGGCCAAAGGAGCAACGACCGTTTCTAGAATTTGCTCAATGGCTAACACAGACTTTCGGGTTGATCCAACTGCCGTCCAATCTTTTAAAAGTTGAGCAAATTGCTGGGACTGTTTTTCACGCATTGCGGTGACGACATCAAATAGCTTTCCGTAAGCGATCGAAAGTTCTCTATGAGGCTCAGCGACTGGCAACATGAGTCTGGCCCAATCAAGAAAGCCGCCTGTTTTTGTATGGTGGGTGATCGCATCTTCTAGAGATTCGGGCGCTTGAGAAGCATTTTTTGCATCAGCAACAAGCCATTGAGCGAGTCGCATCGCCATGTCTAGGCGTTGCAGACGGCGTTTTGGGGTATATAAAGTCGCCTGCTGATGAGTCTGTATTGATTGGTAGACCTTACGTGAAGTGTCCAAAGCAGCTTGAGTCGGCTTCTTAATCAGTTCGATGAGATATTCGCTTAAAGTCGTGAGGTGCTGATTAAACCCTAGTTCCGAGAGGGAACTGAGATAAGCAAAATCTGCGGCTCCAATTTCTGAAAGGATTTGGTCGCTCCGCTGAATGAGGAGTTGCTGTTGATCGGGTAATGCTTTCAAAGCCTGCTGGGAAGCATTGCTCCAAACGGCGATCTCATTGGGATCGGGAGTTAGGCCTGATAGAAATCGCTCTTCAAATTTGCCGATAGCTCGATCAAGCTGGGCTTCAGGATGGTAAACCACGGCTGCGGCGAGTCCAAGCGCCAGGGTATCAGGCTGTTGATTGTACTCTATGCAGTGCAAGATTGTTGCAACCATAGGTCCTGCTTGGCTAATCAGCCACTCACAAGCAGCGGCCTTAAATTCTCGCGGCGCTTTTTGATAACGTTTGACATGATCCGATGTGGTAGACCACTGCAAAATTGTGGGTAAATCAGGTTTCTCTACTTCAAAACCGAGGCCATGGTTGAGTAACAGGGGCCACACCACTTCAGCATCTAAAAATCCCCCCATGACCGGCGAATATTGGTCAGGAGGAATCCAGTCCATCAAGATTTCAGGCAGCCACTGATACTGAGCGAGCCGAGGATCAATATTGGTAGCTCGGAACAGAGATTTGACGATTTGCCAGGAGTCAATGGTAAATAAGCGCTGCTTAACGAAGCGAATCAGGATATCTTCCGATAACTCGCTTTCAGAAATCGGAGTCACGATAACCTGGATAGCGTACTTTAACTTGTCCTCTGTAGCTCGTTCTTGTTGCCCTTTTTGAAGGGCAATGCGGAGTGCTAGAGGAGAGTCGCACTGATCAATCAGGTAGCACTGTTCGCCGTCAAACTGCTGGCGATCGCCTGTCCAGCGGCCTTGGGCATAAATCCCGATGACCTGGCTGCCGTTTGATCGCTGTAGGATGGCGGAAACCTGAGCTTTAATCTGGCTGAACGTGGGCGCGGCTATCACTCGCTGTGATGAGTCTCCTCGATAATCCAACTGATGCTTAGACGCACATTTTCGCTTGCTTTGAGCCCTTTGCCTAGTTTGTCTAAAAGTTCTTTAGCTGCCGTGAGACTCAAATTATTTTCACGCCCTTCGCTGACTGTTCGGACTGTGGTTGTTGCAGTACCAGTATCACTGGTCTCTATGACTTTGGTTTCGGTTGGATCAGGTACAACTGGTGAAATATGAGGCTGTTTATCTGGTGGTTCCGGTCTAGGTGTTTCCGATTTAGATTGCTCTCTTAACAGTCTTAGAGCTTGATTTAGCGACTGCTTGAGTTGTAAATCCAGAGAAATAACATGCTCATCGCTCCTAAGAGCCTCACTCAGAGTCTGTAAAACACGTTTAGCCTCACTTTCTAGGTCACCAGAAAGCTCAGCCACAATTTGGAATATTGCCCAACTGTCACTATTTAGACTTCTTGTAAGGTTGTCAGCTTTTTTCATACATTCCGCCATGGCGGCTGCTGAAGTGGCGATCGCACATTCTCCCAGTAATTCCACCACGTCATCTTCCTTAGCGGCACTCAGTTGTTCAACCATTGCCAGAGTCGTGGATGCTGTCATCATGCGATCGCACTCTTGAGAGAGATTTAAGGTCTCTAAACTATCTTGCAAAGACTGCACGTAACCCTGACAGTTCTCAACAGCGGCTTTGGCTTTGGCTTGAACTTTGGCGGCTAAATCAGCCACCGTACTGGCCTTACGCAGGTCCGCAACCGATATGCCGAAAATCTCATCAGCTCGCTGCCGAGCGGTTTTCCAAACGGCTTCGTCTGGAAGTTTTTGCTCCCGCAGCTCGCACTCGTTAGGAATGTCCTTGAGGGTGACATCTCTCGGATTAGTATGAAGGAAAAAGCTCCGCCCTGTTTGATCGGCAAAGGTGAGGATAATCAGGTTTTGCAGCTCTTTGGAAAGGCCCATGGGTTTGGGTTGATCAATCCACTCTCGAAGTTGCCGGACTTGGGGCGTACTGCCCAATTCTGCAATCTTCCGGGTGAAGTGTTGTCTCCAGTGCTGCCCCACCACAAAATGGGTCGCATCGGCTCCCATTTCCCCGAGCTTGAGGGGGTTCGCGATTTGCCGCAGGATTCTGCGCGTAGGATAGTCGACCTCGACTCGGCCCTGGAGGTTTTGGGCGGCCTGACTGGTATATTGGTAAACCTTTTGCAGGTGGCTGGACTTGCTGACATCCGTCTCGAAGTCAGGAGCAGCCGGAAATTCGTGGGTTAATGCTTGTTCCAGAAGATTTTGCAGACCGTCTGCCAGGCTAGCAGCGGTTGGGGGCTGTAGTTCAAAGCCAACCTGCAATGACACGAACTGTTCATTCAGTTCCAGGCTGGTAGCCGCATCTAAAGATTCTCGAGCATTGCTAATGCCATAGGCGGCATCGAGGTGATTGAGCACTCGTTGCCGCAAAACACTCCGCTGGTTTTCGAGGAGAGACTTCGCAGTTTGACGCTCCTGAGGCGAGAGATGGTTAGCGTAGCCAGAGAATCGTTCTCCCGTTAAGACATGTTCCAGGATGAGTAATGTGCCCAGCTCTTTCTTGGCATCTTCGCTGAAGAAAGAGGGAATCCAAACCAGGGTTTTGGCCCCTTCGGGATGGCTTTGCTTGAATGCTTCACATTTTTGCCGATCATCTTTGGGGGAGAACGTGGCCTCATCAAAGGGATAATCGATGATCACTTTCCAGCGATCATCCAGATTCTCCATCGAGCCCTCAGGCAGCTCTCGGATATTGCCAAAGATCACCACGCAGGCGCGTTTGGTATTCTTCCAGGTGAAATCGTGGTACTGCTCAAACTGGTCTTCTCCCTGAATTTCAAGCTGGGAATAGACCATGTCACGAATTAGGCGCAAGCGATTGCCTCGATTGTCTTCCCGTTCGGCCTGCTTGAGGATAGTGTCGGTATCGACCCCGGAGAGCTGCACAGAAATGCTGGGGTTCCGCATCTCATCGCCAATGCGAATTTCCCCCACGCTGGCTGCCCAGTTTCGACATCGCTGAAGGACAAGCTGGCTTTCCCGTCCGGGAATCGGCGATTTGATCGTGCCATGGTTCAGGCTGGTGAGTCGTTCAGCATTGAGTCCCCGCAGCGACTCTACTTCAGGCACCAGAGCCGACAGTAGTAAGGTTTTGACTAGGCGATCATCATTACGGAAGGTGACGCGGCTGGGATCATCCAAGGGAAGTTTTTCCAGCTCTTCCAGGCGACCGTGGCTTTTCTCCAGTTCGGGCAGCAGCTTTTGTTGATAAAGACGCTTGGCGTTATTAAAGTGGATCGCTATCTCAGGGCTGAAGGCCTCATCGCCGTGAGCCACGACATCAAACAAGTCGCCGACTGGGATGATGTCGCCGACCGTCAGCGTTTCACGATGATCGACCAGAAGCTGCATCATCACCTTGAGGGCCGTCCGCTCTCGCTGTAGCACGCTAGAGACGGCGATTAGGGTCTGTACCAACGCGGGGCTAAAAGGGTAGACCTGGCGGAACATTTCCCGATCGCCCTCGCTAGTGAGCAGGACGTTCATGACCGACTCCCGCACCTTCGCGGTTTGCTCAAAGGCGGCATCCAGCTCTTCCCGAGTGGCTTTGCTTTTACACTTCAACACTCGTTTTTCGGCGATCGCGGGTAGGTTGCGATCTTCCAGGGTGATGTGGTGAAAACGCCCCTCCCAATGTTGGAGAGCATCGCTAAAGTTGAGCCGTTCTGCCCCAGGAATGGAATCGCCAATCAGTTCGCTCAGATCTCGCTGCCGGGCCACAAAGCTAACGATGGGAATGGGGCGATCGGCAAGCTGAGCTTCTACCAGTTTTGAGAGTTTTTGGCCTTCCTGGTGAATAAACTTGAGGTCAGTGGCGCGGCTGGCTAGCCAGAGGATGAGCTCATCTAAGAACAGGATAAGGGCATCGTAGCCTAAGTCTCTGGCGTGTTTGCTGATGATTGATAATCCCTGATCCAGGGAGACAAATGCCTCCCCCTGAGCCGCCGCCTGGACATTGTAGGAGCCGAAAAACTGTTTGATCAGAGCGCTAATGAGCTGAGCGCGTTCGTCATCGCCGGGACCAGCGGCGATGGCCGCTTCAAAGCGATCGCGATCCCACCCGGCGGCGAGTTCGCCCCAGCCGCTATCGCTGCTGGCCGTTTCGCTCAGGGCACTGAAGAACTTATCATCGCCCATGGTTTCTCGCAGGGTCTGAGCATCCTTAAACAGACCTTCTGCTAGGTAGACGCCGGGAATGGAGGCTTCTGGGTGCTCACGACGAATGAACTCAACATATCCCCCTAGGATGCCGGATTCCATATCGTGGGCACCGAGCATGTGGTAAGGCACCAGTAAGAATTGTTTGCCCGTCATCCACTCGTTGTGTTTGGTAATGACCGGAGCGAGTTCTTTAATGCCTTTTGCTTCAGCAATATCTTCCAAAATAAGATTCAACACCGCCATGAAGTGGCTTTTACCGCTACCAAAGCTGCCGTGTAAGTAGCTGGCTTTGCTGCTGTTGGTTTGAATAGCACTTTGAATGAAGGTCAGCGCGTTATCAAAGCGGTCTTTGAGTTCTGGGGTGACCACATAGTCCTTGAGAGTCGCTTCGGGACGAGTTACCCCTTCAGTGAGCTTGAGGACAAAGTCGCCTTTCTGGAGACGCTCAGGGATATCGATCAGATCTTTAATGAGGGTCATTGTGGATCGGGAGTAGACGACAAGTCACGAAGCATTGCTTGGATAACGGGCTTCAGTCTGGGCAAATCTTGCTGAGTGGTATCCCACAGGACATCTACTTTTACGCCGAAATAAGCGTGAATCAGCTTATCGCGCATTCCGGTTACGCCTTTCCACGGGATTTGGGCATAGTTTTCCCGTAGAGACAGGGGAATTTGCTTACTGGCTTCGCCAATGACCTCTAATGCTCGGGTTACCGCAAAGATGGTTTTGTCATCGGTTTGAAACTGCTCGAAGGTCATACCGGTGATGAACTGCTCCGCCAGATTGATGTGGTTGAGGATATCTTGCAAGTAATCGCGAATGTCCCGCTCTGTCATAGATAGATGACCTCTTGCAGAATGCGATCGCCAAGGTGGGGTTTGAGGGCATCTTTCATGACCAAATCCACTTTTTTGCCCAGCGCCTCGCTAATTTGATTTTCGAGTTCGCAGAAGGTAAATAGACCAAAGCGAAAGTTGGGATCAAATTCGACTAATACATCCACATCACTCTCCGGGGTTTGTTCGCCGCGCACGTAGGAACCAAAAATCCCCAGGCGAATCACACGGTAGCGCTGATGGAGATCCGGCTTAATGTCATGAAGTTTCGATTTGATAATATCCAGAGATTCCATGATGTTGAGAACAGGTGGGCTGGGCGGCATAGACAGTGAAATTATGACTTGCGACGTTTACCTTTCTTCTTAGGAGGATCCCAGATTTGAACCGCTTCAAGGGTGAGCCCCATCTGACGGGCTTCGTCGTCGATGAAGCCAGCGTAGTAGTCGCCCATTTTGAGACCGTAGTCGGGGTCGAGGTCGTTATGCCATTGCTTGAGCCAGGGCAGCAGCTCTAGCAATCCACCGAGCAGGGGCACTAGACGCGGGTCATCGCGGCCTCCGAAGCGTTCTTGCACATCAATGTAATAGGCGCTGATGGCTTGGGCGAGTTGCAGGTGGTCGTAGCCGGCCCAGGCGATGACGGGTTGCCCGTCGGGGCCTTCGCAGTGGGGGAAGCTGACCCAGCGCTCTTTGGGGACGTCGAGTTTACCGCGCAGTTTCCAGTAGTGGGTTTTGAGGAAGTCACTGGTTTTGTATTTGGGGGGCACGGGGATGTCGCCGACCTGCTCGGTTTTGAGGCGGGCGGCGGTGGTGCTGTCGAGGTGGTCAGGGTGGTCTTTGGGCAGTTGGGTGCGGGCGTCGATGGCATCTTCTTGGCGCTGGAGTGCCCAGGTGTGCTCCCAGTCTTGGCGTTTGCGGAGGCCGGAGGGTTTGTAGCGCAGGACGGGGAGGAGGGGGACGGATTCGGCTTCGACGAGGGCGTTGACGAGTTTGAGCACGTCGAAGGCGGGGTTGTGGGTGTAGAGTTCGCCGACTTGCATGAAGTCGGGATCTTGGCGGGCGATGTCGGCGAGTTTGGCGGTGGAAGTGAGGGCGGGGGTGGTGATTTGGGCGTTGACTTCCCCGGCGTCGTTCATGCGGCCATCAAAGTCAAAGTAGCTTTCTAAGCGATTCAGTAGCCAGGTTCGCAAAGCCCGCTCCAACTGCAATTCCCAAGATTCAGTCTGCCAGCGGCGTTTATGTTGAAACTGTTCCAGCAGGCCAATGCTCTTGTCGCTTTCGATCAGATCGATGCGTTTCTGCACCAAGTCTCGATAGGCTTGCGGCCATTCTGAAGGGATTTCGGTGATAGGGGTGCCGCTTAATCGCGCAAACCAGACTGTTTTGATTTCACCTGCCTCAATTTGTCGAGCCAGAATAATTTCAAACGCCCGTTGCCCAATTTTTAATTCTGGTAATTCACCCTCGTAGGTTAGGTCTTGATTCACAACTTTGTAGAGGTGGTAGCATTCCCAATCCAGTTCTTCTTGGAGAGCGATCATTTGGGAGCGTACCTTTCGCCATTTTGAAAAAGCATCTTCAACAATCATTTGTAACGGCTTAGTATCCGAGTTTGACCAGGACGAAAGCACTGCTTCAGGTAAGAGTTGAATAGATTGCTGGGCTAGCTCGTCAAGTTGTTTGACTCGTTTAGTAGGCCGATCCGCAGGCAGGGGAAAGTGTTGTAGCTTAGTGCCATCATGCTCAAAGCGAAATTCCCAGGGTTCATCGGCGGCAGCAGCATCAGCCCCCGGACGCCCTTTGTTGTGAAAAACCTGCTGCATCCAGAAGCAGGCAGTGGAGCTGTTGAGCAACCCCAGCATGGCGAGGTGGTCGTCTTCGGTAACACCCGCAGGCAGCTTGATCACCGGGGCAGATTGTTTGAAGACTTTGCCGCCGCGATCTAAGACAAAGTGGTTGTGGGTGGCGACAAATGCGAAGGCGATCGAATTTGGAATTTGAATTCTACCTACAGGAATTTGTCCGTATTCATACCAAGGCTTGCCTGCTTCTCGATAGGATTTTCCTCCAAAAACTTTTCGATTCTCAAGCTCCGTTTTGAATCTCCAAAGAAAGCGATAAATTTGAGGGATTTTTGACAACTCTACAGTTTGTATGTTTGGCTCATATGGAAAAATCACCCAACCTTCGGATTGAATCATCCAATCTCTAACTTCTTCACCAATGCAGAAAGGACGAAGATAGTTTTTTTCTAGCCTATTTCTAAGAAACAAGTCTAGAGACTGAGGAAAGGTGTCGTCAGACTTTGTGATGCAAATAAATCCAATTTCTGTGCAGATGTCTTCTAGCTTCGATCTGACAATTTGATCTAGCTGCTCTTTTAATTCACTCGCCCCACCCCCACCAATCGACCACGGATGCTTATGAAACAAATCCCGCTGTGAATCCGCCACACTAACAAATTCACTCTCTGATCCCTCCACATCCACCTGATCCAAAATCGCTGACCATACCAATCCCTGAGTCGGATCTTCCGGCGTACTCGGTTCCCCCCGAATGCCCATCACGGTACGAATCGTGCTGGCAATGGGTGTCCGCTTGCGCCCAAACAAAATCACCGTCGGCGTGCCATGTCCCGGCATGTACGCGCCGCTGGTGTCAATCACATGGGTCAGATCCACCTTGGGGAAAAATTCCTCAATCAGCCTTTTGCCAAACTCCCGCTTCATAAAGCTGTTGGCCGTAATCTGCCCCGTAAAGCCCCCCGGCACCGCTAGCTGAAAAATCCGTTCCATAAACGGCACCGCCAGCGAATATTGGCGATAGCATGCCTCATACCGCTTGCGATATTCCCCATTCAGCGCCTTATCTCTCGGCACAATATACGGCGGGTTTGCCACTACCGCATGATAATGCCCCGCCCGCAAAATCCGATTCAGCGCGGCAATATCCTCACTCACAAAATGGTGCGCCATCGGTGCCCAATCCCCCAGCACCAACTGGCTCCCCTCCCCATGCAGCAACGAATCTCCACAGGCCAAATTCAGCGGAAACGCCCGCGCCTCCTGCAATCGCCGCTGCCCCGTCGCCCGCATCGCCGCCAACAGCAACCGAAATCGGGCAATAGCTACAGCAAACGGGTTCACATCCGCCCCATGCACCGCATTCAGCGCCCTTCGCGCCAGCTCCTCCACGTAGGTCCCCGGTTCCTGCTTTTGCCACCGCGTCAATAACCGCTGAAACGCCCCCAACAAAAAGTGTCCGCTACCGCAGGCCGGATCAATCATTCGAACTTCTGCCAGGCCAAACTCCTCCACCGCAGGCTCCAGCGTCCGATCCAAGATGAACGCTTCGACAAAATTTGGGGTTTGCAGCAGGGCGTACTTTTTACGGGCAGTCGCCGATAAATCCTGATAGAGATCGCCCAAAAAGCGTGTGTCCCAGGTATCGTCTGTAAAGTCATGCACCAGCTCCCCCGTACCGGGATCAATGGTCTGGAAAAACGCCAGGATTGCTCTCGCCGCATCGCCGCTCAGCCAGTTCGGGATATCCCAAATCAGATTGCCCTTGCCAAAAATCTCCTTCGCCCCCGGCAGCTTCGCCAGTTCGCCAAATACCCAGAGCAGATATTCGCGATCGGTCTGGGTCGGGTGCTCCCGAAAATACGCCTCATGCTCATCCCGCGCTCTCAAGAGCGCTTCCCCCGGTCCCGCCAGCCGAGGTGGGCTCACCAGTCCGTTATCCTCTAAAAAGCGCGCAAACGTGGCACTCAGCACCCAGGCTACTGCCACTTGCGTTTGCTGATCAGTGACCCACTGATTGAAGGTTTGTGCCATGCGATCGGCTGCCTTCGCCTCGTCGTACTCAGCCCTCAGCCTTTCCCCCAACTCCGGCACTTCCGGAGCCTTGACCCGCTCCTGCAAGTCCGTTTCTAATTGCCGGAGCAAAGTCTGTAAATCGGTTAGAAGCTGGTTACGGTCAAGCATAGAGAGCTTACAAGAAGTCAATAATCAACTGCGGTGCTTTCTTAGAACCTTTTTCCCAGGAAGGCAGGTAGAAAGCATTAAGTAGATGAGAGGGGAGAGAGGGTGGCCCGATGACGATTCTCTAGCCATTCATCGGTAATTCTGACGCGCTGTCCGGGACTTAATAGCGGTACTGCCTTGCCATCGATCATGGCTTGCTGCTCATTGGGTAAAAGTAACCAAAGTCCGGGTATGCCGTCCTCTCGGCCAACCTTTTCGCGTAGTCGCTCCAACAGCGTCATCTGGTCATAGCGTGCCAGCAAGCCTGGATAGATTATCAAAATGGTTTGGTTAGCCTTGAGCAACTCGGTCTCCACTAACGGCATCGCTCGGCCTACTAGCAACATCAACTTGTTCCAATCACCCTGATGAGGGGTCGCATCAGTTTGTAACACCAGATCCCATTTCACTTTGGCTTTCTCAGCAACTTGCCTCAAGGTGTCGAGGAACAGGGCTTCGTAGTCCACTAGCTGCACGGGAAAGCGGCTGCACAACTCATGTTTGGCCTGTTGATAGCGCCTAGGATTGGCTAGTAACGCGAAAAATGACCCATCTTGAATTCCTCGTTTGAGTTTCTCCTCCAAAAGCCGAGCATCCGCCTCTTCTGAGGTCATCTCTCGCTCATTGGAATAAAAAGCACCGGTAGGAGTCCGCGCGAAGCTGGTACTGCTGCTCAGCGAGGGAGCCTCTTTGAGTTGATTGACATAGCATCCCTGCTGAACGTCCCATCCCAGGTTGGGAATAAACTGCTGGATTAGTCCATCCAACTCCGGTCTTTCAGGCAGCTTCACCGCTTCAGGATAGCGACCGCTCACCCGATCTTTGACCTGCTGCACGGTCAACGATTGCACTCCATAGAGAGCTCCTTGAGATAGCCGCAAAGCCCGCTCCGCATCCATTCCCACAGGATAAATTTCTTGCCGACTGGAGAGTGCCGCCCCTTGGGAAGCGGCTGCCGCTAGTTGGAGTAATCGTCGTTCAGGTAGGGGGAATACGCCTTCAGGGGGGGGGATCTCTTGCAAATCCTGAATCGCTCTTTCTGGCGACACTAGCGGATCTTCCTGGGCCAATCGGTCGGCCTTCTCGCCTAGCTTACGGGCATAGGCTGCCCGGCCTCCATCTACAGCCACCAGTACGGAGATACCTGTCCGGTTCACCATGAAGCGGGGGCTTACCATGGTGCGTTCAACTTCTAGGGCGGTGCGTACCAATGCCATCGCTTGCTGGGTTCGGAGTTGCGGGGTTTCTGTGAGCGATCCACGGGCAATGAGAAGGGCGATCGCGATTTCCTCTGCTGTCATAACGCCACCCGGTTGCTGCAGAATTTCGAGGATTTCGTTCCGCAATCGGGTGACCGCTGGCATTTTTGCCCAACGCTTTTGAAACTTACTGACCAGTTGACCAATACGCCCCCGCGACAGGTTTATATAATTTGCGAGGTCAGTTTGACTCGGCCAAAGATTGTCTAATTCACCATCTAGACCTAAAAGCGCATTAACAGTCTGCTGGGCAGACTTGCCATCTTTGCTGCTAGGTTTGGCGATTTGCTGCACCAGCCGATCCACGCTTAGGCTGCTCGAAGCCTCCTGTGCGGCTAAATCCGACTCCCCAGAATCGCTCCCCTCATCACTCGAAGTCGGGGTACCCAACTGCTCCCGAAGTACCCTGGCGACCGCCAAAATTTCCCGTCGGGTTTTGTGTCCGACTCCCCGGAGTCGCTGGAGCTTAATGGGTGGGGTTTTTAGCAAATCTCTGATCGTCAAAATATTGGCGATATCCAAAGCATTGTTTGAGCGAGTTCCTAAGCCCAGCTCTAAAATGGGCGTCTCAAAGGTGGCATCAGCCAGTAGTTCTTTCAGAGCCGATTCGTCTTCAGTTTCGAGGAGCGCGCCAGGTTCTTCAATCCCCTCAAAACAATATCGCCAGGCCCGCAGTATTTCTTCTGCATTGTCAAACCGAGCTTCAATGTTTCGTTTGAAGGCCTTTTCAAAAAACGATGTCAACCGCTCTCGGAGAGCAACGGGAAATCTTTCAGGTTCAAGGGTAATTTCACAGTCAAGGAAGGAGGGATCGCTGACCCCATCCCCCCAGACTGGTAATGTCCCTGTCGCCATCTCGTACAGAGTGGCGGCGGCGGCGTATCGTTCGGCGTAGGAGTCCCATTGGGGCGGCTGCCGGGTGACTAAAAGCGGTTCTAAATATCCCGTCGTGCCTGCTTTGATGTTGTCCCTGGGAGCGCGCGACAATGAAAAATCGAACAGCACCAGGTGCAATTTATCGCCTCGGCCTACCTGACCGATCGCAATGTTGTCTGGTTTGATGTCTCGATGATCAAAGCCTTGCTCGTCCAAAAATTTCACGACATCCAAAAGATCCTCGCCGAACCTTTGAAGCAGGTCTATTTTAAGCGGTCCTTCTTTACGGATCCGCTGTCCCAGGGTTTCAACGCGATACTTCTCTCGATCTACCAGCACCGGCTGCATCAGGATGCCTAGCCGGTTGCCCACATTAACGGTTTCCTTCAAGTCCACGATGTGGGAATGCCGCAGCTGCACCAAAACCTCGGCTTCGTCTCGAATCCGCTCATTATGCTCCGGATCATTGGCTACTTTCAGGATATATTCCTTGCCATCCATCTTGACCAAGAAGCCAACAGAGGAAGCTCCTTGTCCCAGTCGTTTAATCACTTGTAGATTGCCAGCCAGAAGGTCCCCTTGTTGGGCATCATTGGGGTTTTCAACGAGTTCGTTCTCAGGCTGGGTGAGGGCGTCCTCAACTTCATCCAGCAGGAGTAGGAAGTCTGCGACCGTTTCGGTACGATAGTCCACGTTGGGGTGGGTGCTATCCAAGATCAGATCCTGCAGGCTTTCTGGCGCACCATTGAGTACCGAACTAATTTGTAACCCGTTCGTTTCACGAAGCTTTTGGGTCAGCTCTAATCCATTGGCTGCGGGAGGCTGACCTGAGAATAGATAGAACGCGATCGCGCCCAATGAAAAAATATCTAAATGCTCACCAATAAATTCAGTGTCATTCAGCGACTCTGGAGCAAGGTAGGCCGTATTAGCATCCTCGACCAATCGATCGACGTGAGCGGTTGCGGTGACCTCATGGCTAGCCCCCTTAGAGGAAGAGCCTGCCCGGTAGCCTAGCTGCCAATTGGTAATTTTGATTTTGGGATGACCAGAGCGATCCTCTGACACCAAAATGCTTCTAGGGTTCAAACCTCTATGGATGACCCGTTGTTCATGGGCAAATCGAATCGCCTCAGCAATCTGACGCATTAAGTCAAGCTGAGTATCAATGCTCAGCGGTTCCTGCCTTTGTGCCAAATAATGATCCAACCGCACTGCCTGTGGATCATGCTCCAACACAAGAGCAGGGCCCAACTCATGCTCACTCAGCGTAAAAGCCCGAATAATCCCCGGATGCTGCAACGACTCCAGCAGTTGAACCTCTCGCAATGCAGCCCGTTCAATCATTGCCTTGTCATCTGCAGAGGCTTCTCGTCGCACCAGATAAAACCGAATTCGCCGCTTCATCTTGTCTAGCCGAGCGTGAGTAGCCGACCAGTCTTGATAGCCAGGCCCACTATCAATGACTTTGTCGAGCACATAGTCGCTGACTTTACGGGATTTATTAGACGGTTTGATGCCCGCCTCTCTTACTGCCTTCTCGACCAGCTTGGCAATGTTTCGGTTATGGCGATTTCGCGATATGTCTTGGATGGGTCGCAACCCCTGACAGTCTCGGCGAGTAATCGCAGCTATAATGCCTGGCCGTGCCGGTTTATCGCTTGTGCTGGGACGATCTCTCAGACAAACGCCATGCCGAGCATCAAACGGTAGGCTAAGCGTAAGATTTTCAGAAGACAGAAAAACTAAAGGTTCTAAAAAAGGCAAGCCATTCTTGCCCGTAAACGCTCGTTGGCGCTCCAATAGCGACTTCAGTTTTTTGGCTTTGAGATTTGTTAAGCGGATTGGATTGTCATACGTGCGGCGCTTACCATCGGGTCGCTCCAAGATCCAAGTTCCAGCATCCCCGGTGACTCGCCCTGGCCAGCTCTTGATTTCAATTAGGAAAAACCCCTGAGGCGTGAAGACCATCAGGTCCACTTCGTTGATGCTGCCGTCCGATGCAATGAATTCAAAGTTTGACCAGGCCCGATAAGGCTCATGGCTCGGAAATTGGCTACGGATAAACTCAAGCGCTTCCCGCTCATGGTCAAAATTGGATTCGGCAACAGTAATCCAGTTCGATGAAGCACTCATGCGCTCAATCTATCCTTATCAATTGGCTAATCCATTTTAGCCATGCTGTAGTTGCAGAGCTAAGAGGCTGTGTGAAAAGCCAGAACTGACGTAGGAAAGCTCACACGGATAAGCTGAAGTTGAAGAGCTACAGCACCGTGAGAGCCATGAGTAAAGCATACACAAGCAATCTGACGCGTGAACAGTTTGAGCTGATAGAACCCCTAATTCCGCCAGCCAAGCCCGGTGGTCGGCCGCGCTCAGTAGAGATGTGGGCCATCGTCAACGCCATCTTGTACGTGGTGGTTCAGGGCTGTAAGTGGCGCGATATTCCAGGCGACCTGCCGCCATGGTCAACAGCTTACACCTACTTCCGCAACTGGCGAAACGACGGCACCTGGATAGCGATTCACGACCGCGTGCGCGGCTGGCTCAGAGCCGATAGCGGCAGACCAGAAAGTCCTACTCAAGCCGTTATCGACAGCCAAAGCGTCCAGAGTGCCACGATGGTCAGTGAAGCGGTCGGCTATGACGGTGGTAAGCAGGTCAAGGGGCGCAAGCGTCATCTGACAGTCGATACACTGGGCTTAGTGCTGCGGGTACTGGTCACTGCTGCCAATGCCTCGGAGAAGAGCCAAGCCAAAGCAATGCTCAAGCGGGTCAAGCAAATGGGAGAGCAGGGCAAGCGGCTCTACCTAGTCTGGGCCGATGGCGGCTATGGCGGCGAGCCCTTTCTACGCTGGGTGATGGACATGCTGGGATGGATTTTGCAAGTGGTCTTGCGGCCTGAAGCAGACAAGGGTCTTGTGCTGCTCAAAAAGCGGTGGGTGGTGGA
Source organism: Sphaerothrix gracilis Ecp01 (assembly GCF_030405905.1). Classification (NCBI taxonomy): domain Bacteria; kingdom Bacillati; phylum Cyanobacteriota; class Cyanophyceae; order Nodosilineales; family Nodosilineaceae; genus Sphaerothrix; species Sphaerothrix gracilis. The sequence goes on from NZ_JASATW010000013.1 coordinate 38,561, forward strand.
GCGCACTTTTGGCTGGCTCAGCTGGTCGAGGCGCTTGAGCAAAGACTATGAACGCTTACCGGCCTCTTCTGAAGCGATGATATACATCTCGATGATCCGCCTGATGGTCAGGCGGTTGGCGTAGCGTTAGCTACCTACTAGCACTTCTCATACAGCCTCTTAGCAGAAAATACAAAGCCAAGTCGGAATTTCAATCCTACGACTGCAAAAAAACGATTCATAATTTGCGAAAAACGCCCATTTGAACTTTCGGCACGTAATTTGCGAAAAGCGCTTTTGCGACATTTAATGTGCGAAACTGAATTCCCCCAAGTTTCCCTGGAAAAAATCTCTAAGATCCTTGTCAGACTTGTCAGAAAAGACATTCAGGACCTTTGTCTGGAGCGACTTCAATCTGCTGATCGCGACATTTAATGTGCGAACGTACAAAAGTATTTAGTCAGCATCAGGTTGGGCTAGAAATGACAGCGATCGCGCTGCCCAGACCAATTCTGGTATAGGGAACCTTTGCGCGCCTCCGTTGCCTTTTAGGAGGCGACCGCCCTCGTCAAACTAACCAAGTGACGTTCTCCCCGCAGCAGAGCTTTGCCTATACCCTGCTCAGTTCCTACCTGCAGAGCTTTGCAATCTAAAGTGTGATGAATAGAGCGATCGGCGGCCTGCTTTTCTAAGCTACGATCAACACATCGGCTCAGCGTCTAGAAAATCACGCCGCTACAGCCCACTTCAGCCTCAGCGGACAAGCTACAGCGGCTTAGGTTTAGATAGGAAGCAGGTTATGCAAGTCTCTGACATCATGACGACCCGGGTTCTAACGGTCAGTCCAGGAGCGACTGTAGCGCAGGCGATCGCCTTAATGCAGTACCAGAAGGTTAGATCTTTGATCATAGAGCCTGAAACACTGCAGGGGAGCTACGGTATTGTGACTGAGCGGGATATTGCCTATCACGTCATTGCCACAAATCGGCGGCCCGGACAGGTCAAGGTCAGCGAGATTATGCGTCAGCCCTGTATCACTGTGGCGGCTGATCTAACGGTTGCAGAAGTCGCCCAGCGATTTGCAGAAACGGGACTGCAGCGGGCACCTGTAGTGCAGTTTGACGTTCAAGGAAATCAGCGCTTAGTGGGCGTGGTTTCTGTAACCGACATTGTGATGAAGCTCAATTTAGGCGAAGGCTGGCAAGATCCCCTATCTCAGCGGCTGCGCTCGGCGCTGCAGCAGGCTCGCATTGTCTGCACACCTGCGGATCAAATCACCCAGGAATGTGCCATCGCTTGGGATGTTGTAGAGCAGCTTAGTACAGAAGTGCCCTAAATCTAGCCTTTCAGCGCAGGGAAACCAAGCTTTTAATATCTAAAGACGTTGACTTTTCTGAGATTTGCTGGCGTGATGAGCGCTGCCAACTGCGCTTAATTTTGTGACCGACAATCGCTGGCAGCGTAATAGGAGCACAGAGAGCTACCAGCAGCAAGAATATCCAATAGTGCCAATCAGATTTAGAGACTGACTTATCCCTAAAAAATGCCTGTAGCGTAACCAAAAAAGTCGCGATCGCCAGCGTTAGGTAGAGCTTCCAAAGCATGAGCAGCTATCGGATCCGTGATAAGTGCACCCTTAAAGGCTTATATTACCCATTTACTGAGTCAGATCCAGCATCTTCAATTACTTATTATTCTTTAATGTTTCACAACATAATTTTGCAGCCAGCTCATTGGTAACCGTCGCAATCACTGCCATAATCCCGGTTGACCTGTCTGCTATTGTTAGTTTTCGCGGCTGCAGTCAAGCTGGGGACAGCGCTTGGCTACAGTTCACTTCAATTTGGAGAGTAGTTCTGCAGTTGGCTCTGAAAGTAGCTGTTTTAGGGCTTGAATTGGATTGTCATTGACGGTTGAAAAGACTAATAAGACCCAAATTCCGATCAACCCTAAGAAGGCTGGATATTCTAGCCAGCGATTCCTGTCTCTGAAAGGAGATTTTCTTTGCTTGAGCGGTTTCATAGTGACGAGTCATATCCCTTGTCTAAATCTATTGATGCGGCTAGGGCCAAAAAGTTGGTCAGTAGCCCCCTACTTTATAGAAGTTGATAGCTAGATCAAGCTACCGTAATCTTTCTACTTTCAGCCGGGCAGAAAGGTTTCATCTGCCCCTGACAAGCTTCAGTAGATTCTCTTACCATTGATATTAGACTTCGCATTGCAGCCTGAAAGCTACACAACTAAGGAGACTTGACTTATGACGCTAGCAGTTGGCACAAAGGCACCTGACTTTACTGCCAAAAATGAGGCAGGTAATCCGGTATCCCTGTCTGACTTCACAGGTAAAACGGTCGTACTTTACTTTTACCCCAAGGACGATACGCCAGGCTGTACCAAAGAAGCCCAGGGGTTTCGGGATGCTTTTGAGGACTATCAAGGTCAAGACATCACGGTCTTAGGCGTCAGCATGGACGACGAAGCTTCCCATAAAATGTTCAAAGAGAAGTATGGTTTGCCCTTCACTTTGGTGGCTGATCCAGACGGAGAGATTACTCAAGCTTACGATGTTGATGGCGGTGGCTATGCCAAACGAGTAACTTACATCATTAATGGCGAAGGCATCATTGATCAGGTCTTCAGTACTGTAAAGACCGATAGCCACGCTCAAGACATTCTAGCTGGCATGAGCGCCTAGACTTTTCGCTTCCAAGCTGAGTTTGGCAGCGCCTTTGGCAGGCAGCCGTAATGGATCAACACCCGCTTAGTTGTTGGCAAACAAATCTAGCGGCAACGGGCCGTAAGTCCCATTGGCCTCAGGCACATCAGAGGCATGGTAGGTCACTAAAACACCTCTAGAAGGTCCGCTATAGTCATCTAAATACCAAGCCCCTTTGAGGGTATTGAATTTGAGATAAACTGCCCCGGTTCGCTCAGGCAAATCCAGCGTGATGTCTATACCCAAGGCGCTGAGATAGTCTTCCATAGACGCTTTAGCTGTGGCTAAGCTGTCAGCGCAGATGCCGAGTGTCTGATAGTCAGACGCCTGATTGAGCTGGAACAAGGCTTGACGAATATCTTCAGCCGTAGCGGCTGATAGCTCAGCAGGAACTTCTAAACGGCTAAATTGAATGAGCTTTTTTCGGATAGCTTGAATTGCTTGGGGGCTAGGGTCAGCAGAGGTCATAGGAGATAGTGGGGAAGATAAGGCTTTTGGGCTTACTAAACAAGTATTTGTCTTATCTTTTACCCTACCGTCTGCGGGCATCATGACCTACTGTGTGCGAGTGGCTGATATGCACTCCAGCGAGCGACCGCGAGAGCGGCTGTTTGCCTATGGCGCTAAAAATCTAGCCACGGCTGAGCTGATTGCTATATTACTGGGAACCGGACAGGGGGCCGGCAAGCTATCGGCAGTGGGCCTGGGGCAGTATATTCTCCAATCACTGGGCCGCGATCACGCCGATCCACTAACCGCGCTACGGGAAGTATCAGCCCATGACCTGATGCAGATTTCAGGGATTGGAGAGGCAAAGGCAGCTTCTATTTTGGCCGCACTGGAGCTAGGCCGTCGAGTCCTGGCTTCAAAGCCGCCGGAGAAAACGATTATAGACGATCCGGCGATCGCGGCAGCAGCTCTCAGCCACGAACTGATGTGGCAGGCTCAAGAGCGCTTTGCTGTCGTTTTTCTAGATATTAAGCATCGACTGCTAGGTACTCAGGTCATTACGGTCGGCACGGCCACCGAAACCCTGGCGCCGCCCCGTGAGATTTTCCGAGAGATTATTCGCCAGGGAGCAACGCGGGCAATTGTGGCTCATAATCATCCTTCTGGCAATTTACAGCCAAGCCCTGAAGATATTCACCTGACCCGGCAACTGTTAGCAGCCGCATCGGTTTTGGACGTGCCGCTGCTGGATCACCTCATTTTAGGCAATGGTGACTACCGCAGTCTGCGCCAAACAACTAACCTCTGGCAAGAGACAAATCCTCAGAATGCGGAATGACAAGGTTTGAGCAGGGAAACACCCATAGGGCCGTTTTGCCTTTCTACGCTTCAGGCAGCCTAGCCGCCGCGTAGCAGAAAACCCCTCCGCAGAGGGGCTAGATAGCAGCTACACCTTTTAGAACGGCGACTGTTCAAGCTGATTAGTCTGCTTCTTCAGGCGATAGGACAAATGCCTGCACGTCATAGTGGTCGTAGCTGCTCAGGCGGCTAAGGCCGTCTGTTGCTTGAGCAATCACGCCTAGCGTTTGGGCCAGTCCCACAGTGGGACATTGGCGGCTAGGGTTACTAATCAGCGTCCGCAACTCTCCCACTGTGGAAGTCTGCATCAGCGTTGTTGGGCTAACATCGCCGCTGGAGCTGGGGGGCGTTAGGCGGCGATCGCTGCGCTGCGCGCCTTGGAAGAGGTTGTAATTATAGGTGGCAAATCCGTGAGGATGCAGGGCGTTGTAAGTCATTTTTACAGCCTGACTGTTAGACGCATAGGGCAGCACGCCGCAGTCATCGGCGCCTACATCGCTACCTTCCTGGTTAATAGTGGGCGGAAGCAGGTCGGCGTAGCAGGGATTGTTATCCACGTGCAGCGTTAGCGTAAAGCTACCGTCAGCCCCGTTGACTAAGCCCAAGTCTGCCGCCGCATCCGTTTCAATTTCCTCTACCAGCGGATTTTGAGGCTGAGGTACCCGGTAGTTGATGCCCAACTCCTCAAATTCAGCACCGTCTACCCGACTGCCATCTGACTTAAATAGCTCAACTTTGAGCTGATATTTGCCAGAAAAATCTTCGCCGCTGTAGAACGGTCCAGGAGTTCCCCGCTGCTTACGGCTCATGCCAGGGGCATAGGTATCAGCGCTAGTGGGGAATTTAGCATTGACGCGCAAATCTTGGCTCCAAGTGCCGATCTGTCCGTCTTTACGGGGCAGGGCGGGTGGAATCTCATACAGATTGTCGGTGCCACCAATGTCTTGCGGCCCCAGCACGAACTTAGCTTCTATGAGCTTGTCATCAACCGGGCGCTCATAGAAAAAGCGATAGGCGATCGCTTCATTGAGCGGCTGAAATTCATTGGCTGGCACGATGGGGACTAGATTGGCATTGGTCAGCCGTCGCCAGGAAACTCGGTAATATTTAACGTCATGAGTCTGACGCAAATCGGGGTCAAATAGAATGATCGGCTGCAGCGTGCCGCCCCAGGGAGCCCCCTCCTGGGTAAGTCCCTTGTTTTGAGCTGTGGTAGTGGCCTGCAGCGTTTGGCTAGCGCCATAAATTTCGCTGAGGGATTTGCGGCCAATTTTGTCAATTAAGACCCAGTTGTTGGGGGCGATGACAGGCGGGCAGGGATCGCAGGTAATGGCAAAAGGATGCTGGGTGTAAAGCGTTACCTCTGTGCCGCAGGCGTAGTTCCAGTAGGTATGGCAGGGAACTGGCGTGGGCGCGTAAATTGTAATGGGGTTGAGGAAGGGAAAGCGTCTCTGCTTGGCTTTGAAATAGAGATCGGGCTGATCGGTATTTTTGCAGCCGCGAGAGAACAGAGTGCGGAAGGCACCACAGTCATCGGTCTTGGCCGTTGCCACCAGCTTCAGGCTGAAGTAGCGCGGGAAGTAGCGACAGAGAATAGGCCGCACTAGCTGCAAATTGTCTATGAGCACCTGACGGAACTGCAAAGTGTTGGTGGTCTTTGCTAATAGGGAGAGGTTGCTGGTGATTGAGCTGAGCTGAGCCCTTTCTACCGGGCGGCGGGCGCTGGTCGCGGAGAGCGATCGCTCTAGCTGCAAGACCGGACTTTCAGCCGCCGCTAGGGCTGGGTCAAAAGGCAGCGGTTCAGGGCCAATTGGCGGATCAGGAATCGGATCAATGGGCGGTATGGGCGGGTCGAGGATGATGTCTCTCAGCCGCTCAATGATGACATCGGGCAGTCGGGGAATCACCCGATAGATAGGATCGACTTCGTAAACCTCGACCGTCGCATTGCAAACGGGGCGATCAACGCTGCTGTCACCCACCTGAGTTTTCTGCAACAGCTTGCCCCGGACAAAGCATAGACCCTTGAGCCAGCACTGCCAGTAGGTAGCAGGAATAATAAATTCTGCTGATAGGCGAGGGCTGCGCGGATCGTATCGCAGCAGCTTTTCCTCGGCCCCCCGCCGCTTCAGTTCAGCAATAGCGACTTGCTTCTGATTTAGATCGGGGCCAACTAGGACTCGCAGAAATGAGGCTTCGGACGGGGCGGGCAGGGAGAGACTCGTTGTCAAGTTGTCTCCCAGGACATCACGGGCAATGAGGCGATCGCTAGCTGAGTAAATATAAACGGCTGGCTGCGGCATGGCCTGATCGGCATCTGCACCCAGGAGCTTGGCACCCACCCGAAGATTCAAAACTGTCTGTGTACTCATGGCTTTTGATATAAAAGACAAAACTCTTGTCTTTAAAGTTGGCAGTTTAATCCGTCAGGGACAGCACCCTTGAGGGTACTTTGGCGGACTGAGGTAGCCGAGCTATAGAGAGTTTTTTCCGCAAAATACCGGGAAATAGCCGTTTAGAATTGAAAAAGATATCAGCGTTAGGCTGTACTTGAAATGCCAATATCCCGGATTAAATTCGCTCTTTTCTGTCTGCTGCTGAGCTTTGCTGGCGGCCTGTTAAGTCAGGCTAAAGCCCAGTCTGAAAGTGAATCTACAACCGAGCAGCTATCAGCTAGATTAGGCAACGTTAGCGCTGAGTTTATGGGTGAAAGCGCTGAGTTCTGCTTGGAAAATCCTCAGCTTGCGATTACTCGTGACGACAAAACTTATGATGAAGGGTTTTTCTCCGCCAGCATTTTAGAAGATGGTTGGTTTTGCCGGGCTGCTGCTTTAGAAGTGAGCAACTTAGACCGCGATGCCGATCTTGAAGTCCGCCTGGATATCTATTCTGGCGGTGCTCACTGCTGTTTTTCTTCGCTGATCTATGATTACGAGGCAACAGGCGATCGCTACCGCCTCACCGATCACTTTTGGGGCAATGGCGGCTATCAGCTGCAAGATCTTGATGGTGATGGCAAGCCCGAATTTCTCAGCCGTGATGATAGCTTTGCCTATGCGTTTGCCTCCTATGCCGCCTCCCGCTATCCGGTGCAGATTTGGCACTACCGCGACGGCGAGATGATTAACGTTACGCGCCAGTTTCCTCAGCGGGTCTATGACGACGCCTATACCCACTGGTTAGAACTTCAGCGCCTGCGGCGGGGTGAGGTCTTTGAGCAGCCTTATAGTCAGGATAGCGATTATATCTACGCGGCCTATGAACGGGCAATCTTGGCGGCTTACCTGGCTGATAAATACCTGATTGATCAGGCTGAAGACGGCTGGCAGCGGGTGCGGCAGGTTTATCAAAGAAGCGATCGCGACGAGTTTTTCAACAACCTGCGCCAGTTTTTGCAGGAAACAGGATATATCCAGGGTCGCTAGCTCTCTAGCGCCTTCGGGTCAACCCCCATACCCGTAACCGCTCGGCTAGCTTCTCTGCTCGTTGCTGTGCCTAATGCTGTAGTAGCGCGATATAGCCAAAATTGGAACTTCTGTAGGTTGGCGTTGAGCATAGCGAAACCCAACATCAGTATCTACAGGAGACTGGCGATCGCCAGTCGATATTTTTCAATGCGATCGCTTTGCTGAGTTACGACTCCTCCTCAAACGGCATTCGACCCAGATACAGTTGCAAAAAATTGTCAGCCGCTGCCTGATCGAGTTTCTCTAGCGCAGCCACAATCTCGCTCAGCGCTTCAGCAGAGGGATCTCTGGTTTCGTTGAACCAGTTATTCACGGTTGAGCGATTAGTACCCATCGTCACCGCTAACCGATTCTGAGTAATGCCGTAGGTTTTCAAAACCTGTCTCAGCGCTTTGCCTGCTTTTCCCATGCCCCAATCGTGTCAGAGAGGCATGTCCTCGTAAATGTTTGCGATCGGGGACAATTTGATACACTAAATATGTTTTCAATTGAAAACATACGACTTTGAGAATGGAGTCTTTTGCAATGTCGGAACAATCTTCTTCAGAGTTTTCTAAGTCTTCTATCGAGGCTTTAGCGGAAGCGCTGGCTAACTTTGAAACTCAGGCCAATCGCCTGATCCTCATTGGCACATCAGACTGGGTAAAAGGCGTGATTTACCAGCTACACCGTGCCCACATTGCCGACATGAGTGCTTGGACAAGACTGATGCCGACCCAAAATCCTGACGAAGTAATCAGCCTACTTCAGCGCCGCCGACCTACGGAAAGCTAGGTAGATCTCAGACTATGCTTCAAGACTTAATATTCGCTTACGAATTGAGGATGCACCCATAGAAACTCACGGCGTTTATTCTGGACGCGCACCAAACCGCCGAAGCCGGGGTCTTTTTCTTTCAGCAGGGCATGAAGCTCTCGCAGCATTGAACCTTGCGCCCGAACGGCTTCCCCCTGTTCAAAGTCAGGTGAATTGCGTTTAGTCTGCCAGTCTACAGCGAGGTCACTTCCCTGGATGCCAAACTCAAGGCTTTTCTGACCGAGATCGAGTTCTTCCTGAATGCCTTGGTAAGTGGCATCGTCGAGCATGAACTGAGTGGTTGAGGCAGCGACGGGGAGTACCAGGCTCAGGGTGCCTGTGAGCAGTTTGAAATAGGGTACGGCTTTGGTAAACCATTCGCGGTTGAGTTCCAGCTCGTAGACACCTTGCTGGCTGTCCGCCGGATTGAGCGCTGGAAGAGGTTTACGGGCATGTTCGCACCAGAGCGTGAGCTGAAACTTGGCGCTAATCCATTTGGGGCGATCGAAAAATCCGGGGTCAACGGGCTTGAAGCTAAACAACCGGGGGCCGTCTTTGGCTTCGTCGGTCAGCATTTGCATTAGAGAAGCAAATCGCTGGTCAACTTGGCTCATCAAGGCCCGTTGCTTTTGAGATAGCGCCTGGTAGCGTTGCTGATCGCGGCGATCGAGCGTCACGAGATCGCGGCGAATGACAGCTAGCTCGTCTTTGACCACATCTCGGACCTGCTCAAGCCCAGCACCTTGAGAGAGCGAGGACGCTGTGGGGGCATTGTTCAGCAGTTGGTCAATGCTTTGCCATTCGTCACAGCCAGAAACCGGACAGGGAAAGTCAGGCCGATTTTTCTTTTTGCTCTCAACTAGCTTTTGAACCTCAAAGAGGCCATGTCCGGGCTTTTCCATGCCGCAGGGAGCAATGCAGGGCACCATGATGTTGCAGTTTAGCCCTTCCCAAAAGCTCTTAACCAGCCATTTCACTTCTTCTGTGAGGTAAGAGAGGAAGCGTTCGGGGTAGGCGGCGCGAACGGTGATTTTGACATCGTTGCCGATATGCTCTAGCAGAGCGCGACCGTTGTAGTCGTTGTCGAGCATGAGGCCCCGCTGCCAGTGGACGCTTTTGTCGTAGTCGTCTCGGCCCAGGGAGTATTTGTGTAGACGGACGATGAGCTGGTAAAACAGTCCTTCGGCATTGGCACTCTGGCCGCGATCGTCTACGATGCGGCAGATTTGTACCTGCTGTCTGTCTCCGGCTTGGGGCTGTGCGCCCCAGTTGGGTAGTGCGTCTGGGCGCTGGTCGGGAACCAGTTGGGCAATCAAGCTGGTGGTGCTGTCTTCTGGAGAGGCTGGATTGAGGACGACTTTGTAGGAGAGGTCAAAGCGCTCCATCAGTCGCAGAAAGACGGGATGGAGTTCTTTGGGGTAGCCGGTTTCACCCGCAAAGGGCGGATGGCTCCAGATCTGGCTGAGGTGTTCAAATTCGACCAGTCCACTGCGCTGGCGCGTTGTTTCGTCATCCAGCACAAAGCTAATGGCTTTGGCTAGCCAATCCGGCTGCAGAATGACGATGTCCTGCAGAATGGGGTCGTAATGATAGTGGATCAGATGTCCCAGGGTGTGAGACACGCGCACAAACAGCTCGGCGGCAAAGCCCTCTAGGCCGTGTTCTTTACAAAGGGCGATGACATCTTTGTAGGGCAGATAGGTCTTGCCGGAGTCTGCTAGGAGTTCTCGAAGGTGTTGCCATTTGGTAGGTACCTTACGGCCCATGCCATCTACGGTGGCGGCGGCTTTGGCAATGGCTGCTCGCAGTTCGGCAATTCCGCTGCAGACCTGGGTTTCTGGGTGGGGTTTGCTATCAATATGGAAGAAGCCGACGACCGTTTCGCTGCCAAACAGATCGATGAGTTCCTGACGGTCAATATCGGGTTGGCGCTGTCCGGGGCCGCCGTGGGTAGCGACTACCAGCACTTTGGCATCCGGTTCTCGATGCTTAATCAGCGTAATCCACTCTTTGACAAATCCTTGCTGCGGCCCTTCGCGCGGCTTCCAAACGACTAAATAGACCGCGGATGAACTGAAAAAGAGCTGATGGGTCGGACGATAAACTCGCTGTCCGCCAAAATCCCAGCCGTTCAGTGTGATTTCTATGCCGTTATTAGGAGCACTCACAATTACAGACTTAATCTCAATACCATGTGTCGTGAGGCGATTTTCTATCCACTGATCTCCTCGTAACGCTCCCAGCAAGCAACTTTTACCGACCTCACCCTCACCAACGAAGATCAACTTAGCCTCATTTAGTATCACCTCTCCTTCTGCCCTAGCTCGCAGGTATTGCATTACAGATTCAGTACCTTGCTCATAAGCGATCGAGAGATCGGGATGAAGCGGATTTTGATCCAGACTGAAATCTACCAGTTGAGGAATCTTGATTAGAGAAGTTGGTAAATCATTTAGCTGATTTTCATTTAGGAAAAGTATTTGCAACTGTGTCAGCGACGCGATCGCCTCGGGCAATTCCCTTAGTTGGTTGCCAGATAGGAAAAGTATCTGCAACTGTGTCAGCGACGCGATCGCCTCGGGCAATTCCCTTAGTTGGTTGCCAGATAGGAAAAGTATCTGCAACTGTGTCAGCGACGCGATCGCCTCGGGCAATTCCCTTAGTTGGGTTTTAGATAGATAAAGTTCTTGCAGCTGAGTCAACAACGCGATTGCCTCGGGCAATTCTGTCAGTTGGTTTTCAGATAGGTCAAGTGTTTGCAACTGTGTCAGCGACGCGATCGTCTCGGGCAATTCTGTCAGTTGATTTGCAGATAGGTCAAGTGTTTGCAACTGTGTCAGCGACGCGATCGCCTCGGGCAATTCTGTCAGTTGGTTTCTAGACAGATTCAGGGTTTGCAACTGTGTCAGCGACGCGATCGTCTCGGGCAATTCTGTCAGTTGATTTGCAGATAGGTCAAGTGTTTGCAACTGTGTCAGCGACGCGATCGCCTCGGGCAATTCTGTCAGTTGATTTCCAGATAGATCAAGTGATTGCAACTGAGTCAGCGACGCGATCGCCTCGGGCAGTTCTGCTAATCGATTTCGAGAGCTTTTCCAAAAGTCTCCGCCGAGATTGAGCTTTTGCAGATTCATCAGATGACCAATCAATTCAGGTCCCTCGGTCAACTTTAAGCTTCGCAGATCAAGTTCCGTCGCCCCCTCCCGACGAGCCACCTCAATCCGTCTCTCTGCCTCCCGATAGGCTTCATCCCGCGCCATAGTCTCTCATCCACAATTTTGCTGACTCCGTTATAGCCTCGTCTCAGCAAAATCAGTGAAAGATATATGCCAAGTCTAAAGTTGGCGAGCTTGATATTTAAAAACAGACCTACAAACTCACGCTTGCAAGCGAAGACGCGACTACTCTGCTTCACATGCCCCAATACTCACCCAGCTAGTTGAACCATCCGCCCAGTGCTCCTTCTTCCAAATTGGTGCATTGTGCTTCAGCGTATCGATCGCATACTGACAGGCCGCAAACGCCTCCGAACGGTGCGGACAGCCCACCGCTACCAAAACGCTAATCTCCCCCACGCTCAGCTTGCCAGTGCGGTGATGAATCACCACCCGCGTCACCTGCGACCACTGCTTGCGAATACTTTGAGCAATTTGCCGAAACACCTCCAGCGCCATCGGCTCATACGCCTGATACTCCAAAGACACGACGGCTCGCCCCTCAGTGTTGTCTCGCACCATGCCGCTCATCACCACGATCGCGCCATTGGCGGCAGTATCCGCCTGCTGATAGACCGCTTCTAATGACAGCGGTGCAAAGGTAATGGCAAAGCGATCGCCCGGATGAGCCTCAGCAGGTCTTAGGGCATTAGACGATAGGTTGACAGTCATGGAACAGGACAGCGTTTCAGTTTCTAATATGGCTATCCATTTAGCTTATCCTGCCAAACCCAACCGAGCTGAGCTAGAGGCAAATTATTGTAAATCGACCCTGAAGAGAGATTAGACAAGCTCTAATTTGTTTCAACCAAAAGCCTCAATTTAGCTGTAGTTATCAGAAAAGCCGCTCAGCCATAATCTCTCCGTAGTAGTAAAAAGCTGGAAAAGAATATTCTCAGATCTACCCCTTTCGCAAGTTCCCATTAGTATTTATTTTTGTAAAGCTGTTAATAGAGTTAAAGATTAATGATTTATCTAGCTTGAAAAAACAGCAGCTATAAATCATGAAATATATCTCATTGACGTAAATTTTTAGGAGGTTTCTATGGCATACGTAGCCACTGATGCCGTTAAGCAATCATTAGATCTTTTTCAAAAGTTTGATACAGACACTCAGCTTGCACTGCTGTGGTACGGCTACTTAGATATTAAAGAGCAGCTCAGCCCAGCCCCAGCGCACAGCGCCGAGGACATGGGTTCTGTCGCTTACAATCGCATCAAAACGATGTCCAAAGACGATCAGCTTCAGGCCCAGCGCGAGATTGCCAATCACGCTGATACTCCCATCAGCCGTGAGTATGGTGCTCTGAGCAGCAGCGGTAAACTTGAACTCTGGCTATTGCTAGCACAGGGAATCGAGTCCGGTGAAATCATCGCCGTACCCAACGATTACGAACTCCCCTCTGAAACTAACGAGTTTGTAGAGCACATCAAGTCACTCGACTTTGAACAACGGGTCAACTTTACCCGCAGTGCAGTAGACAAAATGGGCTTTGCCTCAGTGTAAAACCAAATAACTAGCTAGTTTCAAGCATTTGAATAGTTTTCTAATCCGCGCCTACTCTCGGTAGGTGCGGATTTATTGATGTCAAATAGACCATGCAGGGCTAGCTCATGGGATGATAGAAGCAATATATTGCAATTTGTAAAGCAAAGAGATTCTTATGCTGCGTAAAATTCCCCTCGGCGCTGTCTTGCTCTCAGTAGGTTCAGTCTTGACTGTAGTTGGCTTTATTGCCTACTTTCAGGAGCGAGCCACTCTAAATCTAGTGGGTTTTTTCTATGGCGTACCCGTTTTATTGGGAGGTCTAGCCTTAAAAGCGGCTGAGTTAAAACCAACTCCCTACTCTCAGCCGACAACGCCTGAAGTTGAAGCCCTGCGGCAGCAGCAGGCTACGCCAACGCAGAACCAGATTCGCAATGATGTCACTCGCTATCGCTATGGGCAAGAAGCTCATTTAGATGAGTCATTAGAGCGGCTAGGTCTTAGCCCCAACGACGATCAGCGTCCGGTGCTGGTTGCAATTCAAGAAACGGCTATTGACGATGCCTACGCTTTAGTGCTGGAATTTGAGTCTCCCCACGTTGACTTTGAAACCTGGCAGTCTAAGCAAGATAAGATTCAGCGTTTTTTTGGCCCCGGCATCACCGCGCAGATTGCTCAGCCTGAGGGCGATCGCATTGATCTGGCTTTGATTGCGGCTGCTCAAGCGGCTGAGTAACTGAGTTTATGAACTAATACAGTCAGGCGCTAGAATCTGTTTCTGCTTAGCGTGGACGCTGCGCATATGCTTCTTCACCGTATTGGGTGTAATATCGAGTTCTGCGGCAATCTGCTTATAGGTTTGCCCTTGCCGGTGCAGTAGCCAAACTTCTTTTTCGCGGGGCGTCAATCCATACTGCTCCGCTTCTTCATAAGCAATGGACTGAATGGCCTGCTGCTTATCTTCAATGAACAGAAGCAAGCAAGATTCTTGTAGCCTGTCCACGCTCAGCCATCTTGCCCGCACCTGCAAAGTCACCTCATTCTCGACAAAAATTTCGGACTGGACCAGCCAATGCTGATTGGGAAATAGATAGCGGCTTTGGATTAGATACTGGCAGACATGCCAAATTTCTTGAGGAACAATATCTGCGGCAATATCCTCTGAGCGAAAGTAATTTAAGGCCCGCCGAGCGCTGGGAGTGGCGTAAATAAGTTTTCTTTGAGTTGTTAAAACTAAAATGCCCTCGATCAGCTCGCTCAAGAGACTTTCTAAATTCAAAAACTGATTAAATTTGCAGAAGGTGTCTGAGTCTGATAGATGAACCGATGTTTTTTCAATATTTAAGTTAAGGCTTGCCTTAGACATGGTTTTAGTTGCTTATGGGGCAGTTTTTCCAAGCCAGCAATCACAGCTCTCTTAGCTCTAAAAAGTTTTTATGTTCGGCCTGCATCATTTCTAAAAACGAACGATATCGATCGGCTCCTGGCAGCAAGTCACTGAAAAACCAGGCTTCCCACTCTCCGCCGCTTGTCACTACTTGGGGATTGAGCAGATAGATTGAGGCGTCGCCTTTAGAACTGATTTCCAAAGCAGTCCACAGGTCTTGAATTCTCAGTTTGCTGCAGTCTTGATGATCGCCATAGCTGAAATAAGCGGTATCGGAGAGAGCGTCTAAGCTAGCGCTAGAGCCATTTTTAGCTGCATTAGTCTGATGCCGAGATAAATGTCGATAAACAAATTCTTCAATCCAGTGTGAATGGTTAACGCGGAACCAAGTAACTGATTCGATTGGCAGGATTCGATGGATGAAAGGAGTTGGACAGCGCCAGCCGTTCGTCACCATCAAAAATTCTCGATAAGAAGGAGGGAGCGATCGCTGTAACTGAGCCTCAGCTTGTAGAATCTGGTTTTCACTCGCAGCAGGGTACCCTAGCCATTCATCTTCTAAAACTTGCTGAGGTAGCGCCGTTTTCTCCTGCACTGTCTCAATGACTTCCTGACTCCACTGCTTTAAAAATGCTTTCCAGTCAAAAGTATTCATGAGCGCCAGCACGCCTTTATAGACCTGAGATTTGAAGCAAAAATTTTGTCTAGTCCGTCAATTAGTCTGTCAATTGCGATCGCAGCTTGCAGGCATTGGGCTTAAATCACCTGCAGGGCTGGAATCTCGAAAAAGCCTGGGATGGCCGCTAAGCTGGGCAAGGTTATTAGCAGGCGTAGGCGATAGATGCCGCTGGCAAGCTGTAGGTCAGAGAGAGTGATGCTATATAGTGCTTGCTTGGCACCGAGAGTAACGGTCTGGGTCTGGCTAAAAGCAATACTTTCGCCGCTGGTACGATTTTGCATCTGTGCCTGTAGTTGGCAGTTGACCTCGGTGACCGCTGAAGCCGATTCAGCTAGATTGAGGAAGCTGAAGGCAACCTCCAGGGCGAACGGCGTATTTTGCTCAAGCGGTACGGTAAAGGTCTGCCCAGACTGAGCAATCATCTGCGTTCCCATCACCTGAGCGGCCTGTTTGAGATAAACTTTCTCAATGGCGATCGCTACTCGCTCGGCTGGTTCTGCCGCTGTCTCAGTCACCGCCGCTGTCTCGGGTAGGCGCGTCAGCATCCACTGCTGGAGCTGAGATTTTTCAAGACCAGACCAGGTTTCATGTTCAGATGAATCAACCTGCTCAATCCGGGTGCGCTGCTGAATTTGTCCCGATACTTCACGACTTTCAAACCAAATCCGAAAGGCCGCTAGCGATCGCCAATCGGATGCGATCGCCTGTGATACTTCAGCCTCGCCTGCGGCTACCTCACTGTCTAACGCCTCACTGGTGGCGGTTTCTGCATCCTCGCCCGTCGTTACTTCACTTGTCGCCACCTCAGTTTCTATCGCCTCACCTGCGCCAGCGTCAGTGGTTGCCTCTGATAGCGCCTCGGTTTCCGCACGCTCCGCCGTTTCGGCAGCCTGAGTCTCCGTAGCTGAAGTTGCCTCAATACGACTGCGGGCTTGTTCTACCCACTCCTCAACTTGTTCCTCAGTCACAGCGTGTTCGGCCGCTTGGAGCTGAGCAGTTATTTGATCAACGTCGGCCTCAGCTAGATCTGATAGCGTTTTAATTCCAACAGATTCGAACCATTGCCGCTTGGCTTCTCCAATACCGCGAATCTGAGTCAAACTTTGAGAAGCCACAGAATTCTCTGGATGCGTTTCTTCTCCTGATGAAGACTGAGTCATATTTTTTCTCCCACTGCGATCGCGGTGCTATAGACCTGTTGCGAGTCAAGCAGCGCCTTGCTAATACTTTTTAGTCCAAGACTGGCAGATTTAAACCACCTGCCAGTCCGGGCGTGTTTCATCTAAGCAGACAGTTGTTTGGCATGTCTTCTCAGGAGAAGAGTGACGGCTACTCCCTCCTGAGAAAAGTTGCACTAGTAGACCTGAAGCAGGACTTCGCTGATAAAGCCGAAGCCTAGAATCTCGTGGCTGCATTCATTGTCCACCGGACCCACTTGCACGACAGAGGCAATCTTATAGAAGCCGGGGGTAAGCCCTGCTCCTTGTGGCGTGCCCTCGTAGCAAACAACATAGGACAGCTTGTCTTTCTCGGTGCTTTCAACAACCGTCACTTCGGTCTCTGTCGCCGTGCCAAATCCCTCTAGCGCAAAGATTACGGTCAGCCTCATCTTTAGGCACAGCAGTAGCCGCGTGAGAGGACTGTCATGAAAAGTGATGGTGACGCAAATCTTGAACTGCTCGTTACGGGAGATAACAAGAGGCGAGTTTTGCGGATGAGGGGGATGGGAAGGCGCCGTTTGACCGCCTACCATCAGGTCGTTCAAAGTAAAATGAACGGGTCCCAAAATATTATCAGTGTAGGTTTCAGTCGCCGTATATTGCGGGCTAGGCTGGGGGGCTACGGCAGGTACTCCATTAGGCATTTTAATAGTCTCCTATTTGAACTGAATTGGGTGAATGATGCAAACAAGCTCAGTCATTCTTAGCGGTAGTCACCACAACTGGCTCTGTGCTTGTTCGTTAACCGCATGATGGCAAAGCTCCCCCCGACTGCAAATTCTCCTCAGGGGATACCACTTTAAAGGCCGTTACACTTTTTATTTCAACGCTATATCTAGAGTCTTATAGGCAATCAGCTAAGCAGGCAGATCTAATCGTTTTCAGGATGGATGAGTGACAGCGTAACCCGCGCAGATGCTGGGTTTTGTTCCTCAACCCCAACCTACATTTACCCCTGTTTAACTGCGCTTACCTGCTTAGCTCAAAACGCTATCAGTAGCATCAACAGACTGACTAGCTTGACTCTTCTAAAAATAGGCTGACTGCATCGCCAGTTTTGGTCTGCCTCTCAGGCCATCTGAGCATGAATACCTTGACCCAGCCGACCTAGCCGTATCTTTTTGAGCCAGGAATTTCTATTCTTGAGCCTGTAGAAAAGATAGGTGAAAGCCGTAGACCCGAAGTGTGCTTGTTATTACCAGTTTCTCTTTCTGCCTTCTCAGCAATTTGTTCGTATTTTTTTGACTATGAGCCGAAATATTCGAGCCACTCTAGAAAAAATCGCTGTTAACAAACAAAAATGATATTAGCCCTCAAAAAGGTATACATAGAAATAAAGACAGTCGAGCTAACTTCGTTTAGCAGACATTTAGAGAGTTAAACATATTTGCCTGTTACATTCGCGTACCCTTACACTAGAATGCTTTTTTTCGATGATTTATTCAGAAAATCTTACAACCAATTTTGATTGTTCATTCAACAGCAATTCTGCTCAGAAAGAGAACGAATTTTGCAATCAAAGCGCATTTTTTGAAGCTGAAAGCAATCAAGACAATCTACTCAATCAGGTTTTTCATTATTTTATAAATGGCGTCTTAATCTTGACAGAGAAAGGATTGCCAATTTATAAAAATAGAAATGCAGAGGCTATTTTAAGAAAATTGCGTAAACGCAACGGCTCCAACGAAGCAATTCCTTTGGAAATTCGCCATATCTGCAAGGTTTTGTCAGAAAGCCGCTGTCTATTTCCGCAACAAAGCTGGCTGATTGAGTCGAGGATCGTAATTGATCAGCTTAACGTTTTCTTTATCAAAGCCCGTTGGATTCAAACTGAGTCTAGCGATGAATTTTATTTACTTCTGGTGATGGAAGATCAAACCCAGGTAGTGGAGGAGATTGCAGCGGCTGAGGCTCAGCAATATGGCTTGACGGCGAGGGAAAAAGAAGTTTGGCTGCTGCAGCGTAAAAATTATACCTACAAGGCGATCGCACAGACGCTCAAAATTACGCCCAATACGGTTAAAAAGCACATGAAGCATATTCTAGAGAAGCAGAAGACGGCTTTTCGGCAATCATGTCAGCTTCTGGGCGGTTCGCTAAAATCTACAGGTACCCTTGCAGGGTAAGGATAGCTTTACAGTTCTTTAAAACTTGCTGCTTTTTTATTGTTTCGTCATCTCAGCAGGGCGATCGCCGTCATTTTTCTAAACGTACGGCATACCACTGTAGGGTTTCTCCTGGTTTCAGCTCCAGTTCGCAAGCCGTGTTGATCAGGTGTTTGGCCTGCTCGGCGCGGCTAGAGAATTTCTTTAAATCTCTAGGTAGTTCCTCTTGTCCGGCTAGAATCGCTTCTAGCTGAGTCTGTAACTCCTCAGGCGTGAGAAAAACTTCCGACTTCCCCGGTGCAAGCAAGACAAACATATCCTCTTGAAACATAATTGGATCTGGCATCAAAACTCCCGGCGATCGCCCCTATATCCTCCTCTTCAGGATAAAACAGTCTGCTGCACCCATGCCCCGATTAGCCGTTTTCTCAACTGAAGCATCAGCCACTTTTTGGGTAGTCAGCCCACAGCAAACCAGCAGAATTAACGATTCCTAACATCTAGGTGACTCGCTTCAGTGGATCCAGTGATAGGATAAAAAAGATTCACCACAATTCCGACCGGGTTACCGGACAATCTTAAGAATTATCTTAAGAATTCTGGGTAGCTCGCGTTTTCGTGTTTTGGTACATCGCAATTACTCCATCTGGCTTGGACATGGTTCAGACTCCGATTCAAAATTCGACGCAATCTGCTCAAAAGAAAGTTTCAAAGCTTGAGGGCATCAAAGAGCGCAGCGATTTTCTCCGCGAGCCGCTAGCGAGTGAGCTGCGGGAAGAGACAACTCACTTTTCCGATCCGGCTATCCAAATCTTGAAGTTTCACGGCTCCTATCAGCAAGACAACCGGGATAACCGGGTGAAAGGACAGGAAAAGGACTATCAGTTCATGCTGCGGACGCGCAACCCAGGCGGTTTTATTCCGCCGGAGCTGATGCTGACCCTCGATCGCCTTTCCGAGGAATACGGTAATCATACGCTGCGAGTCACTACCCGTCAGGGCTTTCAAATTCACGGCATTCTTAAAAAGAATCTCAAAGAGACGGTAGCAGCTATTGTCCGCAGTATGGGGTCTACTCTAGGTGCCTGCGGCGATATCAACCGCAACGTCATGGCCCCGCCAGCCCCATACCAAGATCGGACGGAGTACGTCTATGCCCGTCAGTATGCTGACAACATTGCTGATTTGCTAGCCCCGCAAACCGGAGCCTACTACGAAATCTGGCTGGACGGAGAAAAAGCAATTACGGCAGAAGAAGCGCCGGAGGTCGTCGCCGCTCGGCAGCGCAACGGCAACGGCACGATTGTCCACGACAGCGTAGAGCCGATTTACGGCACTTACTACATGCCGCGCAAATTCAAATGCGCGGTGACGGTACCGGGGGACAACTCCATTGACATCTATACCCAGGATGTCACCCTGGTTGTGATGACAAACGATGCCGGAGAGCTACAGGGCTTCAACGTTCTGGCGGGAGGCGGCATGGGCCGCACTCACAACAAAGAAGAAACCTTTGCCCGTCTGGCCGATCCGATTGGCTATGTAGCCAAAGAAGATGTCTACGACCTGTTGAAGGCAATTGTCGCTACCCAGCGAGACTATGGCGATCGCTTTAATCGCCGTCATGCCCGCATGAAGTACCTGATCAATGACTGGGGCGTGGAAAAATTCCGGGAAACGGTTGAAGGTTTCTTTGGCAAAAAGCTGGAACCTTTCAAGCCGCTGCCGGAATGGAAATACTACGACTACCTGGGCTGGCACGAACAGGGTGACGGCAAGCTATTTGTTGGTATTTCAGTAGAAAATGGCCGCGTTCATGACAACGGCAAGCTGCAGCTCAAAACAGCGCTGCGGGAAATTTCTGAGCGCTTCCACCTGCCGATTCGCCTCACCGCTAACCACAATATTGTTCTCTATGAGATCGATCCGGCCGATCAGGCCGCGATTCAGGAAATTCTCGATCGCTGCGGGATTCAGGCCGAAGCCGAAGTTGATCCGCTGGTGCGCTACTCAATGGCCTGCCCGGCCCTGCCCACCTGCGGACTGGCAATCACCGAGTCGGAGCGGATCATTCCCAGCATCATCGACCGTCTCAAAGCTTTACTCACCAAGTTAGACCTGAGCAGTGAGCACTTTGTCATTCGCATGACCGGCTGCCCCAACGGCTGCGCCCGTCCTTACATGGCAGAGCTGGGCTTTGTCGGCAGTGCCCCCGACAGCTACCAGATTTGGCTAGGGGGATCCCCCAACCAAACCCGGCTGGCTCGGCCCTATGTTGATCGCCTCCATATAGACGAGCTAGAAAAGGGACTAGAGCCTATCTTTGTCTATTTCCGGGAGTCACGCCAGGGACAAGAGAGTTTCGGTGATTTTTGCGATCGCGTTGGGCTAGAGACCATTCGTCAGTACGTCGAAAACTACACGTCTACAGATGCCCGCCATCTAGAATCAGCAACGCCGCCCCAGGGTGGCAGCCGCCACCGCATTGGCATTACCCATGATGTCTATGCGCAGCTGAAGGCAGCATCTGAGCAGCAGGGTCGGCCCATGTCGCAGATTACGGCAGAGGCAGTTTTGGCCTATCTCAAAAATCAGGGATAAACTTAAAAACTTGCCTGCGTTAGGTAGGGTAGCCCTGTCTGCCCTACGAGTTCTGCCGCTGATCCATTAGCTGCCGCATTCGATCGCGAAAGGCTGCTAAAGCTTCAGCGGTAGGCTGCGTTTTTTGCCAAGCCGGACGCTGCATCAGGCGATCGCGCCAGCGCGCCAGCTTGGGGTAGTTTGTCAGCGATACCTCCAAGTCCGGAAACCAGGCAGCAACTGTGCCCGCTACAATGTCGGCCAAACTGAGATGATCAGCGCCAAAAAATTCATCCTCTCCCAGGGTTTGTTCCCAGAACTGCAGCACCACCTCAGCCTGCTGCATTGACTGAGCGATCGCTTCAGCATCCGGCTCACCAAACCCCATCATCTTGCGAATGAGCGGCGTCATCGCCGGCAGCAGCTCATTCAGCGTCACCATCTGCACCATGCGCACGCGGGCGATCGCTTGGGGAGCACAGGGCATCAGCGGCGGCGATGAATACATCGCTTCCAAGTAGTCTAGAATCGCAAAGGATTCAATCACCGTGAAGTCATTGTCCACCAGTACCGGAATGTGGTGAAACGGGTTCAGCGCTAGAAAATCGGCCTGAAACTGCTCACCGCCTAAATCAACTTCAACGAGATCAAACGTCAGTCCTTTCTCCAGCAGCGCCACCCATACCCGGCGGGAGTTGATAGAGAGCGGCGTGTGGTAAAGCGTCAGCATAAATCTGCTCCCTAAGAAGCTTTTTTCTCTTCCGATGAAGTATCGTCGGTCGCTTTCTTGCGGGTGGTTCGTTTCTTAGCGGTAGTACCCGTTGTTTTCTTGGTGGTAGATTTCTTGGTCGTGGTTTTGCGCGTGGACTTTTTAGCCGCTGACTTGGTAGAAGACTTAGCCGTAGATTTCGTGGACTTGCGGCCCGACTTTTTCTTGGTGGCCTGTTTCGCCTCTAGCAGCTCTAGGGCCAACTCTAGGGTGATATCGTCTGGCTTTTTACCCTCTGGTAAGGAGGCATTGGTTTTGCCATGCTTGACGTAAAAACCATAGGGACCGTCATAAATATTGACTGGCTGCTCGTCCTCCGGATGATTGCCCAACTGCTTTAGCGGTTCGGCGGCCTTGCGCCGACCGCGCCGACTCTTCGGCTCGGCCAAAATTGCTAAGGCTCGCTCTAGGGTGATTTCGAGCACGCTATCGTCTTTTTTGAGCGATCGATAGTCTTTGCCCTCTTTCCCCTGATCGTGAACAATATAGGGGCCGTAGGGACCAATGCTGGCTTTGATCTTAGCGCCGGTTTCAGGATGGGTGCCCAGTAGGCGAGGTAGGGATAGCAGTCCTACCGCCATCTCCAGGGTAACGGCATCCATCGGCGTTCCCTTCGGCACAGAAGCCCGCTTGGGTTTAGGATTTTCTTCTGTCTTTTCCCCCATCTGCACGTAGGGGCCGTAGGTTCCAATCAGGATGTAAATAGGCTCTCCTGTCTCCGGGTGCAGTCCAATTTTGTCAGGGCCTTCGGTCTTCTGCTTCAGCAGGGTTTCCACCTGATCGGCATCCAAGTCAGCCGGCGTCACATCCTGTGGAATTGACGCTTTTACCTGTCCGTCATCGCTTTCCGCTTCCAAATAGGGGCCATAGCGACCGATGCGCACTTTTGCCGCTAGGTTCTCTAAATCGATAGTTCTAGCCGTGTCAGGATCAATTTGACTTTGGCGCTGCTGTACCTGCTGCTCTAAGCCCTCATCTCCCAGATAAAACTGGTTGAGATAGGGCAGCCACTCTGCATCCCCTACGGAAATTTCGTCTAGGGTGCGCTCCATTCGCGCCGTAAAGCTGAGGTCTACCAGGTCGGGAAAATGCTTTTCCAGCAGATCTGTCACCGCAAACGCCGTGAACGTCGGAATCAGACTGTTGCTAGTGAGCTGAGCATAGCCGCGATCGACAATGGTGCCAATGATGCTGGCGTAAGTGCTGGGCCGACCGATGCCCTCGCTCTCCAAAGTTTTCACTAAGGATGCCTCAGTGAAGCGGGCAGGTGGTTGGGTTTCGTGGCCGATGGCTTCGAGGCTGTGGCATTCTGGCCCATCCCCTACCTTTAGATTGGGTAGGGTCACTTCCTGATCCTCGATCGCTGCGTCGGGGTCGTCTGAACCTTCTACATAGGCGCGGAAAAATCCTGGAAAGTCAATTCGCTTGCCGCTGGCTCTAAAATTGGCGTCTTCAACCTCAATCTGCACCGTGATATGAGTCTGACGGGCTTCCGCCATCTGAGTGGCGACTGTCCGCTTCCAGATCAGGTCGTATAAGGCCCGCTCTTTATCGCGCAGTCCCGTTTCTTGGGGGGTACGGAAGGTGCTGCCGGCCGGACGAATCGCTTCGTGAGCTTCCTGAGCATTTTTGCTCTTGTTGGCATACTGACGGGGTTTGGGGCTGAGGTAGTTCTGGCCGTAGCGAGTTTCCACGCAGCTTCGCGCTGCCGCGATCGCCTGCTGCGACAAATGCACCGAGTCCGTCCGCATGTAGGTGATGTAGCCCTTTTCGTAAAGGCTTTGAGCCACTCGCATAGTTTCACGAGCCGACATGCGCAGCTTGCGGTTAGATTCCTGCTGCAGCGTTGAGGTGGTGAAAGGGGGCGAAGGCTTGCGGTTAGAAGGCCGCTCGTCAATATTGGTAACCGTCCAGGCTCCGGCCTCTAGCCGCGTCTGTAAAGCTCTGGCCTGTTCCTCGTTTAGCAGAACAACATTGCGCCCTGCGGCAATTTGGCCCGTATTCTCATCAAAGTCGCTGCCATTGGCTAAGCGGGTACCTGCCAAAGAATACAGCTTCGCCTCAAAATCACTTTTGTCGTGCTGCAGCGTGGCCTTGAGATCCCAGTAGGAACCTTTGCGGAAAGCCCGTCGCTCCCGCTCGCGAGTCACCAGCAGCCTAACGGCAACCGATTGAACCCGTCCGGCTGAAAGACCCCAGGCAATTTTTTCCCATAGCAGCGGTGACAGGGTGTAGCCTACTAGTCGGTCTAGAATTCGCCGCGTTTCCTGTGCCCGCACTAGCTGATCGTTGATATCGCGGCAGTTCTCTAACGCTGCCTGGATGGCCTCTTCCGTAATCTCGTGAAAGACCATACGCTTGGTAGGCACTTTAGGCTTTAAAAGCTGCAGTAAGTGCCAGCTAATGCTCTCTCCCTCGCGATCTTCGTCAGTCGCCAAGACCAGCTCATCAGCCTGCTTCAGGGCGTCTTTGAGAGACTTGACAACTTTCTTTTTGTCTTTAGGAACAACGTAGAGAGGTTCAAACTGAGCTTCCGTATTAACGCCCAGCTGGGCCCATTTCTCCCCTTTAACGGCAGGGGGGATTTCGCTAGCTGACTTCGGCAGATCGCGAACGTGCCCCATCGACGCTTCGACGCGGTATCCAGAAGGCAAATAGTTACGGATGGTCTTCGCCTTGGTGGGCGACTCAACAATGACGAGAGTTGACATAGGGCTGTAAACGTCTCAGGCCGTTAAAACTTCTTTTAATATAGATAGAAAAATCTATCTGCTGTCGGAATAGAGGGTTTGAGGAAACCAGGCTGACTTTGTAGACGCTAACGACAGGTCACATCCAAACCGCCTTTGCCGCAATATTCCCAAATCTATACTGCGATAACTTGCAGGTTAAAAACAAATTAAACATTTTTTAAGCCCTGTAAAGTAAGCGATCGCCTGTTGGGTTTACGGACTGGTCATAGACGACAGTGAGTTTTGAGATCGGTTATGGCTTCACGATCGAAAACCATGATTCCGCAAAAACGGCTTCGTCTATATGAGTTAGCGTCCAAACGTGAGCTAGCCGTCCCCTCCTATTTAATAGGCTTATATCGAAAGTGACGAGTTCGTCTAGGCGGGTTGCCGAACTTCCCGGTCTGAGGCCGGCGATGAAAGGGACAGAAATATTGCACTGCTTAGTTATGCTGCTTAGTTGTAGAGATGTTACATTGCTAAGGGAGTTGAGCGATCGCCCATAGGGCCGTCTTTGTTTCCAGTTTGGAAAATGGCTGTGCGGCTTTACCCAGGGCGAGGCAATTTTACCTGTAATAGCTCCCTAAGCTGACTGTTCGAGGTATTTAGGCTAATGGATGTGACCAATCTTGCCGCGCAGCTCAATGCCGGTACGATTCTGCCGGAGGGGATCGTCATCGTCACCCTGCTGGTAGTCTTATTGGGCGACTTGATTGTTGGACGCTCCTCGTCTCGATGGACGCCGTATATCGCGATCACAGGACTGGTAGCGGCTGTAGCAGCGCTGGTCTTTCAGTGGGACGTTGCCAATCCGATTGCATTTTTAGGCGGATTTAATGGCGACGCCCTGAGCGTTATTTTTCGCGGCATCATTGTGCTATCGGCCATGATTACCGTACCGATGTCAATTCGGTATGTGGAGCAGTCAGGCACTTCTCTGGCAGAATTTTTGGTTATTTTGCTCACGGCTACCCTAGGCGGTATGTTCCTTTCAGGGGCCGACGAGCTGGTAATGATTTTCGTTTCTCTAGAAACCCTGAGCATCTCTTCTTATCTGCTGACGGGGTACATGAAGCGCGATCCGCGCTCAAATGAGGCCGCCCTCAAGTACTTGCTGATTGGCGCGGCCAGCTCGGCTATTTTCCTC
This sequence comes from Sphaerothrix gracilis Ecp01, assembly GCF_030405905.1. Classification (NCBI taxonomy): domain Bacteria; kingdom Bacillati; phylum Cyanobacteriota; class Cyanophyceae; order Nodosilineales; family Nodosilineaceae; genus Sphaerothrix; species Sphaerothrix gracilis. The sequence continues at coordinate 64,146 of NZ_JASATW010000013.1, forward strand.
TACGGCGTTTCCTTGCTGTTTGGCCTTTCCGGTGGTCAAACTCGCTTGACGGCAATCGCCACTAATATTCTGGCAGATGGATCTGACGCTCCGATTGGCCTCGTCGTGGCCCTGGTGTTTGTCATTGCCGGTATTGCCTTCAAGATTGCAGCCGTGCCTTTCCACCAGTGGACACCTGACGTTTACGAAGGTTCACCCACACCGGTAGTGGCCTTTCTGTCGGTTGGCTCTAAGGCGGCTGGCTTTGCTTTGGCAATTAGACTGCTGGTGACGGCCTTCCCGCTAGTTTCTGAGCAGTGGCATTTTGTCTTTACCGCCCTGGCTATCCTCAGCATGGTTTTGGGCAATGTCGTGGCTTTGGCCCAAACCAGCATGAAGCGAATGCTGGCCTACTCGTCCATTGCCCAAGCAGGCTTCGTGATGATTGGCCTGATCATCGGCACCCAGGCGGGCTATGCCAGCATGGTGTTCTACCTGCTAATTTATCTGTTCATGAACCTGGGCGGTTTCACCTGCGTGATTCTCTTCTCGCTGCGCACTGGTACCGACCAGATCAGCGAATACAGCGGCCTCTACCAGAAAGATCCGCTGCTGACCTTTGGCCTGAGCGTCTGTTTACTTTCTCTGGGCGGCATTCCGCCAATGGCGGGCTTCTTCGGCAAGCTCTATATTTTCTGGGCGGGCTGGCAGGCAGGAGCCTACGGTTTAGTCCTCATTGGCCTGATTACCAGCGTTATTTCGATTTACTACTACATCCGCGTCATCAAAATGATGGTGGTCAAAGAGCCTCATGAGATGTCCGATGCCGTCAAGAACTATCCGGAAGTACGCTGGACGCTGCCGGGAATGCGGCCTCTGCAAATCAGCCTAATTCTGGCGGTGGTCGCCACCTCCTTGGCCGGTATTTTGTCTAATCCGCTGTTTACCCTGGCTAACAACTCGATTGCCCGGACACCCATTTTGCAGTCAACCACCGCTGCCCATACAGAAACAGCTCCTATCGCAGTCGATATTTCCGGCGGCTCTAAGACAGCCTTATAGTCTCTGTAGCAGGGTTGGAAAAGCCATGAAATCCAGCCGCCTAGGCCAGCTATGGGGCTAATTGTGGCTGGAGAGCGTAGTGGTGTCGGCAAGACAACGGTAACGCTGGCGCTGCTGGCGGCGTTGGCGGCTGAGGTGCAGCCTTTTAAGGTGGGGCCAGACTATATTGATCCCATGTTTCATCAGGCGGTTGCCGGACGCCCCTGCTATAACCTAGATCCGGTTTTAACCTCAGCAGCTTATATCCAGCAGTGCTATCAGCGCTATAGTCAATCGGTTCCCTACGCCCTGATTGAGGGCGTCATGGGCCTATTTGATGGAGCGGGCGGCTATCAGGACTGGGGCAGTACCGCTGACGTGGCCCGGACGCTGCAGCTTCCTGTCTTGTTGGTGATTGATGCCAGTCGTCTGTCCCATTCCGTCGCCGCAATCATTCACGGCTATCGCACCTTCGATTCACTGCTGCAGTTTGCCGGAGTGGTGTTGAACCGAGTCGGCAGCGATCGCCACCTAGATTTACTCAAAGCCGCGATCGCCCCTTTGAATCTGCCTATTCTAGGCGTACTCCGACGGCATCAGGGCATTGAGCTGCCTAGCCGTCACCTGGGTTTAGTGCCGACAGCCGAGCTGCCGGGTTTTCGCCAAACCCTTGAGCAGCTAGCGATGCTGGGCAAAACCTGCTTTGACTGGTCGCGTCTACGGCCCTTACTGCGATCGCCCGTGACTTCGACCGTTGCGCCCCTACTTTCACAAGAATTTCAGCCTGTTCCCGTGCGAATTGCCGTAGCCCGCGATCGCGCCTTCAGCTTTTACTATGCCGAAAATTTGCAGCTACTTGAGGCGCTGGGGGCTGAGCTAGCTGTCTGGAGTCCGCTGGCAGATGCCACCCTACCCCCAGACATTCAAGGACTGTACTTAGGCGGCGGTTTTCCAGAAATGTTTGCGGCTGAGCTGGCCGCAAACCGTTCAGCTTTAGCCAGCGTCAAAGCCGCCTTAGCTCAAGGTCTCCCTACCTACGCTGAATGTGGCGGGCTGATGTATTTGGCCCAGCAGCTACAGGACTTTGAGCAGCAATGCTGGCCGCTAGTGGGCAGCTTACCTATAACCGCCAAGATGTCGCCGCGACTAACCCTAGGCTATCGTCGCGCTACGGTCTGTCGAGATACCCCCTTAGTGGCGGCAGGTACGAAACTTTGGGGCCACGAGTTTCACCGCTCAGTCATAGAGCCTGCGGCTCCATCGCCTATTTATCAAATGCAGGGGCATGGCCGAGCGGCTCCCATCACTGAAGGCTGGCAGCAGCGGCAAATTCACGCCTCTTACCTGCACCTGCACTGGGGCAGTAATTCCCACCTTCCCTACCGTTTCTTACAGACCTGCCAGCAGGTTGCTCTCACCCGCTAGCGGGCTAATAGGGCAAGTTGCCGTTGAAGTAGCTCACACCCGGCTGATAAACCTCTTCTGCAGTGGCTACAGAAAGGCCGTTTTTAGAGCCTGGATGTGAGAGCTGCAGATCGGTTTGCTCCAGCAAAGGCGGCGTATAGTCACTGGCCGCTTGATAGCGGCTGAGATCTTGTTTCTTATCGTTAAGTTCTTTGTTAAGTTCCCGGATGCGCCGGGACAGCATCCGAATGATATTGACAGCAATACCAGGGGTTTCGTCAACGGCTTCGTAAAGCTGCTGCTGAGTCAGTATCAGGCACTCACAGGGTTCTAGCGTCGTCACTGAGGCTGAGCGCGGTTCAGCATCAAACAGAGACATTTCGCCGAAACAGGTGCCTTGATCGAGCTGAGCCAGCTCCTGCTGTTTGAGATGAACGCTGACGCGACCGGAAACCACAATGTAGAGCGATCGCCCCTCTTGGCCTTCCGTAAAAATGGTGTAGTTGGTTGGAAAAGACAGCTCATCCATGATGGAGGCTAGCCGAACCAAAAAGTCATCCCGCAGCTCTTTGAAGATGGGGACGCCACGTACGAATAGGAGACGATCGACGCTGGTTAACATGGAGAGAAAATGGACGCAAGGCCCGGACAATTTTCAGGACTGACTGACGCAGACCGCTAAGCGGGCCATCTGTTAACTTTAGCTTTCCCGCCTGCAGCTAGGCGGTCAACGAATGGCGTAGCCAAGATGATCTCAGTCTCGGCTCATTCATAAACCGATCGCTTGTTAAAGTCAAGCGATTGAGTCCGAGACATGAGCTGTTTCACCTGAGCGGCTACCAGGGGATTGCGATCGCTCTGCATTTGCGGCAACACGTCCACTAGGGCCGCAGGTGATGCCATTGCCAAATAAGATAAAGCCGCTTCCCGGATGAATCCGGTGTGATGTCGCAGTCCAGCTAGCGTTTGCGCCGTGGTAAAGCTCCACTGCTGCTGCCGCGCTAGGTGAAAACAGCAGGCAAAGGCCCAGTCAGACAGGAAATGTCGCAGATCCATAAGATAGCGCAGGCGCTGACGGGCTAGCAGGGGCTGGTATGACACTAGGCCGGAGAGGCTAAGCAGCTTCTCTTGATGCGAGCGGCGATCGAGCACGCTCAGAACCGCTCGCTTGCTGGGAATATCCAGGGTGTTGTCTAAAATCTCTAAGCCTCTAGCCCGGCTGGCGGGTGAACCCTGCAGGCTGACCTGAGCGGCCTGAATGGTTCCTGACGGATAGAGAAAGCGCATAAGCATAAAGAGGCGCTCTTTGGAATCCACCAGCATGTCCTGCAGGGCATTGCGAAACAGTTCAGCTTCGCGGCCCCGCACCCTAGCTGAGGAAATATCAATCAGTGCAGCATAGATTTGTCCCATGAAAATCAGCTCCTGATTGAGCAAGCGCTCAATGCCAGGTCGGCCTAGCCGATCTAAAACAACATCGATTCCCTTAGATCGCTTTAATCCAGTTTCCTGCGAAAGCCTCAATAGAATCCGCAACAGGGCACGGCGAGCATTGCCCCAGGTTGTCTCCAAACGAGAAACCAGGATATCTAAGGCTTCCACTGTGCCAATCTTGCCGATGACCTGCCAGGCTTGGTGACGGAGGGTGTCAGACTGGTGATAGTCTTCTGCTAGGTGCTTGAGCAGGGGCAGCGCCTCATTGCCCAGGCGCGCTAAAGCATTGACTGCGGCCTCCCGCGTAGATTTATAGGTCAATCCCTTTAGCAAAGACGGATAATATTCTTCTAGGCGCGTGGCCGCGATCGCCTCCAGCAAAGCCCGTCGCACCCGCAGAGACTCATCCTGGAGCAGGCTGGGAATGTATAGCCGCAGCGCCTGCATATAGTCTGCTTCTCCCAAGGCCCGGCACCCCATAACTCGCTCCCGTTCGCGGGGATGAGTGAGCATTTGCCGCAGGGCGTTGGTCGCTTCGGCCTTTTGGCGGGGATCGCCTCGGCGTAGCATCAGGGACGCCGCTGTGCCGCGCACGACCGGATCAATTTCGGGCTTGAGGTAGCGTTTGAGGGCGTTAATATCCGGATCGGCTTCCGTAATCCAGATGTAGCGCAGCGCTAAGGCTAAGATCTCCGGTCGCTGGGTCGTCTCAGTCAGTAGGCGCACGGGGGGCAAACAGTCGAGGCTGGGATACTCTAGCATTGCCTCTAAGCTCTGCTTTTGCAGGCTGGCGGAAAGGTCTGGTAGCAGAGGGGCCAGCACCTCACTGACGCCGCTGGGATCGATATAGCTCAGCAGTTCAATGCAGGAGCGCTTGTCGGCTTCGCGGCCAGGCTGTTCTAGCTGATCAATAAAGGCGCGTTTCAGCACCCGCAGGTTGGCATCTGAAAAGCTCAGTAGCCCTCGCTCCGCGCTCAGTACTAGCAGGTTTAAGTAGCGCGATCGCAGCAGAAAAATAGCGCCTAGCCAGACCCCTGCCGCAATCAGCACCTCCAGCAAAAAGACTCGGCTTTGAAATGCAAGGCTTTCGTAGCCCAGGGCACGGCAAACCGCGATTGTCAGCAAGATGCACAGCCCTGTCCCCCCCATAGAGAGGGGTTCCGCAATGCCGCCAATGAACGATTGCAGTCGGCCCCGGCTGCTGTCTGGAATTGGCTGAAACAGGATGGGGCGGGTGCTAGCGACTAGGGTATAGCGCAGCCACTCATCCATGAACTTGAGCAGTACCAGCCCCACCAGCAAGCTAGAGGCTCCCAGCAGCGTCGGCCAGCTCAAAATCAGCGAGAGGCTCCCCAGCGCTAAAATCACCAGCGGCAGCAGCATCGTAACGGCGAAAACCCCGACTCGCTCTATTAAACGGCTAGAGGTAAACCACTGGGTCAGCAGTTCCATCAGGCCCAGCACACCGCTGAAGATGCCCAAGAAAGTGGCGATCGCTTGGGCGTCCAAAGCCGCATCTAGCTGCAGTAAGTACTGAAACTCAACTAAATACATCACCCCCTGCGCCAGAGCAAAAAAGCTAAACAGCAAAATGACATACTGGCGGGTTGATCCTTTGAGGCGGCGGGCGGCATGGTTAGAGCTGCTATCTTCGGTGCGCCGGAGGGAATCGGGAAAGGCGTGTTCGTAGCGATTGCTGATGTAGAACAAAATGCCACCGCCGATTAGCATGGTGAGACAGGCTAAAACAATGACATTTTGCAGTCCCAATAGCTGCAGCAGCAGATAGATAGAAAATCCGCTCAGCACATCCGCCACCAGATTGCCGCTGCTGATAATTGGATAGGAGCGCTTGATCTCGCGGATATTGAATAGCTGATTGGCTATCACCGCCACGTTGAGATCGTTGAGGCCATAAATAGCTTCTACCCAGAGCCGCATCATAAACACGGTAATGGCCGCTAGGGCGGGTAGGGACATTCCTAGCCAAAACAGCGGCAGCGGCAGCGCCATCAGCACAGCAATCAGGACTACCACCCAGCGCAGCGGCAAGAGGCGCTGCAGCCAAGAGTAAACAAAACTAAGACCAAAACCGACACCAGCGCTAAAAATATAGATCCAGGGCAGAGACTGGGCCCCATATGCTCCCAGGAACAGCGCCGCCGAGCTAACTTCTAGCCACAAAATACCCATCGAGGTCGCTGTATAAAAGGCGAACATTAGCAGGGTGCGCCGTCCCTCCCCGGAACGCAGATTAAAAACCTGCAGCAGTTTTTGCTTGGAAATCAGTTGCGGGGTGGAAAAGCGTGTTGCAGTCATGGGGCAGAGGGCTGTGATTAGCGGGTAGGCTCTAGCGTGGAAAAATTTGAGGCGATCGCCGCTGTAACTATGGGGCGTCAGACAATCGCTTAAGAGTTAACAAGATGACTTCAGCGAGCTAAAATCGAGAATCTAACTATTTTTTGGCTTGCCGCTATGGGCAGCCAAAAAGATCAGGTTTTTATCATACTGCCCATCTCACAACTGCTTAGCCATGAAGCATACTCTCTCCGTTCTGGTTGAAGATGAAGCGGGTGTTCTCAGCCGCATCGCCGGGCTGTTCGCCCGTCGCGGCTTTAATATTGAAAGTCTTGCAGTCGGCCCGGCTGAGCAGGTGGGCATCTCGCGGATCACGATGGTGGTGCCGGGAGACGATCGGGCGATCGAGCAGCTTACCAAGCAGCTCTACAAGCTGATCAACGTCCTCAAAGTGCAGGACGTTACCGAGGTACCCTGCGTGGAGCGAGAACTCATGCTGCTGAAGGTCAACGCCACGGGCACTACCCGCTCCGAAGTGGTAGGTCTAGCCCAAATTTTTAGAGCGCGGGTAGTGGATGTCTCTGAAGATTCTTTGACCCTAGAGGTGGTGGGTGATCCGGGGAAGCTGGTGGCAATTGTTCAGGTGCTGACCCGCTTCGGCATACGAGAAATTGCCCGCACTGGAAAAATTGCCCTCACCCGCGAGTCCGGCGTCAATACAGAGTATCTCAAGTCGCTGGAGAGCAAACTGGGCACCGCTTAAAAATGCGCTGTCTCAACGCATGAAGAAGCTTTAAGAAACATATTTATCGGGGTGAGCAGGCAATTTGTTCCCCTCAACTAGGTGATTTGAAGCTAACGGCGGCCAGGGTTCTAGTAGTGGGACGGAGCTAAGCCTTCTTGCCAAATTTAATTACTTGGTGGCGCAGAGCAGACCGTAGCGCAGTAGCCCTTTTTTATAGCCCTGACTCATGAGTCTTAGCGCAAAGGCTCCTTGAATAGCAGGCCAGCCAGCCTGAACTAGGCCGCTAACCGCCTCTAGGTTCAGAGCCGAAAACATCACTTCGTCCCAGAAAGGAGCTACCGCAGTTGACCAGTCGGCAGTAGTAATATTCTGAAAGCCAATATCCTGGGCGATCGCCTCATATTCTGGCAGCGAGATCACGTAGGGTAAATGATAGACCTGGTAAATATCTTCTAAATGCTTCTGCTCATCGGCGGTCAGAGCGCCCGCCAGGGAGTCTGTAGGGCGGTGGCACCAGGTTGCCAGCAAAAATTTGCCTCCCGGCTGCAAAAGCTGAAAGCATTCTTGCAAAAACTGGCGTTTATCGGGCATATGCTCGCCGCTTTCCATCGACCAGATAAAGTCAAACTGATTATCCTCAAAAGGCGTATTGAGGGCATCAGCCACCTGAAAAGAGGCGCTAGGAGCTGAACCGGCAGCCTCTAAGCCAGCCGCGATCGCTCGCTGAGTCCCCCGCTCGGCCTGGATTGGACTTAGGGTGATGCCAATTGCCTTAGCATTAAACTTTTCTGCCAGATAGAGGGTGCTGCCACCAATGCCGCAGCCCACGTCGAGAATATGGCTGGCCTGAGAGATTTCTCCCCAGTCTAAAAGTCGCTCAATCAGCTCAATTTGAGCCTGCCGCCGCTCCTTGCGGTGGGTGCCTGTTGTGCCATAGTAGCCATGATGCATATGCTCTCCCCAAACCTGCTCCCAGAGAGCAGAGGAGGTGTCATAAAACTGCTGAATCTGTTGGTGAAGGCTAGAAGTCATGGCGTTGGGATGAGATGTTGGCGAAATTGACACAAATCTAGTCGGTGATATCGAAATCCATGAAAAGATGGGTGTCTAGTCGTATAAACGCAACGACTATAATTTTTATCTTCCTTTCTTACGCTCACCGAGATGACCGTCTCTAGAACGATTTGTTCAGGCTTTCTGGCTCTAATTGTCGTTGGTACTTTACTCTTGCTGCTGCCTTTTTCAACCAGCAGCGGCGAGTGGAACAGTCCGCTAGTCGCTTTTTTTACCGCAACGTCGGCAGTGTGCGTGACGGGTTTAATTGTAGTGGATACAGGTAGCTACTTTTCCCCCATAGGCCAGGCAATTGTGCTGCTGCTGATTCAGGTGGGCGGTTTGGGGTACATGACAGCAACAACTTTCTTACTGCTGCTGTTGGGGCGGCGTTTAGGTCTGCGCGATCGCCTCGCGATTCAGCAGTCTATGGACAAAACAGAGCTCTCTGGAGCCAAATCGCTGATTGTCTCAATTATCTCGATGACCCTGATCTTTGAAATTTCTGGGGCTTTGCTGCTCATGCCCCGGTTTATAGACGACTTTGATCAGGGCTTTGGACTTTGGCTAGCCGTTTTTCACAGCGTCAGCGCTTTTAACAATGCCGGATTTAGCCTGTTTTCTGACAGCCTCGTCGGCTATGCTCAGTCCCCCATGGTCAACACCGTCGTGACGCTGTTGGTCATTCTGGGCGGCATCGGCTACCGGGTGATTATGGAAGCCTTTATGTGGCTGCGCGATCGCTGTGAGGGTTGTCAGGAGCGGGGCGTTTTTTCGCTACAGTTCAAAATTGTCACCAGCACTACCGTAACGCTGCTAATTGTGGGAACGGTAGCCCTGTTTTTCACTGAGTTTGATAACCCAGAGACTCTGAGGGCCTTAGGACTTGGGGAAAAGCTGACAGCGGCGTGGTTTCAGTCAGTGGTAACGCGCACGGCTGGCTTCAACAGCGTCGATATTGGCGCCATGGAAAATGTATCACTGTTCATTATCATCGCCCTGATGTTTATCGGTGCCAGTCCTGGCAGCACCGGCGGCGGCATTAAGACGACAACGGCTCGAATTTTGTTTGTCTGTACCCGCACTGTGCTGCAGGGCAAAGAAGAAGTCACCTGCTACCAGCGGGAAATTCCCCCTTCACGGGTATTAAAAGCGATCAGCGTTGTGGTTGGCTCCGCCTTCACCGTTATTTCCGTCACGACTCTCATTGCCCTCACTGATCCCAGCTTTTCCTTCATTGATATTTTGTTTGAAGCCGTTTCCGCCTTTGCCACAGTGGGGCTTTCTACCGGCATTACAGCGGATCTGTCCGCCGCCGCTAAGCTGGTTATTATCGTCACGATGTATGTAGGACGCGTCGGTGTCTTGCTGGCGATGGCGGCGCTGCTGGGCGATCCCAGCCCTTCTTCCATTCACTATCCGGAAGAGGATTTGCTCGTAGGCTAGTATCCACCGGGGTTGATCCGCTTCCCGGCTAGTGTCCACTGTTTAAACTCATCTCTTGCTGGCTTAGGACTGGGCTGTGCCCAGAATTAGCTCCCAGAAATCGAGCTGGCCGGTATTAAGGGGAGAGTGATCGATAATTTGCAGCTGCCACTGGCCGGTGATCGCCTGATAGAGCAGATGAGACAGGCTAGGCGTGGTGGCTAGGGTATAGGTTTGGCTGAGCTGACGGCGGCGACCTAAAGTGCGCCCCTGGAGCAAAACGGCTGTCCTGGCTGGGGAAATCAGGGTCACGCTGAGATCGCCTAAAAACTCATGGTTAAGGCTGAGACGCACCTGAATATCTTGCACAAGACCGCGATCGCGGATATCAATTTGGCTGGTCACTCCCTGAGGCTGGTCATCAGGAATAGTCAGGGGTACCGTATTGCTTTGCCGCAGGGTTTGCTGCAGGCGGCGCGACGGATGCAGGCGGCGCTTGGCTTCCTGAACAGCTCTGGCCGCATTGACCTTGCCGTAGCCAAACCAGAAGGAGTGGCCTTTGTCGTCATAAGTGCCGTACTTGAGGCCCAGCTGTGGATCAGTGGCGGTATCAACAATCTTGTCCGCCGTTTCCTGCAGAATACGGCGCACCTCGTAGGCGCTCAGATAGGGATTGACCGACAGCACCAGCGCCGCCACGCCCGCTACCACTGGGCAAGCGCTGGAGGTACCGCCAAAGTTATTGGTGTAGGCGTCAGTAGAATAGCCTGCCGCATCGCTGCGATCGCTCGTGACCATCCCGCGACCTGGCAGAGAGATCTGAATTTCCGGCCCGGTAGAAATGGTGCCCAAGCGCGGCAGGGCCATGCTGGGCGGTGCGTTGTTGCTGGGGGCGGCGATCGCAATGTGCTGGCCCCAGTTGCTGTAGGCGGCTTTGCGGTTGAGGCTAGTAGAGGCGGCTACTGAGATCACGTCTGGATGTACTGAAAACCCGCTGAGCCAGGTTGTAATGCCTTTTACCGCATTTTTAGGCCAGCCTTTTTCATTCAGACTGCCGCTAACAGGTCGATTGGCATTACCTGCCGAAAAAATCACCACGCAGCCCTTGCCGTTGCGGCCCTGGGTAGCCGCTTTGGTAATAGCGTTGCGCTGCCGCAGTGACAGGGGAAAGTAAACCGCCGCTGGCGACCAGCTAGAGGAAATGACGGCAGCTCCCTGGGTAATGGCCCAGTTAAACAGTTGCTCAATCGACTCGTCGTCGAGAAAACCCGTGGTTTGAATCGGCATGAAGGCGCAGTCCGGCGCGACTCCTACCACGCCGACACCATTTTCTTCTGCGATCGCCAGTCCGGCCACAGCCGTACCGTGATTCTCGTTATCGGTCGTCGGCGTGGGCAGCGTATCCCACTGCTTGAGATCCTGGGGCGCGACCAGCTTGCCCTGTCCCTGAAAATCGGGATGATCGACGTCAAAGCCATCATCTGAAACCGCTACTACCACTGAGCGGCTGCCCCGACTGATCTCCCAAGCCTGCTCTGCTGAAATATGAGAGTTGGCCGCTAAGCTCTGACCGCTGCCGCTGTGAAACAGATGCCACTGACGCTCGTACAGCGGATCTTGAGGTCGATAGAGCAGTTCAGTGGGGATGATGATATTGGGCTCAGCCAATAAAACCTGAGACTGTTCGGCCAGTCGGTTAGCGATCTTCACTGGATTTTCGCTAGCGGCCTGGGTGACGACAAATACAAAGGTGTTGGCAATGCCGTCTACGACCTGCCGCTGTTGCAGACCAAAAGCAGTGGCCGTAGCCGCGATCGCTGCAACACTGGCCTCAGGCGTAAACTGAACGGTGATTTCCTGAGCCAGATAAACCAGGGTTTGAGGACTGGCCAGCAGCCGATAGACGTGGCTAGCAAACCCAACAGCAGGCGATCGCCGCACCGCAGTCATGGCTGACTCTAGCTGGCGCGGTGGCACCTGCCATTCCAGCAGGCGACCAGAGGCAACCGGGCGGAGAGACTGGGGCTGGAGCTGAGTCTGTAGGCTGGTTAGCTCAACCGCTTCTATGGGTGAGGTCGTGAAGCGATCCTCCAGCTTGACTAGCAGCAGCTCCTCGCCACCGCGCTGCAGGACTAAATCAACCTGCCTAGACATGTCTGCTCAAAGTATTCTAGGGAACTCAGTAGTTTATCCGTGAGTCTACAGAGATCTGCAGGACTCCGGTTGCATCAGGTCTGCTACACTCGACCGATTGGAGATAAAGTTCAATTCGTTCAGCAAACATGTTTGAATGAACTAATGTCCTCTGACTAAACCGGGATCAACGAGGTATTGACAAGAATCTCTTTCTGTTTTCTGATGATTGACCATCAGCTTATCTAAAGAGCAGACCTGTCTTGCTGCACTGAAACATAAGGTTACGTAATGACGAACCCCATTAGGCTTTACCCCCGCATGTTGATCAATAAACTGAGTTTCTGGGCTGTTCTCACCTTGGCGATCGCGCTACCGGCCCAAGCCCAAAATAATGCCGCTAACCCCGCCGAAGGCAACCCCCAAGTGACTGAAGTGCTGCCCCAGTCCAGCATTTTGCTCAGCATTGAGTCCAGCGAGCGGCTGATGCAGGAAGCAGAAGCGGCGATCGCTGTCCAAGACTACGGCACCGCTATTTCTAAGCTGCAGGAAGTGCGGCAGCTTCTGGGTCAGCTTTCCGGCTTCTACCGCGATTTGTCCGAGCTGTTTACCGGCATTGACAATCGCATTAGCGACAGTCACCGGGAAAAGGCGCTGGCCACTGCTCAAATGCGGGATGAAGCGACTTTTCAGCTTGCGCTCGTTCATAGAGCTCAGAACCAGCCGGAACTAGCGGTACCGCTGCTAGTTGAGATTGTCCGCAGCCAGCAGCCGACCCGTAATTTGGGCCAGCGAGCCTACCAGCAGCTTTTTGAGCTTGGCTTTGTAGACGCCCCCTACCCCAGAAATCAGGCCAGCGAGTAATCCGGTCAGGGATGCTCTATTCGGGTAGCAAGTTCGCTAAACTAGTCGGGTGAAGGCCGACGCTATTTGCTTTTACGTATTTTTTAGTTGAGAAGGAGCAGTCATGATCAGCCCCGATCAGGTTGAATCAATGATTCAAACAGGACTACCTGACGCTCAGGTACAGGTGCAAGACCTGACAGGCGGCGGCGACCACTATCAGGTCACCGTTGTTTCTACCGCATTTGAGGGTCGCAGCCTAATTCAGCAGCATCAGCTAGTCTACGGTGCCCTACAGCAGGCGATGTCTTCTGAAGCAATCCATGCTCTTTCCCTGAAAACCTATACGCCTGAAGCCTGGACAGCGGCCAGTTAAAAGCCCGTTTCGCCTTTGATATACCCCGATAGATACCATGACTCCAGAACTCAAAACTAAAATTGACAACATCGTGCAGCAGCATCCCATCGTTGTCTTCATGAAAGGCTCCAAGCTGATGCCTCAGTGCGGTTTTTCTAACAACGTCGTGCAGATTCTCAATATGCTAGGCGCTCCCTACGAAACAGTTGATGTCTTAGAAGACTACGAGATTCGCCAGGGCATCAAAGAGTACTCTAACTGGCCGACTATTCCTCAGGTTTATGTCAATGGTGAGTTTTTAGGCGGCTCTGACATCATGATTGAGCTTTATCAGAGCGGCAAGCTGCAGGAAGTCGTTGAAGTGGCGATCGCTTCCTAAGCACTGTCTGTCTGGCTACCGGCAACCAGATACACCAATTAAAAACGGGTGAAGCGCGATTATAGCTTCCACCCGTTTTTGTCTATTGTCTATATTCACGCGTTCAGCAAGAAATACCTACAAGTTCATGGCCGCCGCTAGTAATAGTCCGGCTCAGACTCAGGCACCGCAAAGTTGGACGTGTCGTTCATGAAGCGGATCACATCTTCCTCCAAACGATGCACTAAGTAGGGGTCTAGGGCATCGGCGTGGCGCAAGGCGGCTAGGTAACCATCCACAAACAGACGCAGCTCGTCTCGGTTCCGATAGCCTCGATTCCACTGTTCGACTAGGGCATCGGTTATGCGTTGATAGTAGCGAATTGCGCGGGCGTCTTGAAGCATGGTGAGCGGGAGGGCGACTCTAACGGAGCAGGTCAAAATTGAAACCGGGATCTTAAAGATTACGAATTGCTACTAAGTAAGTAGACCTCTTAATAAAGGCGGTTCGATCCTTTAAGAGTATTTCTTTGTATGTGTAATTATTATCATTTTATCAGCTAGGCCAGAAAGTCCGTCTGCGTATCTAGACGGATTTATTCCCTTGAGCCGAACGACTGGGTGCGGCGTAACGGCAGTTACAAAATCATGACAACCGCTTTGATAGGCTAGGTGCCAGATACGATAGCTGTTTTACGGAACCAATTAGGACTGGTGGGTTCAATTTGTATTCAAGTTGTCGAAGGAAATCCTCATCTGCGATCGCTGCTAGGCTGGCACCTCCAGCAGGCTGGCTACTGGGTAGTGCAGTCAGCAGACATCGCTAGGGGACGGGATGCTTTTCAGAACCGCTGTCCGGATTTGGTGATTTTGGATTCAGAACTCCCGGATGGCGATGGCATAGAGCTGTGTCGCTGGATGCAGCAGCAGGGACAAGTTCTAATCTTAATGCTATCGGCTCGAACAACAGAGGCCGATATTGTTACAGGACTCAAAGCCGGAGCCGATGATTATCTCTCTAAGCCCTTTGGGATGCGAGAATTTCTAGCCCGTGTGGAAGCACTGACGCGGCGCAGTCAAAAAGCGATCGCCCCGGCCTCTCTCAGCTATGGCGAACTGCATATTGACTTGGTACAGCGACGTGTGCGCTACAAGGAAGCGTTCATTGACTTAACCCCGCAGGAGTTTAGCCTGCTCTACGTGCTGACCCAGGCCGCTGGCTCCCCTCTAAGCCGCTCAGACTTGCTCAAGCGAGCCTGGCCGGACGCGATTGATAATCCGCGCACCGTTGATACCCACGTGCTATCGCTGCGTAAAAAAATTGAGGCCGATCCGCGTCAGCCCAATATCATTCAAACCGTTCGCAATGTGGGCTATCGCTTTAACGTTGAGCGCATTAGCAAGGAGCAGCCTAGCCGTAATAGTTCAACAGTCAGCCCTTCGCCCCCACCCGTCATGTCAGTGGCGCATCAGCGTTAGGCTCACTGCCATTCATCTTCTTCCTGCTGCTGAGCCTGCACAATAGCCTGGCGGAGTTGGGGCCAGTCTATGGCCGCATGGGGCAGGTCTTGCACAATTTTTCCCTGTTCTAGATGCAGAATACGGCTGCAGACAGGCTGCAGCAAATCGAGCTGGTGATTGGCGATCAAAATGGTTGTCTGCTGCTGGGCCAGTCTCTGGAGTAGGTTCATCAGCCGCATACCGTTGCCAGCGTCTAGGGCCGATGTCGGTTCATCGAGCAGCAGTATTTTCGGCTCTGTGACTAAAGCACGGGCGATCGCCACTCGCTGCCGCTGCCCTACCGATAGCTCTAGCTCGCTGCGTGATAGCCAGTCTGACGGGATTTGCAGACGCTCCAGCCAGGTTTGGATACGGCTTTCGGCCTGCGATCGCGCCAGATGGCGCAGCCGCAGCGGATACCACAGGGTTTCTTCTACGGTCATATCCAGCAGCTTGGGCTCTTGCGCCACCAGCATGATCTGCTGTCGCAGCGCAATTACGGGAAGCTGTCGCAGGTCTTGACCCTCCCAAAAAATCCGCCCCTGGCTCGGATCGCTAAGGCGATTGATCAGACGGAGCAGAGAGGTTTTACCTGCCCCAGAAGGCCCAACTAAGCCCACTAGCTCCCCCGCTTCGACGCTGAAGCTGAGATCTTGCAAAATCTCAGCCTGACCGACGGTGGCCTGCAGACTAACCTGTTCAAACCTAAGCTGAGCCATATACGGGTTGCTCTAACTGAGGGCGATCGCCGTTGAAACGGTCCAGGCATCCGTCAGCAGCAGCAAAACTGTCAGACTTAGCAGAATAAAATACATCCACGGCTGCGATAGAGGCCGCACATCGCGGGTATCAATCTCGGTTTTGGCGGCTACCTGCCGTACCAGTCGTCCAAAGCCAGCTACGCGCATCGGCAACAAATAAGCTTCTTCCGCCTGGCTGACAAAGTAGTAAACAATACCCCCCTGCCCGGTAGAGCGAGGCTTTAGCGCCCTGATTTGATCCCAGTTGAGCTGCCAGCCTTTGCGCCAAAATAATCTTACCCAGGCAGGATAGGTTACCTGAATCCCGGATTCACTGGTAATCACCTGTTCACTCAGAACGCCGTAGAGCACAACACCGCCCAGCACAATACCAGCGGCTAAAGCGCTGGCTGGCACCGGAGCCGCTGTGGCTTCAGCTAAAAAGGGCAGCGGCATCATTAGCGCCAGATAAAAGGCCAGCAGCGTAATCCGAATTAATGGCGAAATATGAAAAATATCTCCCTCTGCCGGTATCGCGGTTGAGGTGGGAGTAGGGGTATTAACTTCTGTGGAAGGCTGCACGGCGTTTACTTTGAAATCAATAGCTCATTGCCTTTATTCTACGGCAAATATTTTTGCACTACCTGCCAGCCGCTCAGGGTCACCAGCGCCAGTGCTCCGAACAGCATAATATTGGTGCCCACGTGCAAGAACCGCACCCAGGGCCGCTGCGGGCTAATGAAAATAGCGCTGCCAGCAGAAATAAGCACCAGCGCCACCACGTCCAGTCCTGCCGGGAGATGAACCGAATGGCCTAAGCTGCCGTATTCCCCCAGCGTGCCTACAATGCCAATGGCCAACAGCAGCAGCACCAGCGCCACCATAACGCCGCCGACAATATAGTGGAGTGGGCGCAGCCAGCCGGGACGCGATCGCCGCGTCTGACGCGCTAACGAGATCCAGCCGCCACTAACAGCCAAAATAAAATAGGCCGACAGAGTAAACCCCATCGACCAGGCTGCAATACGCCAAAGCCAGATAAAAGAGGGTAAGTCCAATGTGTATGCAGAATTAAGTGCGGAAAACTATTTCCTAGCGTACACGACGAACCCAATCCCAGTGGCTTCCATTTAGCCTATTCAGCAGACACAGCGGCTAGACCTGCTGGCACAGCTTCTCGATCGGCTGCAGGAGGCGCGGGTTCCGACGGAGGTTGAGGATCATCAACCAGCAGACGGGTGCAGGGGATCGTATCTGAGAGAATAGCGCTTGCCATCATACCCGTATGAATTTCCAGTTGGGCAGTGGCAAAGGCTTCAAAAATGAGCCGCTGTCCTGGAAAAACCACCCGCTCAAAATACCAGTTAGGGACGTTGGTAATCCGAGCAATCTGGATCTTGCTCGTTGCGTTTACATAACAACACAGAAGTTTATCGTTGCTTTCGGGTGGCAGGGGATCAAGAATTTGTGCCATAGAGTTACCTGGGACTTAGCTGCTCGCATCACTACTGCAATTAGGTTAACACTCAGCGATCCCAGCGGGTTGTAAAGGCGACTACCAACCCGGCCTTTTGCTT
The DNA here is from genome assembly GCF_030405905.1 of Sphaerothrix gracilis Ecp01. NCBI lineage: Bacteria > Bacillati > Cyanobacteriota > Cyanophyceae > Nodosilineales > Nodosilineaceae > Sphaerothrix > Sphaerothrix gracilis. The sequence continues at coordinate 81,033 of NZ_JASATW010000013.1, forward strand.
AATTTTTTGAGAAAAGAGTTGACTCTATTTAATATTTCTTTTGGCGAGGTAAGTAGTGAGGCAGCAAGCAGTAGCGCGACGCAGTGAAATATCCCTCAGTCTCTAGACCGAAAATCTCCTATGTTGAAGAAAAGATTAAATATTAGTTTTTTATACCACATTTTCAAAAGTTTTCGGCTGAATCTGCTCTGATCGGCCTCAAGCCCGCTGAACTTATCCATTACGGCGGCTGGCTAGCCTTTGCTAGCTCAGAAACCTTGAAGAGAGCAACTCACCTGCGATCTCAAAGCCTAATTCCAACTTTTTTTGAGTCAGTCGCTAAAAGTAGGGTTTGCACTTGAGATGTGAGTGTTATCGTAAAGATATATAACTTTATCTGAGAGATTTGGTCGAAATGCTGCGTTTAGCAGCGATCGCGGCCTGAGGGTGAAGTTAAGCGATGTTAGCTGACTTGCTTTTTGATAACGCGCTTGAACAAGTCGGCAAGCAATCGTGCTCGATTTGACGCTGCCTCCAACGGACTTAGGAACTTCCTATGAACGATCGCATCTTATATGTTCGCCTACCGTGCAATCCCATCTTTCCGATTGGTGTTGTCTATTTAGCCGATCATGTTCATAAGCTATTTCCCGCCGTTGAGCAGCGTATCTTTGATTTAGGCACGATTCCACCGCTGGACTACAGCAGGGCTTTAGATGCCTGCATTGATCAATTTCAGCCTTCGCTACTGGTTTTTTCCTGGCGAGACATTCAAATTTATGCTCCAGTGGGCGGTCGGGGCGGCAATCCGCTGCAGCACGCTTTTGAAGTGTTTTATGCTCGTAACCCTTTTGTGAAGCTGCGAGGCGCTTTAGGGGGGCTGCGGGTGACGACGGCCTACTACAGTGAGCTATGGCAAAATTTAGGACTGATCAAGCGCGGCACTAAGCGAGCACGCCGCTATCGCCCTGAAGCCAAAGCCGTGGTGGGCGGCGGAGCCGTCAGCGTCTTCTATGAGCAGCTTGGCGCTATGCTGCCACGAGGCACCATCGTTTCAGTGGGAGAAGGAGAGGCGCTGCTGGAAAAAATGCTGCGGCAGCAAGATTTTCAAGACGAGCGCTGCTATGTCGTCGGCGAAACCACTCCGCGCGATCGCCTAATTCATGAATGGCCGACTCCGATTGAAAAAACGGCCTGCAATTATTCATATATCGAGCAGATTTGGCCTGAGTTTGAGTACTACCTGCAGGAACAAGACTTTTATATCGGCGTGCAGACTAAGCGAGGCTGCCCTCACAACTGCTGCTACTGCGTTTACACGGTGATTGAAGGCAAGCAGGTGCGCATTAATCCAGCCGATGAGGTGGTAGCTGAAATGCGCCAGCTCTATCAGCGCGGCATTCGTAATTTCTGGTTTACTGACGCCCAGTTTATTCCGGCGCGGCGGTTTATTTCCGATGCAGTTGAGCTATTAGAGAAAATTTTGGCGGCTGGCATGGCGGACATTCACTGGGCCGCCTATATTCGAGCTGACAACTTGACGCCAGAGCTGTGCGATCTGATGGTCAAGACCGGCATGAACTATTTCGAGATTGGCATTACTAGCGGCTCGCAAGAGCTGGTGCGGAAAATGCGTATGGGCTACAACCTGCGGACGGTGCTAGAAAACTGCCGCGATCTCAAAAATGCTGGCTTTAACGATCTGGTTTCGGTCAACTATTCATTTAACGTCATTGATGAGCGACCGGAAACAATCCGTCAAACCGTGGCCTATCACCGCGCTTTAGAAGCCGTTTTTGGGCGAGACAAAGTGGAACCGGCTATTTTCTTCATTGGCCTCCAGCCCCATACTCACCTGGAAAACTACGCCTTCGAGCAAAATATGCTGCAGCCGGACTACAACCCGATGAGCGTCATGCCTTGGACAGCTCGGAAGCTGCTGTGGAATCCGCAGCCGCTGGGATCTTTCTTTGGTGAAGTGTGCTTGCAGGCTTGGCGGCAGAATCCCCATGATTTTGGCCGCGAGGTGATGGATATTTTGGAGGAGCGCTTAGGCAAATCGTCTCTAGATGAGGCACTGTCGGCTCCAATAGAGGCAAAGCAGCGGCAGCTAACTGCTGCTTCGAGATAGCTGTAGCAATTTTTAAGACTTGGAGGCGAGGTAAGGTATTACACTTGTTCTATTTATGATGATGGGGATAAGCGATTTCACGGGCGATTTCACGGTGGGTCACAGCAGGTAGAGCGCAAGGTTATGTTAGAGGGATCAATATTACGACAGCTATTTCAGAGCCATCAGGCAGATGCGGCGGAGAAAAGTCCGCTCAACTTCGGCGTGTATTACAAGAACACCCTGGTAGCGCTTTGTCATGCGCTGGAGGACTGTATTTTGGCAATGGGCAGTCAGCCCTTAGTAATTGCCGCTTTTCAGCAGGGTAAATGGTATTTGCAGGAAGCCGATCGCTATGGCGATATTGCCGATCGCGCCAGTCAGATTGCGATTATGGCGGGTACCGATACCGGGTTTCACAGTCATCCTACTAGCCAGCGAGAGAATGTAGCTCTTGTCGATCTTGATCCCGACGATCCGGTTTCCCAAGAGTGGCACCTGATCATCTTTGCGCCCGACTACACGGCAATGGTGCTTTGTCAGGAGCTGTCGGATGAGGACTACGGGCCGCAGGGACGCCCCGACCATGATCTAGAACGCAAATTTTACGGCTTTTGGACATTTGAACCGGATTTAGTACGAGAAACCGTACAGTTGGCGATCGCCCATATTGGCAAGTACCAGCCTGAACTCCAGTCGCAGCTACAACAGCACTACCAGCAAATAGCGCATCAGGTCAGCGAAGTTTCTACCGCCGATGGTCTAGGCAGCGTCGTGTCTCGCGTCGTTGAATATTTACAGTCGAGCCAGGCTTCTCTCTTTGGTACCGAGTCCTTTGACTTTACCGAAGCCCTCAGCTCTAACCTCGTCTCCAACGAGGTGCAGGCTTTCTTGCGCATGGCCCAGCTCGCGGATTTAGCCGACCCCAAAAATCCCTATGCGGCAGCAGAGGTGGCTTCTCTGGCTGAAATGGTAGGTCAGCTAATCGATCTACCGGCTTGGCAGCTACAGCGGCTACGACTGGCCAGTCTGCTGCACCGCATTGCCCCCTTGCCAATGGACTCAACAGCCAGTGATAGCACCGCAGCCCCTAGCTGCCCGCTGGTACCCGGCGCTCAGGTGCTCCGCAAAATGCCGCGTCTACGAGCCGTTGCCGAAATTATCACTCACCAGACCGAGTGGTGGGACGGCTCAGGGCCACCGGCTCATCTCAGCGGCGATCGCATTCCGTTAGAGTCCCGTATTTTGGGGCTGGTAGCGGCTTTTCAAGAGCGAGTAGCCAATCCGGCAGATACCCATTCTGCGGACACTGAAGCCGACGTAAACGAAAGATTTTCGGCAGCACTGCGCACCTGTCAGGCCGAACAGGGAGTTCGCTGGGATCCCAAGCTAACTGAAATATTGGGGCTAATCGTACGAGGGCTGCAGCAGGGACTGAGCCTGCCCAGCATTCCTACCAAAATCACGATGGGAGCCGGGCTGCTGCACCCCGACACCAATCCTGTCTCTGATCTAGCTCAGTCAACCTCATCATAGATTTTTTAACCCGCGTGACCTTGTTTATGGATATCGATTCAATTCGTTCCGGCCAACTAACTCAGCTGGCGGGCGCTAACTTAGATGATGAAAACCTTTCAGGACTTGACTTAGCTGGGATTCACCTAGCGGGCGCGAGCTTGATAGGGGTTGATTTTAGCCACACGACTCTGGCCCAGGCTCATTTAGAGGGCGCTAACCTGATGGGGGCACAGCTCATGAGTGCTGACCTGCGGGCTAACCTGTGGGGGGCCAACCTGATGCAGAGCGATTTAAGCGGCGCTGATTTGCGGGGGGCCAACCTGCGCGGCGTCAATCTTATGGGGGCAAGGCTATCCGGGGCTAGCTTGGCCGGTGCTTTTCTCAGCGGCGTCAACCTAATGGGAGTTGATTTGCAGCGGGTTGACCTGCGCGGAGCCGACCTGCGGGGAGCCAACCTGAGCGACGCCAATCTCTACGGCGCGGATTTGAGTCGGGCCGAGCTGCAGGGGACTCTGTTTAATAATGCCAACCTAGAAGAAGCTGATCTACGCGGCGCAACCCTGTCTGGCGCTTCGCTTACAGGTGCTAACCTGCTGTGTGCGGACTTGGGCGGCGCAATTTTAGAAGGTGTGATCTTAACCGGAGCCTGCCTGGTGGGAGCTAACCTGCCTCAGAATCGAGGCGACTTTGCCTTTCAGACCGATGAAGCTGCTCGCCCATAGTCAAAAAAAGCCCTCGTCTTCAGTCAGAAAACGAGGGTCTGTATATGCTCCCCAAGGAGTGTGTTGAACGGCTGATTGCCAAGAGAAAGTATTTCTGACCGTCAGCACCTATGCAGTTTTTACGGCTGACTTTTAGAAAATAGTCTGAAATAAAGCGACTGACTCGTTTCCTTCAGCGGAAAAAGCAGATAGGTCAGCGGATTAATCGTCACAATCATGTTGCGGACGTTGCGCTTAGCCAGCGCCACTACCATTTTGGCAACCCAGGCAGCCGACATAACGCCAATAGGATTGAGATTACTCTTAAACGGGCCTAAAATCACTTTGCGAATGACGCAGGGGGCATCAAGGCGACGCATCGTCACCAAGTCGCCCAAAAGTCGCTTAGAAACTTCGTAGAGAGGGCTGAAAGCCGGGTTAACCTCAGCTTCTGAGGTATTGACCCAAATTTCCTTATTGGCCCGCTGAGCTGAGGTTTCTACCGTTGTCATAAACACTTCTGCAAGCTTCCAGGCCGACAGGGCATTGACCTGTAATGAAGCTTCGATCGCGGCTGCCGAGCGATCGCCATGCACGTTCAAGCCATGATTGATTACCAAAATATCGACTTTGCTCAGAGCCGCCTGAAGCTGACTTTCTTGCCCCGGCTGCCAGTACAAAACCTTGAGTTCTGGATCCCAATTTGCTTTGGGAGATGTGGTGATGGCAATGGGCTTGGCCCCCTGCCGCGCCAGTTCGGTAATCAGGGCCTGACCCAACGTGCCAGAAGCACCGGTAATAGCAATTACTTTTCCTTTCAGGGACACGGCTGAGCCTACTAGCTTGTCTAGCAAAGTAAAGTATCCCGCATAGTAAGCATTAGTGTCATCAAAATGGTGCCGCCAGTGATAGGTGCGATTCACTATCCAATTGCTAGGCGTTTCCGTCAGCGGGCCAGGTTCGTGGGTCAGGTCGCTCAGCAGCAACCAGCCCTGGGATCGCGCCACCGCCGCGCCCAAGAAGCCAGCCCCATAGAGAAACCCTAACCAAAGACCGGGCTGACCGCTGGCGATCGCCAGTCCTGCCAGCATTGCCATCATGAACAGCGATTCGGGCACATCGTTGTAGAGCTGGGCTTTGGCGTACAGTTGCGGGCTGATGGGGGTAAAGTCGCGCTTGTAAGCCTTATGGTGCCAGTTGTGCAGCCGCTGCAGCGGTGCCCAATAGTGGCTGACCAAATGATAGACATCTCGAATCATTTCAGCAATGACAATTGAGGCAAGTCCCCAAAGCCCTTGAAAAACCAGCGAACTCAAATCCATCTAGCGTGGCCTCTATGACTAAAACGGTGTGCAGACTGCGATCGCTATTATGAAGTGACGTTAATTATTATTGCGGAAAAGCTGCTGAGCTTAAAGGCGATTGCGGTTAATCTAAAGCGCTTGGAGTAGTTTGGCCTAGCAATTGTCTGCACTGAAAACAGACTCACCCAACTGGCGATCCACCCAATCAGTTCAGGCGACCTAGCTCTAGCTGTGCTGCTAAAAACGCAGCGAGCTGTATCTACCCAGTCATCTTATGGAGTCTAGATAATGGAGATAGGTCATTAGAAAACTTCCCGCCCACTACGTAGGTGAACGATGAACGCTCAGCTTATGATTCAGCCCTCTACTTTTATTGATTCGGGCATTCAGGTGAAGTCGGTTCGGGGCGCATATCTGTTCAAGTTCAGCGATGACTTGCAAGAACGGTTAGAAACCCTCAACAAGAAGCAGAGAGCAGCTAATCTCACCTCGGAGGAATCGGTAGAACTAACTGGCATTCTCGAACTCGACCGAATTTTCACCTTGCTAAACGCAAAAATTATTGCTGAGTCTGTTTAGGATGGCGATTTCTAGAGAGCTACGCCAGCAAGTTCGGGAACGAGCTAAGTTTCTATGCGAATACTGTCATTCTTCTGAAGAAGCGAGTGCGGCCCGCTTTGAGATTGATCATATCCAGCCGCGATCGCTGGGTAGCTTCGCCTTGACCTGAACGACCAAGCTCATAATGACGGGGCTATTGTCAGAGCACGACGTTTTTGGATTCAAGGCGGTTGGCATCCACCTTCAGCAGATCCAGTGGATTCGTAATATTCAGAGGCGCGATCGCGGTTAATCTAGAGCACTTAAAGTGGTTTAGTTTAGCGGTCGTGAAACGGTTCCAGAGGAGCATCACCCGCCTCAAAAAGGGCCAAACTTACTAGCAGTCCACCGAATCAGCTCAAGTAGCATAAGCAAGCTTACCGCTCGCCCCTTTCCTGAAAACGCTCAACCAGCAAATGCCCAATACCATAGAGCCTCAAGGCGAGGCATGATGTAACTGTGAGCCGTAATCCCCAAATTCCCGGTACAAAAACAACGTCTTCATTCAAATCGGAATCGCTGTCATGTTTTTAGTCAAAGTACAGGAGGCGTAGTCAATGGCTGTTGACGCAGAACTTTTAGAAATCCTAACTCAGATGCCGAAATCTCTTCAGCAAGAGGTTCTACATTACGCCAGGTATCTCAACGAAAAATACTTACAAGCCTATACGACAGAAGAGAGGCCGAAGAAACGACGATTAGCAGGCTCGATAAAAGGAACTTTTAGGCTACCATTGCCGGAAGACTTTGATACGTCCGTGGAACTACTTGATGCTGAGCAGAAAGCTGCCCTCGAAAAGAAGTATGGCTACGGCAGCTTAGCTGGAAAAATTACAATGTCCGATGATTTTGATGATCCCTTAGAAGACTTAAAGGACTATATGTAACATGGCGTTTCTCCTAGACACTCATGTTGTTCTCTGGCACACATCAAAGGATCCCAATTTAAGTCAAAGAGCCAAAGAGATAGTCGATGCCAAGTCAGATTTATTTTTCAGCGTGGCAAGTCTTTGGGAAATAGTCATCAAGATAAGTATTGGCAGACTTCAGCTTGATTGCTCTTTGAAGAGTTTATTGGATCGTATCTCGGTTATCAGAGCTGAAATTATCCCCATCGAGATTGAGAGTCTAGAAATCTACCTAAATTTACCGCTTTACCCTAATCATCGGGATCCATTTGATCGCATTTTAGTTGCCCAAGCAGTGGATTACTCGCTAGATATTGTGAGCCGTGATGACAAATTTGATTTGTATCCGATTCAGCGGGTGTGGACATGAGCAAGACAAAAATTTACTACTCTATGCAGCAAGATGAGTAGACCAACGAAGAAGAACTGGAGTGGATTGCTTTGACATTCATGAAACGGCTCCAGAGGAGCATCGCTCGCGAAGAAAATGACCCTGCTTACTGTCAGTGCGCTCTACTTGACTTGAATACCCCTGGCTGCCCAGAATTCAATCCGTTCTTGCTGGGCTTTCTTGATTTCTGCTTGTCTAATGGCTTCGTTCTGCTCAAGTGAGGTCCGAATCACGGAGATGTAAACAACGGCCAGCGCTAGCCGATTCCAGTTGGGCTGATTGAGCGTGTAGAGAATGCCGCCTGCTAGCACTGTCCAGCCCACCGGGCCTAAAACTAGCGCGATCGCCTGACTCATGCCCATATAGATCGCAAACGGCAGCGTAATGCCGATGGCGCTAGTTAACCCGCCCAAGAGCTACGATCCCCATCCAAAGCAAGAGACACTTATACCTGTTTTATCCCGACAGAGGGAATCGGCCCGCTAGCCCTAATCGTTACGCTGAAGTCATAAATAGTAATAGAGGAACTCTTTATGGCAGAAGAACAAAATCGCAACGTCCCAGGCGATCCGGAAGCGGCTGGCTTTGGTAAAGGCGCACCTGGCAGTCAGCAAGCTGCCTCAACCGCTCAGACCACTGCCGTAAACCCTCCTGATATGGAAATTCCGGCCAATACGGACACGGCTGAGAATGTGCAGGATATAAAAGCCGTTGACAAGCAAGAAGAAGGCACCGGCATGTCTACCACTGGCGGCTACAGAATTGACGAGTCTGGTCGTTTAGACAACTACGCGGTCGAGCCGCCGATGCGAGTTGAAGGCGAGGACGAATAGAGCGATCGCCCATTTGGAAAAATCCCTGATCTCAGCGAGATCAGGGATTTTTATATTGCTCAAGTTGCTGCAGGTCGTCTATTCAACCGAGCGGTGAGTCATAAAAACGTCTTCTAGCTGAGCAAAAAGATTATTCCTAAAGCCAGCCAGGAGATCTTCACCCATCAGCATAGGCGTTGAAGCAAAAGCCGCGCCTAAGAACATTTGCTTAGCTGCAAATGACGCTTGGAAACTGTCCTCAAAGGACTCAGCTAAGTGCTGCCAGCGACCGCCATGCAGTAACTCATCCTCTGCGTCGTCATCTTCATCTCCCTGTCCATCGGTAATGGCCTCGAAATCAAATCGGGCCAACAGCGGATCGTGATCGCTAGCGCGACCGGGGGTTTCCGCAAACTCGACATTGACGTGAACAATGTCAAACTGAGAGCCACCCAGTAGGGTATCGCTGACCAAAATATGATCTAGGGACTGAGAATTGCCCTGGAAAATGAAGCTATAGCGCTCATCCGCTGGTAGGGTATCGGTGAGGTTGGTCAGCGGCCCACCTAAGATGTCTTCCACTGGAGAAATAAACTCAAACTCGTTGAGATCTCCCAGCACAATAGTCTTAGCATCGGGATTGCTGATCAAGTTGTTTTGGCTGAGATAGTCAACTACTGCCTGGGCTTGGGCTTGGCGCTCATCAAGGCTGCCGTTGACGGTGTGATCTTCCTGCAAGTCTGCGGCAGGCTGAATTTGCCCAAATAGGGGAGCGCTGCCGCCCTTGGAGGAGAAGTGATTGTTTACCACTGTGACAGTTTCGCCCTGAAACTCAAAGAAGCCAACCAGCGGCAGGCGCGTATCAAAGAAGGGATTATCTGGATTGGTCTGCTGATCTTGGGGATCAACCACCGTTTGGATTGATCCAGCGAAGGGATCGGTAAGCTGGGGATCGCCCGCTAGATCAACCCGATCGGGATTATAGAGAAAAGCGGTGCGAATATTGCCACCAGGCTGGCCGCCACTGGTGTCATCGCCAATGAAGGGATTATCCACAAACTCGTAGGTGGGGCCACCAGCAGCAGCGATCGCGTCTACCAGGCGCTGCAGCGTTTCGTCGGCAGAGACAATATCGCTATTGACCGAACCGTCGTTGTCCTGAATTTCCTGCAGGGCAACAATATCTGGAGTCTTGAGATTATTGACAATCTGCTGGGCGATCGCCTCAAACCGCCCGTCTGCGACATCGGTGTCGCCATCTTGATCGTTGGGATCTAGGTTGAGGACGTTGTAGCTAGCCACTGTGAGGCTGTCTTCGACCGGGGTGAGCGAGCTGACTTCAGGCTGTAAACCAGAAGGCTGAATATTTTGAGTGAAGTCCTCCGTCACCAGCACTTCAAAATTACCGAAGCTGTAGCTGACGACGCCGGTGATATCTCCTAAAGCCGCGCCCGTATCCACGGTTTCATAAGCACTGGCTAAATCTAAAATGCCAGAATCTTCCTGAATCTGAATTCGCTCTGGATTGTAGTCGTCTGGCGCAATGTTAAGCGTGCCGCGATCGCTGATCCCGGTGGCATCGGCCCCCTGATTCGCCACGGTGAAGATTTCGCCAAAGCGGTTGGTGCCGCTGACGGCCACGGCATCTTCTACCGTCACCCGCATCCCTTCAACGCTTTCGTAAAAATCAATGCCGTCGGTATTCGGTTCGTAAACGCCGGCGCCTGCTAAAACGTTATAAAAGCTGCCGTCGTCATCAATAATTTGACTGGGAGGAACCCGGCCGCTGCGACCTAAAATCACCGCATCCGGCAGGGCATTGCCGCTAGAGAGGATTGTGATCTCTGGGCTGCCGCTAATTTGCGTAATTGACAGATTGCCTGTGCCAGCGCCGCCCGGAATAAATTCGCTGACGGCCCCTTCAATCTGCACCTCGTCACCAGCCATGACGCTGGGTCGTCCGCCCGTGAAAACAAACAGCGCGTCGGAGGTGGCCTCGCTGCCGTCCCCGGCGGGATCTTGTACGTAGAAGCCGTTAGAGTCTACCGCCGTGACGATGCCGCTGGTCAGCACCCGCTCCCCTACCAGCTCAGAAACCTGCCCAGCCCCCTGAATTTCATAGATAGCAGCCGCTAAAGGTGGTAGGTCGCTCTCGGTCACCTGCGCATTCACCGCCCCCGGCGTGTTGAATGCCTCACCCAGTTCTGGCGTACCTGCATTGCCATCGATCCCGGCTAGGTCAAAGTCGTTGCGCACCCAGTCATCAGCCGTATCAGTGTCTACGCCATTGGGAATGCGAGACGCGCCCCCGACCGTGAAGTTATTCAAGCCGTCGAAGCCCTGAGCCAAAACGGTTTCGGCGTAAGTGCGATCGCCACCGTCTCCGTCACTCACTGCGACTGAATCAACAACGCGATCCCAAGGCGTCATGTCGGCGACACCGTCATCATCTAGATCCAAATCGTCACCCACGCTGCCTGAAAAGTTCTCAACCAGCAGCAGGGTCACAGTGCCGTTTTCGTAGGTGTTGCTTTGGAAGCCTGTAGTTGAGAAGCCGCTGCCGTCGGTAGTGCCGACTGAGAACACGCTGTCGATGGTGCCAGGCGCTGTGCTATCCCCTTCAATCTGCAAAACGCTAAAGCTGGAATAGTCTGTGTTGGCATCGCCAAAAACTTCAACAAACTCTCGGTTGTCGCTGCCTGTGTGATTGAAGACAAATTCATTGATTACGGGATCGGCGGGGCCGCTGGCAGCGCCAAAGGTTTGGCCTGAGTTAAAAGCACCGGGCGTCTCAGCCGCCGGAGCGCTCCAGGTAAAGTCGCTGTCCTGAGTCCCTGATCCCGCTAGCTGCAGGGAGAAGCCCACAGGCGTTGAGGAGCCTTCACTTACGCCAATGTCAGTGCTGGTAAGTCCGGCGGCTGGCCCGCTGGCGGCTGTGAAGCTGCCTTCGTAGCTGAGAAACTGGACGACGCTGCCGCCAGCATCAATTAGGGCAATACCGTCAGGAGAGCCATTTTGAATGCCATTGCTAGGATAGTTAATCACGACAGTGCCAAAGCCGCCACCCTGGTCGGGAATGATGCCGCTTAGCGTCTCGGTATTATAGGGACTGCGCTGGCTGGCGGTGCCGTTGTAGAGGACTAAGCTCCAGCCCGTCAGGTCAATGCCAGCAGGCCCAGCAATTTCAATAAATTCACCGACATCGGTGCCTGAATTATCGTAGTGAATCTCGTTGATAAATACGGTTGCCATTGTGCCTCAGAACATAGGTGAGAAAGCAATACTCGAATGTCATCCCTGACAAAATTAGTGGCCAGGTCGTGGGGAACGCTCAGCCGCCGAGAACCAAGGATATGGGGCCAAACAGGTTGTTCGGTTAGCGACAAAGCCAGTACTGAAAGCCGCGATCGCGCTTAAACATCCAGCGCAGTTATCAAGGACTGCCCTCAGCCAGATGTATTGAGCTGAACAGAAATAAGCCAAGCATTGACTTACGCTGCTCGTAAAACGCTAATTTCCAGTACTTCCACCGAATTACCGTCCCAGACACAGGTAAAGCTGGCGTAAAGAGGTGTTTAAGAACTGCTTTCCCTTTACAACAGCTTTAACCTTTAGAAATTGGCTTGATTGAATCTTCTAAATTCAGCGTGACGAAGCGGCTGGTAATGCTCATCTTTCCTAAGCCCGTCCGCCCAGTCTGCCCAGGATCTCAGTCTCAGGCGGGCGAGCAATATCCGCCCATGCCCTGACAGAAACAGCGATCGCTCTATCGACTGACAGAGAGAAATTAAATAAAAATAAAGCTACTGTTAATTAGCGTGACATCGGCTTACGTCTTGTGTACTGAGCGTTCGCTGCTTGATATCCTCTGATCCCCCCGATATTCTAGAAACAGCAACCTCGCTATACTGCTGAAGCAAGTTTTCTAAATTTTTACAGCTATTTTTGACGCTTGAGCGATCGCTACAGCCGCTCTTTGCACAGCGTCATGACCGTCAAGTAATCTGCTCTTTCAAAATTAAATCTGCATGTCTCATACACCTAATTCTCCGGCGATCACTCCTCCTGTTCAGACTCAAACGCCTTCAGAGGAAACCTGGCAGACCAGTCCTACAGGCATTTATATCTGTGTTCACGGTCATTTCTATCAGCCGCCACGAGAGAATCCCTATCTAGATGCGATCGAGCGTCAGCCCAGCGCGGCTCCGGCTCACGACTGGAATGAGCGCATTCTGCATGAGTGCTATCGGCCTAATGCTTTTGCCCGCATTCTTAACGCTCAGGGTGAAGTCACCTGCATCGTCAACAACTACGAGTACATCAGCTTCAACATTGGCCCAACCCTGATGAGCTGGCTGGAGCGCCATGACCTAGAAACCTATCAGCGCATCTTGGAAGCCGATCGCAAGAGCTGTCTGCGCTTCAACGGACACGGCAACGCGATCGCCCAGGTCTACAACCACATCATTTTGCCCTTAGCCAACGAACCGGATAAGTACACCCAGATTCGCTGGGGCAAGGCTGACTTTCGTTCTCGCTTTGGCCGCGATCCCGAAGGAATGTGGCTGGCGGAAACGGCAGTAGACTATCCAACCCTAGAGGCCCTTGCGGACGAGGATATTCGCTTCATCATTCTGGCTCCCTCCCAGGCCCAACGCTGCCGGGTGATGGGCTATGGCGATCGCCCACCGGAAGAATGGCATGAGGTCGGCGGCGGCCAGATTGATCCCACTCGGCCCTATCGCTGTTTCCTCAATCGTCCGGCTAAGCCTGGCAAGCGGAATTACGTTGATATCTTTTTCTATGACGGCCCAATTTCCAGGGATATGGGCTTCAATGAAGTACTCAATACAGCCCAGCACTTTGTCGGGCGTTTAGGACAAGCGGTGCGCGGGGATCACCGTCCGGCCCAGCTAATCTCAGTGGCGACTGACGGAGAAACCTTCGGCCACCATCGCGGCGGCGCTGAGAAAACCTTGGCCTATGCCGTTACGACAGAACTGCCCCAGCACGGCTGGATGGTGACGAACTACGCCTACTATCTCACCCTGAATCCGCCCACCTGGGAGGTGGAGCTAAAGCCAGTCACGGCCTGGAGCTGCTCCCACGGCGTTGATCGCTGGCAAGATGACTGCAGCTGTGGCGGCGGCGGCGAATGGCATCAGCAGTGGCGGCGTCCTCTCAGACAGGCTTTGAACTGGTTACGGGATCAGCTAGCTGAGGTGTTTGAATCGGCGGGCAGTAAGTTTTTTCAAGATCCCTGGCAGGCTCGTGATGCCTATGTGCAGGTGATTCGCGATCGCAGTCCGGAAAATATTGAGCGCTTTATCAGCGCCTATCAAAAGCGATCGCTAAAGACGACTGAAGCTTGCGATGCCCTGCGACTGCTGGAAATGCAGCGCCATGCGCTACTGATGTATACGAGCTGCGGCTGGTTTTTTGAAGAGCTATCCCGGCCTGAAGGCACTCAGCTTTTACGCTATGCAGCTAGGGCTATTGAGCTAGCTGGGGAAGTCACCGGCCTGCAGCTAGAAGCTGAGTTCATGGAGCGCTTAGCGGACGCGCCTAGTAATGTCAGCTACTTTAAGGACGGTGCTGGCGTCTATCGCCATTTGGCGATCCCCTCCCGCGTCACCCTGGAGCAGGTAGCGGCTCACTATGCCATCAGCTCTCTGTTTACCACCTATCACCGCGAACAGCGGATCTACTGCTACAGCATTCACCAAGCTGACTATCAGCGTCAGCGGATGGGGCCGTTAACCCTAGCCATTGGACAGCTCGAAATTGTCTCTGAAATTACCCGTGAAAAAGCTAGCCTCGCCTTCGCGGTGTTGCACATTGGCGGATGGGATTTCCACTGCTGTATTCGTCGCTTTCGAGGACGGCTGGACTACAGCAATGCCAAAGCCAAGCTGTTTGAAGTGCTGAGTCAGGCCAGCGCTGCCCAGACCGTGTTGGCCCTAAATCGGCTGTTTGGGGATCAGGCGTATAGTCTGCAGGATCTGTTCGCGGAAGAACGGCATCGCATCATGCAGTTACTTAGCCAGGAAAATCTAGAACGCTTAGACCAGCTTTATACGCAGGTTTACCGCGACAACTACGGCATTTTGATGGCGTTCCACCGCGATCGCCTGCCTGTGCCTCAAGAGCTTCAGGTAGCGGCGGAAATTGCCTTGAGCAATCGCGCGCTTAAATCTCTCAGACGGCTAGAACAGGAGGCAAGCGATCCCAATCTCCATCCTTTGCAAGTGGGGCTGAGTCATATAGCTGAATTGGAGGCGATCGCGACAGAAGCCAGCCACTTCAGCTGTCAGCTCAACCTGTCGGGCGCAAAGGCAACCCTAGAACGCCTGCTGCTCAGCGGCCTATGGCAGCTCCTACAAAACGGCCAGCCCGATACAGTCGATGACGATATTCTCTGGCTGAAGCGACTGGTTGAACTGGGTGAGCGGCTCAATCTGGGGCTATCGCTCGATCGGGCGCAAGAGCTGTACTATCAGTTCCTGCAGACGCTCGCGGCTAATCAGCCAGAATCTCCCAGTGGAACAGGGATATCCTCTCGCCAGAGCGATGCTGGGGCAGCACAGCCAATGACCGTTGCTCAACTGCTGATTCTGGGACAACAGTTAGCGGTTGATGTTGAAACATCGATGACTCAGCTACTTGCCCAATCACAAACCCAGCCGTTAGAAGTTAGCTAGGTTTAAGTAAAGGGGGGGCAGAAGCAGTAGGGACACGGTATGCTGTGCCCCTACTGTTTTGCTATCGATAGCTGACGTTGCGATAAACTACCCGAGCATCAAACCCTCGACCTCTTAAGTCAAACATTTGGGCAAAGGCTGAGTTGCGGTTGGTAAAAGAACCCGCATTTACAAAGTTGCCTTGGCGAGAGCGATCGAGGTAAGCCTGAGGATAGATTGGCAGGATGCGATTGAGCGTTGTTTGATTGCCGGGAACAGCAACTACATAAGCATCCACTAAGCTGGTGGTTCGCGGATCGGGGATGGATCCCCCCGGAGAAGTTACCGTTCGCCCCGTAGCTTCAGTCGATAGAAGTTCACCTGTACTTTGACGGACAACATCTAACTGAGTTTGCCCTCGCGGACTAATACGCAGATAGTAAGCGGCTGGAACGCCGTTAAATGTACCGTTGCTCAAATAAGTTGTCCAATCTTGAAATTCTCCCGTTGTGGGAATAGCCTGCGCAGGACGACCATTGAGAATCTGTCTTTCAAATCTACCGTCATAGACATTCATAAAAACGCCATCTGTGCGCTCCAACACCCGCGCCGTGTAACGGCTGCCGCGATGCAGCGCCAGCGTCTCTAGCTCATCGGGAGCTACCCGATCAATGCCTGGAATATTGGCGGTTACGCGGTTAGTACGCTCGCTCTCTCGCACGTCTCCGTCGGCATCTATAATCTGCAGCTCTGCTAAATTTCTGCCTAGCACCGACGCAATATAAGCAATTCCTCCATCCCGGGAACTGCTGCTGAGATAGCGAACAGGTTCTCCTTCCCGCCGAGGTAGGGCGGTTGCCGGGACGCCGTTTTGTTCCTGAATGCCTGTGCGCTGGTTGAAGACATTCATAAACAGTCCTGCGGCACCGCGATCTAAAACGCGCACAGCATAGTCATCCGTTTGGAAAAAGACTAGGGTGCTGCCTTCAAGCTGGGCTAGCTGAATAACCTCACTTTCTGGCGCGATCGCCGTCTCTTCTTCTAGCTCAGACTGATTCAAGCTGGAGAAAGAGTCAGCATTGCTGGCCTCAACCGGGAGGGTGAGGCTTACGGAAGCTAGGGCTAGGAGGATGCCCCATAACTGGGTCGCTGTTTTGGAATGGCGAGTTAACGTACTGAGTTGAACAGAAGTCATGGGTATCGCTCCAGAAGTAGATCAAGCGCTAGTCAAATAGCTGAGGACTGAGCCGCTAAGAGTCAATATCAAAGCTGTAAAACAAGTAAATCTCAGGGGGCAGTCGGAATGCAGTAAGACGTATTTATAAAAATCTCAAGAGTAATTACGCTTTTTATTCAAGTCATATCGGCAATTTTACTGAAAAAAACTCTCTCATCGCCCAAAAACTTTAAGTTTCAGCAGTATTGGGCTGTTTTAAGAAATTGAACGTCTGTTCCAAAATTGCTATAAGGGAAGAACAGGAAATCTAAACACCATGCCTCGCCAAAAGGAGTTCGATCGCGATGAAGTGCTAGAGAAAGCGATGACCGTTTTCTGGCGGCAGGGTTATGAGGCCACGTCCGTGCAGGACTTAGTTGAGGCAATGGGGATCAATCGCGGGAGTCTCTACGATACCTTCCAGGACAAACACAGCCTATTTCTGGCGGCGATCGCCCACTACCAGATCACCGTCGTCAAGCCTATCCTAGCGCCGCTGTTAGCGCCGGATGCCGCTCGGCAGGCGATCGTGGATCATTTTTATGGCCTAGCAGAGCGATCGGCGGCTGACTTAGACCGTCAGGGCTGTCTGATGACCAACGCAATGGTGGAACGGGGTGCCCACGATGACGCGGTTACTCAGCAGGCCAAAGCGACCCTACAGCAGATTGAGGCCGCTTTCTATCAGGCGCTGCAGCGGGCCAAGGCTAAGGAAGAGATTGCTGCCAATCAGGATCTGCGGGCGATCGCCCAGTATTTTGCCTGTGCCCTACAAGGACTGCGCGTCGTTGCCAAGATCAACCCCGATCCCCAGTATTTGCGTCAGACTGCCGAGCTGATTTTGGCCGTTCTGCAGCCTCAGCCAGAAACAGCCCAGAAATAGCTAGGCCAACTGCTTAAACCCAGCGGAATCTGGCCAAATTCTCAGCTTGTTTTAATCTCATTTTGGAATGATCGTTTCAAAATAGAATCAGTACAGCCACAGCCTGTCTTTTATTTTTCGCCATTTTGGAACAAACGTTCTAAAATGAGTATTTTTCCACACTAGTGAGGTATTCAATATGAGCTTGACCCAGGACTTAGCTAACTTTGCTGCCCAGATACAGGCGCAGATGCCCGATGAAGTCAAAGGCAAAATGGCCCAGGCGCTGACTGAGCTGCAAGCCAGCGATATTGCAGACAACAGCCTCAAAGCAGGCGATCGCGTTCCCAACTTCAGCCTGCCGAATGCAGTCGGCCAGACCGTTAGCATCCAAGACCTGCTGCAGACCGGCCCGGTAGTCATTTCTTTTTACCGAGGTAGCTGGTGTCCCTACTGCAATTTAGAGCTGAAGGCGCTGCAGCAGGCTCTCCCCGAAATTGAGGCGCAAGGCGCTAGCCTAGTGGCTATTTCACCTCAAACCCCTGACAGCTCCCTGCCTACTGCCGAAAAGCACGACCTCAGCTTTGAGGTGCTGAGCGATGTGGGCAATCAAGTCGCCAGAGAATTTGGCCTGGTCTTTGCCCTGCCCGCTTATCTGCGGCCTATTTACGAAAACTTTGGCATTGACCTGCCTGCCCATAACGGTGATGAAACCTTTGAGCTGCCCGTTCCGGCTACCTATGTGGTTCGAACTGACGGCACCATCGTTCAGGCCTATATCAACGTGGACTACACCCAGCGCCAAGATCCGGCGGAGATTGTGGCCGGGCTGAAAGACCTGTCGGTAGCAGTTTGATGAAAATTTTAGATTTGGCTGATTGTGTTTTCCCTAAATTAGACGTTTAACCACACGAGGAAATTAGGATGACGGACAAAGTGTTAACTCTAACCACTGACAACTTTGAAACAGCGGTGCTTAACAGCGATCGCCCGGTGGTTGTAGACTTTTGGGCTCCCTGGTGCGGCCCCTGCCGGATTATGAATCCGGTGATTGAGGCGATCGCCGCCGAGTTTGATGGCCTAGCAACGGTGGGCAAGGTCAACATTGACGAGCAGCCAGAACTGGCGCAGCGCTATATGATTGAGGCAATCCCGACGCTGCTGTTTTTCAATCAGGGACAGCTTGCGGGCCGGCAAGCGGGCGTTGTCACCCAGGAAATCATTGCGGCAGAGCTGAATAAACTGGTTGAGCAACCTCAGGCTATTCGCTAAATTTTTGCCCTAATTTGGGATAATTATTCAACTTTTCTAGAGATGCGCCCGTTCGTATCTCTAGATTTTTTTAGGACTGAGCCCAGCGCTCTATGGCCTGAGTTAGGCCCTCCAGGGTGTATTCTTCAGCTTCCACATCCACCCGGCCTAGCAAATCGCGGCAGGCGCTAGAGGTTTGGGGGCCAATGGAGGCGATGCAGACGTTTTTGAGTAATGCTGGCCAGCGATCGCCCAGGGCCTGCTGCCAAAGCTGGCAGGCATGGCGCACCGTCTTAGAACTGGCAAACGTAACCACCTCAATCTCCTGCTGCTGTAGGGCCGCAGCGATGGTGGGATCGACGCCTGCCGGACAGCCCGTTTCGTAGGCCGCAACTTCTACCACCTCAGCCCCCTGAGACGTTAGCTCTTTAACCAATACCTCACGCCCGCCGCTCTCCACTCTGGGGAATAGCAGCTTCAGCCCGGCTACAGGCTCTGGAAAAGCCGCGACTAGCGAGTCGGCTACGTAGTCCGGTGGGATGAAGTCTGGTTGGAGGCCATGCTGTTTCAGGACGGCGGCTGTCTTTTTACCCACAACGGCAATTTTGAGGTGAGCCAGGGAGCGGGCATCTTTGCCGTGGTGATTTAGCCGCTGCCAAAAGTAGCTGACCGCATTAGCAGAGGTGAGAATAAGCCAATCGAAACTAGATAGATGGGCGATCGCCCGGTCTAAATCAGCCCAGCTAGCGGGAGGCCGAATTTCTAGGGCAGGCATTTCTAGCACCCTAGCGCCTGCGGCTGTCAGCAGGTCACTGAACTGGCTTGACTGCCCGGATGAGCGGGTGACTAACACGGTTTTGCCCGCTAGCGATCGCGGCGAGACGGCTGCAGGGGACACCTTCATCTGCAAAAACTCCCGTAACCTGACCACTTCTCCAATGACCATAACGCAGGGAGACAGCTTTTCCCCCTTAGTGAGCTGCGCAATATTGAGCAGCGTTCCCTGCCAAATCTGCTGCTGCGGCTGACTGGCCCAGCGGATTAGGGCAATGGGGGTTTCCTGGCGCATGCCGTGGCTTATGAGCTGATGGGTAATTTCTCCGAGCGATCGCGTTCCCATCAAAATCACCAGGGTTTCTAACCCGGCCAGCAGCTCCCAGTTGTGCAAGTCTAAATCGTGCCCGGTTAATACCGCGAAGCTGTGGCTTAAGACCGGATCGGTGAGGGGGATACCGGCTAGCAGGGGAGCCGCTAGCGCCGAGGAAATGCCGGGTACTAACTCGAAGGCGCAGCCAGCTTCCTGGAGCGCCTGAATTTCCTGCTGGGTGCGACCAAAAATGAACGGATCGCCGCTTTTGAGCCGCAGAACCTGCTTGCCCCGCTGGCACTGCCGGACTAAAAGCTGATTAATCTCTGCCTGGGGCGTACTGGGGCGACCGCCGCGCTTGCCAACATCAAACTGCTGACAGGTGGAGGGAATTAGCGATCGCAGCTCTGCACTTACCAGAGCATCATGCACCAGTACCTCAGCCTGTTGCAAAAGCTGCTGACCGCGCACTGTGAGATATGCCGCTAAACCGGGGCCTGCCCCCACTAGGTAAACTTTACCGCTCACTGCAACGCCTAATCGAGATTTTAATTCATGATAAGGCCGATCAGCAGTCGAAAAAAGCGCCTTCCACAGAAAGCGCTTCAACCCAATCTTTGAGCGAGGCTAGATCTACTGTTCTTTTTTAGAAGACTGATTTTCTACTTCCTTACCAGCGGTTTCTTCGATCTTATCGACCGCTCTTTCAATTCTTTCTTCGTTCTTTTCGGCAAAAGACTTTTCTTTTTTCTGTTCGTTAGCCATAGTAATTATTCTCCTCGCTGAAACCAATAATTTTTTCAGCGTTTTATTTCTGTCTGTTTAATGTAGTTAATTACTGCGGCAAGTTTATCTCTCAGCAGAGTGACTTCCGCAAGTCGCTTGTCTGCCTTAAGAGATATCTCGTTTTTACTCAAAGTTGTTTTGTTGAAAGGCTCAGAAACGCGTCTATCTCAAGAGCTATTGTTCTCTGCTCGAAGGTTAGATGTTGAACTTTGATAGCCGCACTACAGTGCTTTCTATAGGCGCTTATATATCAAAGCGAGGACATAATTTTGGCCGAAAAAGATAACACCTTAACTAACGCTGCTGGCATTCCCGTGCCCAGCAATGAAGTTTCTAAATCAGTGGGTAGGCGGGGGCCGCTGCTGCTGGAAGACTATACGCTGATTGAAAAAATGGCTCACTTCAACCGTGAGCGGATTCCAGAGCGGGTAGTTCACGCCGTTGGTTCAGGGGCCTATGGTACCTTCACCGTCACAGATGACATCACCCATCTGACGAAGGCCAAGCTGTTTTCAGAAGTTGGCAAAGAAACCGAAGTTTTTGTCCGTTTCTCAACGGTAGCTAAGTCTAAGGGCGGCTCGGATATCTACCGCGACCTGCGGGGCTTTTCCATCAAGCTGTACACCGAAGACGGCAACTGGGACCTAGTGGGTAACAATACGCCCATTTTCTTCGTGCGCGATCCGATGAAGTTTATGGACTTTATCCGATCGCAGAAGGAACATCCCCAGCAGCACTGGCGGCAGCATGAAATGTGGTGGGATTTTTGGTCGCTTTCGCCAGAAAGTCTACACCAGGTCATGTGGCTCATGGGCGATCGCGGCGCACCGATGGGCTGGCGACACATGAACGGCTATGGCAGCCATACCTTTAGCCTGATCAATGCTAATGAAGAGCGAATCTGGGTGAAATTCCACTTCAAAACCAATCAGGGCATCAAAAACTTTACCGAGGCCGAGTGGATGCACATGCAGGGCATCGAACCCCGCTGGGCCACCAAAGATCTCTACAACGCCATCGATCAGGGCAACTACCCGTCCTGGACAATGCACATCCAAACTATGACGGATGAACAGGCCGCGAATTTCCCCTGGAATCCGTTCGACCTGACCAAAATCTGGCCCCACGACGATTTTCCGCTCCAGCGGGTCGGCAAGCTAGAGCTAAACCGCAACCCAGAGAACTACTTTGCCGAAGTAGAGCAGGCAGCTTTCTCTCCCGGTAACGTCGTGCCCGGTGTGTCTTGGTCGCCCGATCGCATGTTGCAGGCTCGGATCATCTCCTACGCCGACACTCACCGCTACCGCCTCGGCGTCAACTACGACACCATTCCGGTAAACCAGCCTCACGCCACCAAAGCTAACACCCCCTACCGCGATGGCTTTATGCGGGTAGACGGCAACAACGGCGGGCGCGCTAACTACCACCCCACCCATCACGAGTATCCCAAAGCAGACGAACGGGCCAAAGCGCCGCCGTACCATGTGGAAGGACTGGCCGATCGCATTGAGCTAGACGAAGAAGACTACTTCGATCAGTGCAAAATGTTCTACAACATGCTGGATCAGGGCGAAAAAGATCGCCTAGTTCATAACATTGCAGGCAGCTTAGGTCGCTGTATGCAGCCCATTCAGGAGCGACAGATTGCCCTGTTCCGCCAGGTAGATGGCGCCTTTGCCGATCGCGTGGTTGAAGCGATCGCCAATACCGAACCGCCTAAGCCCGAACCCAAACCCGCCACCGTTTAATTTCAAGCGGCCTAATTGTGTAGGGGGTGTGGCCTGCCGTACCCCTACAAGGACGTATCGGCGGCGTCAATCGCTATCGTCAGACGATGTTTGCAGCACCGACCAGGGAATATCTGGGCGGTTGGCCAACTGCTGGGCGATCGCCGCTGCGCCATAGCGATTGAGGTGGCTGGGGTCAGCAAAGTAGCCATTCTGAGTCGGCCACTGCTGTACGAGGTCGATGAGGCCGAAATCTAGGGCCTGGCTTTGCTGCTGCAAATAGGTTTGAAACTGGCGCTCTCGCCGTAAGCGAGCCGAGTCTAAATAGTCCTGAGTTAGCGGCAGGTTGATGAAGAACAGCGGTATATCCTGCGATCGCGCAAAATTGGCAAAGGAGGTCAGCGATCGCGTTTGCAGACCATCTAAGCTAAAGCGGGTATAGTCCGCATCGTACTGACCGGCGATGCGGGGAAACTGCTGATAGTAGGTGCTGGGATTGAAGCGCTGCTCTACGGGAAAAAAGCCGTAGGCATCAAGAGGCTGGGTCGGCGTCAGGAGGCGATCGCTGTCCTTGAAGCTGGGTTTTTCTCCGGCTAAAAAGGCCTGATAGCCCGGTGAGTCTAAGACCCCGGCAAAAGTGCGATCGACCCGGCTGCTGTTAAAAGAGCGCGAGCCACCAGCCCACAGAATGAGTTCAGGCAGTTGCTCAGGGGTTAATAACCGCTGCACCAGGAAATTGACGACCTGAGCCGTTGCCCCGTTGACGCCTAAATTAAACACTTTGGGATCCGAGAATCCTTGTTGGGCAAGCGCCTGCTGTAGCGCCTGCGGATCCACGCCTTGCAGAGCGCGAGAACTGCCCACAATCAGCACGTCCGGTACCCCCACGGCGGCAATGTAGGAGAGATAGCCCGCTAGCTGTTCATCTAAAATGTCGCTGCCCAGGGTAGGAAAAACGGCGGGAACTGTCCCTGCTGCTTTTGCCTGAGCGGCTTGGAGGTGGCGCAAAAATTCATCGGCTTTGCGCTGGGCGAATAGCCGCTGTGGGTCAGAGCGGGGTACCGACTGCATTAATGTCATCGCCTCAGCCCACTGGCTCATGGCCACGCTCCAGTCTTGGGGCGTCTGGGCCGTTTGGGTCGTAGCGCTAGCCTGCTCTGCCATATTCAGAGCCGCTTGCAGCACGCTGTCTGAGGGCGTGATTTCGGCAGGAATTGGCGCGGTTTCTAGTTTGGGAAAAGTTGCCGCCGGGGCTGAAGCTAACAAAAGCTGAAGCAGCCAGCCACCTACGACCAGTCCTAGACTGCTGAAAAAGATCAAAAACCAGCGCGGCAGCGAGAAGTTACGAAACATAGGAACACCAGCCAGCAAACAAACAGGCTAACGAGTAGAAGGCGATCGCCCAGATAGACCCAAACGTAAATACTCAATTTTGATGCAGGCATCTGTAACCACGACCAGTCCGGCCTCAGCCGCCCGCTGAGCCGCCCCTTCATGGTGAATGCCAAGCTGCGCCCAGAGAGCCTTAGCCCCAACAGCGATCGCATCCTCGACGATCCCTGGCAGGTGCTCTGAGCGACGAAAAACATTGACCAAGTCAACCGCAGCGGGTACTTCGGCCAGAGAGCGATAGCAAGGCAGGCCGTCAATTTCCGACCTGCCTGGATTGACCGGATAGATCTGGTAGCCCACCTGCCGTAGAAACTGCGCAATCTGATAGCTGGGGCGCTCAGGCTTATGAGAGTGACCCACCACTGCGATCGCCTGAACGCTCTCTAACAGCGATCGCATTTGGGCATCAGCGGGTTGCAGCAGGGGCATCATTAGCCTCCCCTCAAACAGCTAGACCTCGCCGCGATATCTACGGCCATACTCACTATTTTAGAAGCAATTCCTCCGTAAACTGGGAAGGCTTACCACTGAAAACGCCCATGTCAATTCAGCACCAGGTTCTAGAGTTGTCTACGGATGAAGCCATCGGACTCTACAATCTCACCCCCCAAGTTCAAGCCTTCGTCACCGCAAGCGGTGTGCAAAACGGCCAGGTTTTAGTCTTTTCACGCCACACCACCACCGCTCTAGCCGTCAACGAATATGAAGAACGGCTGCTGGCCGACATCAAAACCTACCTGCGCAAGCTCGCCCCACCAGGCGATCGCTACTTGCACAACGACCTGCACCTGCGAGATGTTCCCCCTGACGAACCCATCAATGCCCATTCTCACCTGATGGCTATTACCCTGCACAACAGCGAACTTATCCCCATCGTCGCCGGTCAACTCGCCCTGGGCACCTACCAGTCCATCCTCCTCTGTGAACTCGACGGCCCCCGCCAGCGCACCGTATTTGTGCAAGTTTCAGGAGAATAATCTTTTTCGCCTGTAGAAATAGCAAAGCACGCCATCTCGCCTAGGCTGAAAATCTCAGGCTCACTACAGATATCCGCTGTCACGAACTGAAACGCTAAAGCGTTATGAGTTCACGTAAAGAACACGATTTCCCCATGCTCATTTAGCGCCGCTTTCAATCAGCCACTATCCCCACCTCCCTTACCTTCCCCACCTTTCCCCCACCCAATGTCCCTGCCGCTCACCGCTCTCGCCCTTGCTATCCCTGCCTACTTTTACACTTGGCTAGTCAGGAGTATCGATCGCTTTGAGAAAGAGCCTGCCCGCTATCTGATTTCTGCTTTCTGCTGGGGGGCCGTGCCGGCAATTGTGCTGGCGCTGCGGCTGCAGATTAGCTTAGCTCTGCCGATTGAGACAATTTTAGGACAGGACTCGCTGCAGTCAGAGCTGATCCAGTCAGCAATTGGCGCTCCTGTAACGGAAGAATTTGCCAAAGCGATCGCCGTTGCCGTGCTTTACTACACCCGGCGGCATGAGTTCGACGGCTGGGTAGACGGTATGGTCTATGGGGCAATGGCAGGCTTCGGCTTTGCCTATGTGGAGAACATTTTGTACCTGGCAGGAACAAGTAGCTGGGAGGAGTGGCTTTCCCTATTTGTGTTGCGTACCATTGTTTTTGGCGGACTGCACGGCTTTTGGACCGCCATTGTTGGCATCGGCTTCGGTCTAGCTCGCTATATGCACAATCCCCTAGGCCGGGTGGTGACGGTCACGACCGGCCTGCTAACGGCAATGGCGCTGCATCTGGTGCATAACGGCGCGATCGCTCTGATTGAGGTGCGTTCCGATATTGCCATTTTGGTGGCTGTATTTAACTACGGAGCGCTGTGCTTGGCGATGCTGCTGCTGTGGTGGCTAGCGGCCCGCTGCGATCGTGCTCGCCTGCGAACACATCTGGTGGATGAAGTCCCCTGGGTACTGTCCCGGAGTTGCTACCGGGCGATCGCCAGCCCCAAGGCGTACAAACTGCTGGCGGCGATGGGCTTTTCTACTAAGCAACAGCGGCAGTTGATGCAGCTAGCAGCAGAACTGGCTCATAAAAAGCTCCAGCATCAAAAAATGGGGGATGAAAACGGCAACCGGGCTGAAATTGAGCGGCTGAGAAAAGAGCTGCGGCGCTATTGGCGCTAGCGCGCGATCGCTGGGGCTTGGAGAATTCTGCTGCCCAGATTGGCATAGTAACCCGATATTCTTAAAATATCGCCGTTATTCTACTGCTCATGGTTAGTCAGCCCTCGCCGAAAACAGAGGCCACTTGGATTACCGTTTTGCGTCTGCTGCGTTGGGATAAACCTGCAGGCCGTCTAATTCTCATGATTCCGGCGCTGTGGGCCGTTTTTTTAGCCGCCGCTGGGACACCGCCGGTCTTACTGGTCGGCGTCATCGTGCTGGGGACGTTGGCAACTAGCGCCGCTGGCTGCGTCATCAACGACCTGTGGGATCGTAACATTGACCCCAAGGTGCAGCGCACCCGCAATCGCCCCCTGGCTTCACGGGCCTTGTCCATTAAGACCGGGCTGGTCGTTGCTGTTGTCGCCTTTATCTGCGCCTTTTTTCTAGCCCGCTACCTGAATCCCCTCAGCTTCTGGCTCTGCGTCATCGCCGTTCCGGTGATTGTGCTGTATCCCTTGGCTAAGCGAGTTTTCCCGGTACCGCAGCTCGTTCTATCCGTTGCCTGGGGCTTTGCCGTACTGATTAGCTGGACAGCGGTGACAGCACGATTGGAGCTGGCAACCTGGCTGCTGTGGGGGGCAACGGTGCTGTGGACGCTGGGCTTTGACACCATCTACGCCATTCCCGATCGCACCTACGATCAGCAGCTTGGCGTTCGTTCTAGCGCTCTGTTTTTTGGGCAGCGGGCTCCCTTAGCTGTAGGTCTATGCTTTGCTGGAACGGGGCTGATGTTAGGGCTTTTGGGCTGGCATTTGGGACTAAATCTGGCATTTTGGCTAACGCTGGCGATCGCAGCAGGGCTTTGGGGCTGGCAGTATGCTCAGCTCAACCGCTATAACCCGCCCGGTCAGCTTTATGGCCGTCTTTTTCGTCAGAACGTCAGCATCGGCTTTGTGCTTTTGGCAGGCATGATTATCGGCTGTTTGCGCTGATCAGCAGAGCACTTTTTGATAGCGGGACTCGCGGAACTACAGCTAAATTTCCCTCAGCCAGCGATAGACACAATCCAACAGGATGCTGAGATTTACCAACGCAAATCTAAAGTTTTTAGAAACAGATTGCAAACTTTCTTAAAAAACTCGAAAATCATTAAGCTGGCCTTCGCCGTCAATGCCTGAGATAATCTATAGGAATCCATTGATGCCTGCTATGCCTACTGCGCGCTTCGTTGCTTTTAGTTCATCTCTCTGTCGTAAACACAATTAGTTTTCGCTGAAAGTTGTTTGTCTTTAAATCGAATGGACATTGGAAAAGTACTTGCCAATAAGTCCGAGCTGATTGTTCAAGAATGGGTCGAGGATGTTCAAAAAGACAAAATTGTCACCAGCGCTAGAAACTTAGCCTATCAATCAGTCCGTAATAGCGTTCCTCTACTGATTGAAGCACTGTCTAGTATCCTATCCCAGTCTGAAGAAAGCGAAATCTCGCTGCTGATTGAGCAGGCAATCGAGCATGGCATCCTCAGAGCACAGCAAGGATTCGATGCCGAAGAGCTGATGCGAGAATACGGCATTTTACGACAAATTATTTTTTCCAATTTAGCATCAGAGCTAAATCAGCTCGACACAACTGAGGCTATTAGAATTTTTCGCCTAATTGATCTTGCGATTGATATGGTCGTAGGTCGCTGTTTCAAAAAATATACCTCAGAAGTTTTAGACGATCTAGAACAAGTCAAAAGCCAGCTACTGCTGACCAATCAAGAATTAAGCCGTCTAGTCGCGGCGCAGCAGGACAATATTTCTCGCCTAGCCCATGAGCTAAAAAATCCTCTAAATTCAATTATTGGCTATTCAGATTTAATTATTAAACGCAATAAAATTGATCCCCAAAGCGATAATGACAATCGAGATCTAAAGCAAATTGAGCGGGTTTTGAGAAATGCGCGCAACCTGCTGCGAATTATTAACGATGCTTTAGAAATTTCTCGCTATAAGGCGGGCAAAATTAAGCTCAAAGTTTTGCCTGTCAACCTTCCCCAGCTCATCAATGGCGTTATTGATGTATTAGAGCCTTTAGCTAATGATAAGAACCTGGATTTAGTCAAAAACTACGCCTTAGACAAGACAGAAATTGTTACAGACTCACTCAGACTGCAGCAGGTCGTTACCAACTTGCTGAGCAACGGTATTCGCTATACAGAGGTCGGTAAAGTTGAGATTGTTTGCTCCACGCGGACCGACGGATTTGAAATTGCGATCGCCGATACAGGAATTGGCATTCACCCAGAAGATCAAAGTCGTATTTTTGAACCTTTTTATCAGTCTAGCTACAGCGCCCGCCTGCCCGACAGTACAGGCTTGGGGCTGACAATTGTGGCCAATATCGTAGAGCTGCTGCAGGGCAAAGTTAGCTTCACCTCTGCAGTTGGCGTAGGCACTACCTTTGTGGTTTGGCTACCAGCGGCGATTGCGGCTGAGCCAGACGAGACTCAGACTGATTAGTTTGAGGCCAAGGGCGAAGCAACTAGGGGGGAACTTGCGAGATTTTGCTACTTTGAAATAAAAATTAAGAGCGATCGCACCCAGTCGTGATCTGACTGACGGCAGCGATCGCCAAATTCCGCTTGAATAAAGACGCCGATAACTTTTTCTCCCTATGCAATTTCCCTCTCATTTCTTCAGACCTTTAATCTCAAACAGGCAGCGCGCTCTGACAGCGGCAGTTTTAAGTCTTGGGCTGTGGCTTTTAGCGCTGGGAACCCCTGCTGCGCTAGCGGCTGAACCCGTCATTGACTCTGCCGCCGAAGCCTCTCCTGCTGCCGTTGATCTCAAAAACAGCCTGCAGAACGCCGACGCAACGATCAAAGAAAAGCTAGAGTCTGCCGTTCAGGCCATCAATGCCAATTTAGAGGAAGTCACCGAAACGGCTGAAAGCGAAACCGAGATTCTCACCACCCAGGAAATTGAAGCGGCAGCCGACGACATTGAAGCTACTATCGAGTCAGCCACCAAAGCTGTGACTGAAACCTTAGAAACCGCCAGTCAGACCGCTGCAGAAAAAGCTGCCGCCCGCGACAATCAGCCCCCCGTAGCCAGTGCCGCCTCTGCCGATAAGCTAGCCGCAGACGCAATTGATACAGCTGTAGACTCCGCTAAGCAAACTTTAGAAACCACAACTCGTCAGGTTTCAGCGGATCTCGACCAGGCGGCTGAGCAGCTATCTACCCCCTCCGCCGAGGCCAGCCAGTCTGTGACAGAAACAGTTGAATCCACTAAAACAGCTGTACAAACAGCCACTGACAAAGCCATTGAGCAGCTAGAAACTGTTGCGGCTCCGTCCGAAACCGCTGTGTCTCCTGCCACTTCGCCCGCACCGTCAACAGCTACCCCTGCCGCGCCGACAGCAGAAATAGGTTGGTTACAAAAGTTGAGAAACTTCTTTCGATAGAGGCGATCGCCCTTTATTTCGGCTTTAATAAAAGGTAAGTCCTGTAACAGGAAAATCCGAAAAACTACGTTAGGATTTTGGTGATTTTCCTGTTACGGTAAAGCCGAATAGCTTGGCTAATCAGCCTAGCTTTGTCAGCATCTGACAGAGCGTAGCAGCCATTTTTTCAGAATTTACTAACAGTAAGAACTTAGAGTGCTATCGGCCATCACTTCAGCCATCCCTGTTTGTTCAGCACTTTATATAGGAGAAAGCTATGATGCGGTTTATCTCTTTTACCTGGCTCACACTGGGCCTAATCGGCCTAATCGCGGTTCCATCCGGGGCGGATGAACTACAGGGATCTGCCACCGATCTAGGGCCTCTGGAGTCCAGAACCGGGGAACTGGGTTCGGGCGGGCAGTCTTTAGAAGCAGTAGCCGATCAGATTAATCAGGCCGCCGGGGAGCCAAGCCGAGGCAGAAACTTTATTCCGGTTTCAGAAATTCTTTCTTCTCCGGCCCTGGGCGGCATTGTTGATGAAGATGCCAACGTCCCCGATGATCTAGCTGTTTACGACTCAATGGGCACGCCCTCCATCGGTTTTGGCACAGAGCTTTGATAGAGTTTTGAGGGTTGCTGGATTGAGCTGGGTTTCAAGCTTTTAGGCCCAGATCGACAGCAATCCGGTGAGCGCAAGCAAAGCCTGAAAACGCGACCGCATTGAGTCCCTGACCGGGAAAGGTACTGTCGCCTACGCAGTAGAGTCCTGGAACAGCCGTGCGGTTAAATGGCATAGCCAAGAGTCCCGGCAATCGCTTGGCGGGGATGGGGCCATAGGTACCATTCGCGCGCCCCAAAAAGCGGCGGTGGGTGCGGGGAGTCCCGACTTCCTGGTAGGCGATCGCCGTCGTCACTCCCGGCAGAATGCGCTCTAGCCGCTGAATCAGTCGGGCAGCGATCGCCGCCTTCTTAGCCTGGTACTGGTGGGGAGCCAAGCCCTGCCAAGACTTGATCCAGCTGGGCGTAAAGACATGGATAATCTGCCGCCCCGCAGGCGCTAGATCAGGATCTAGCAGCGTCGGGATGGAGACAAACACCGTTCCCGCTGCCGCTTCCATCTTTTGCCAGTCGTCCAGCAGGATATGGTGACATTCGGTATCGGCGGGCAGGATCTCAGCCTTGACGCCCAGATGCAGGCTAACGAAGCTAGGAGATTGCTGATAGCGCTGCTGCCAGGTCTGCTCTGCCGCAGGGAGGGGCCAGTCGGACAGCAGTTTTTCAAATGTGTCCCAGCGGGTAGCGTTGGAGACAATCCGCTGCGCCCGGTAAATTTTGCCAGAAGCTAGCTTGACGCCCACAGCCTGCCCTTGCTCAGTGATGATTTGGGTCACTCTGGCGCGATAGTGAATCTGGCCCCCAACAGCTTGCAGTCCTTGCGCTAGCTTTTGCGCAATCTGTCCCACGCCGCCTTTAGGATAGTTGACGCCGCCATAGTGGCGATCGCTAAATACCATACCGGCATTAATCAACGGCGTGCGATCGGCAGGCACCACTGACCAGCAGTAGCACTCCATATCAATAAATTTCAGCAATTCTGGATCTCGTAGATAGCGCCGCGCCACGCTGCCGACATTGACCGGCAGCCGCCTAGCCAACCCTAGACAGGCCAGCGGATTTTGCAGAAACACGCGGGCTACATAGCGGGGTTCTTCCAAAGACAGCAGCTCAATGGTGTTGAGACAGTGGAATACGCGCCAGCACTCATCATAAAACTGGCGAATACCGGAACGCTCAGCCGGAAAGCGATCGCCCAGTTCGGCTAAAAACTGTTCGTAGTCGCGGTGAACTTTGAGACTGAGGTTCTGGGGCAAATGGTAGTGAATCTGTACCGGGTCAGCGATAGTTTCTAGGCTCATGCCGACAGTTTTGAGCGCCCGCGTTAGCAGATTCGTCGTCCCCTGCTGCCCGAAGCCGAAAATCATCGACGCGCCCACATCAAAGCGATAGCCTTCCCGCTCAAAATATCCGGCACTGCCGCCGGGAATCAGGTAGCGCTCTAGCACTAACACCTTGGCGCCCTTGGCCGCAAGCTGCGTGGCCGTAACCAGTCCACCCAGGCCCGCCCCAACCACAATCACATCAAAATCATCGCTCAAGACACATGGCTCGCAAAAACTTCTCTCCCGAAAATACGATATAAGACCAGCGATCGCAGTATGATGGTTCAGATTTTCGCGATCTGACTTATGGCTCTCCAACTTCGGGTTTATGTGCCGCCGCACCCTTTAATCAAGCATTGGCTGGGGGTCTCTAGGGATGCCGCCACGCCCTCAGTGCTGTTTCGCAGCGCCATGACTGAGCTAGGTCGCTGGCTCACCTACGAGGCTATTCGAGAATGGCTGCCCGTGGTAGACAGCGCGGTTGAAACGCCGTTGGGTTCAAGTCCAGCCACTTTCATCAATCCGGAAGTACCCGTTGCCATTGTTCCAATTCTGAGGGCGGGGCTGGCTTTGCTGGAAGGCGCTCAAGCCTTACTGCCATTAGCCTCGGTTTATCATATTGGTTTCGTTCGCAATGAAGAAACTCTAGAACCATCCTGCTACTTAAACAAATTTCCTGCCCAGTTTGACCCCCAAGCCCGGATTTTGATTAGCGAACCGATGCTTGCTACCGGCGGTACTATGTTAGCGGCGATGGCTGAGCTAACTCAGCGCGGCGTTGATCCAGCCCTGGTACGCATCATCTCTGTGGTGGCGGCACCCCAGGCTTTGCAAAAATTAGCAGAAGCCTATCCGGCGTTAACCCTCTATACTGCCACTATAGATGAAGGACTGAATGAAAAAGGATTTATTGTGCCAGGTTTAGGCGATGCAGGCGATCGCACCTTTGGCACTTAGCCTGTTAGTCCCGCTTTTAGCGCCGGGATTTTAGTCTAGAAAACACTCGATTTTTGTATCTCTGTCATGAGCCAGCAGGACAACTACTTTACAGCCGGATTTATTACAGGGGCCTTTTTGGGCAGTCTTGTGGGCGGCGTTTTAGGGGTGGTGGTCGCTTCCCGCAGACAGCAGGCCGATACGGACGAACTGCTTTTGTCCAACAGTGGCGATAAGGCTGGGCATCAGGCTACCCCGCTCACCGAAGCTCGCATAGAAATGGCCCGTCGGGGTCTAGAAGACAAAATTGCTCAGCTCAATGAGGCCATCGACGACGTGCGCCAGCAGTTGGGTAAAGTCAACGGTCATGCCCAGCCCGAAGATATCTCTAGGGTTGATTAAATTGGGACAGCCGCACTCTGCTCGCTCCTAAAATTAGGCAGCTAGATTGGCGATTGGCGCTGCGGTGATGCCCTGCTGCTCTAGGTAGGCGGCAACCCTGAGCACTGCGGCCTCTTGGTAGGGAGCAGCGATAATTTGCACGCCAATGGGCAACGAGTTTGGCAGCGCTACGGGCACTGAGATGATGGGCAAGCCGATAAAGGAAAGGGGCTGAGTGTACAGTCCCAGATGGGGTCTAAGGGGGAATTCCTGCCCCTCAATCATCAATTTTTTTTGTTCTAAGGGCGGGGCGATGCAGGGCGTAGTGGGAGCTAAGATTACGTCTACGGTTTGAAACAGCGCCTGTACCCGGTCGCGGTACCAGCGCCGAAACCGCTGGGCCTGTAAATACCAGCTAGCCGGAATCATCGCCCCAGCGACGAAGCGATCGCGGGTAGCAGGGTCAAAGTCCATCAGGCGATCGCGTAAACGCGGCAGGTGCAAATTACTGCCTTCGCTGGCGGTGATTAGATAGGCAGCGGCCCTGGCCCTGGCTGCTTCTGGCAGGGTAATCCGCTGTCGCACATTGAGCGCCGCCGCGACTCGGTCTACAGCCGCTGCCGCTTCGGCCTGCATTCCCTGGGCAAAGTGATCGTCAGCAATGGCTATGCGGAGTGAGCCTATACCGCGATCGAGCTGGGGAACTGTCAGCTCAGGCGATCGCCCACTGCAAACCGGATCGCTCTCATCCGGCCCCTGCAGCACGTCGTAGGCAGTCGCGACATCCCGCACCGAGCGGCCAAACGGCCCGATATGATCGAGGCTGGCCGAGAACAAGTACGCTCCGGCCCGCGACAGGCGACCATAGGTTGGCTTCAGGCCATAGATACCACAAAAAGAGGCTGGCACCCGAATTGAGCCGTTGGTATCAGAACCCAGGGTCAAAGGCACAAGGCCAGCAGCTACAGCAGCGGCTGATCCGCCCGAAGATCCGCCCGACATGCGGCTGAGGTCGTGGGGATTGGGCGTAGCGCCGTAGTGGCTATTGAGGGTGACAAAGCCATAGGCGTACTCGTCCATATTCAGCGCCCCTACCAGGATCGCCCCGGCCTGCTTCAACCGGGCGATCGCGGTGGCATCCTGACTCGCAGGCAGATTCACTTGGTTGATTTTGGAACCGGCCAGCGTCACCTTGCCCTCGATATCAAACAGATTCTTAACCGCAAAAGGAACCCCCGCCAGCGGCCCCGGCGACTGCCCCATCGCGATCGCCTGATCGACCTGCCGAGCAGCGGCCAAAGCCGTTTCGGCCAGCACAGCCGTAAAGCAGTTCAGCCGCGAGTCATAACGCTCAATTTGAGTCAGAACACGGGTAATCAGCGTCTCAGCCGTAGTTGACTGGGCTTGGACGGCCTGGGCGATCGCGGTCGCATCGGCAGACATCATGGTTTAAAAATGGGAGCGGCTTCGAGATCGTCCGGCAGCGGAAACTGAATCACAGGCTGAGCGATCGCCTGAATTTGCTGAAAATTTTCAGTGACGCTGGCTTTGATATCCTCTGGAATCGGCAGGTTCAAGACCTGGGCCATCAGCGTCACATAGGCCGCCGCATCGAAACTGGAATCGTTGGACATTGCAGATAAAAATTAGAAGCTGTAGGTACTTGTATACAGCCTCAGGGCATGGCAGCGCTACTGTTTACCGGCTCACAGATTTAGCCACTTCTGCCGGACTCAACTCCTGAACAGCTGCAACCGCTCGTCTAAGCGCTTCAGTGCGATCCATCAGCAGTCGCTGAGCTGGAATATCATCAAATACGCCCATCTTCTCTAAACGCCGCTTGATTTGTCCGGCTGCGCCCACAATGAAAACATGCCGCTTTTCATCCAAAGCTTCCTGAATAGCGTTTTCAATCGCCAGGGAAGAAGTGACCCCCACATGAGGCACGTCGCTGAGATCGAGGATGAGCGCCTCGCAGTGGCTAACCGCGTTATGTTCCCGAGCGATCGCCTTAGCTACGCCAAAGATCATGGGGCCGCTGAGGTGAAAGAGGAGAACCCGACCATCGGCCTGATCCAACAGCGCTTTTTCCTCATCGTTGAGCGTAATCATGTCGTCAGCATCGGTGACAGCTTTCACTTCTTCGGCTCGCAGCTTGCTGAGCCGATCAATCGTCAGCACGTTGGCCACAAACACGCCAATGCCAACGGCGGCAATCAGGTCTATAAAGACGGTCAAGATTATGACCAAATACATAATCGCTGCCCCCTTAATCGAAATATGATGGGCGCGCTTGAGAAAGCTCCAGTCAATAATGTCAATACCGACCTTCAGGGCAATTCCGGCCAGTACCGCCATTGGGATGATCTCTGTCAGGCTGCCAGCCCCCACAATGACCACCAGCAGGATAAACGCTCGCGTTAAACCCGATAGCGCCGTCCGACCGCCCGACTGAATATTGACTACCGTTCCCATAGTGGCTCCGGCACCAGCAATGCCGCCAAACAAACCAGAGGCAATATTGCCCAAGCCCTGTCCGATTAGCTCTTTATTGGAATCGTGTTCGGTGCGCGTGAGGCTATCGGCCACAACAGAGGTCAGCAGCGCATCAATGCAGCCCAACATCCCCAAAACAGCGGCATTTACCAGCATCAGCCGCAACTGACCCAGGGTAAAGACAGGCAGATGCAGTTCGGGCAATCCCATCGGAATTTCGCCGATGCGGCGGATATCTACGTCCTGAAAGAGAAACAGAGAAACTAAGGTACCCACCACCAGGGCAATCAGCTGAGAAGGCACAAAACGCTTGACCTTAGCCGGTGTAAACAGCAGCAAGGCGACTGTCAGAACGGCCAACGAAGTTTCTGCCGGACTGATATTGCTGAGGAGAGCCGGCAGATTGACCAATGTGCCGATGACGCCACCTTCTGGACTGGCCTGTCCCAGGAAAGGCGCCGTTTGCAAAATAATCAGAATGATGCCAATACCCGACATGAAACCGGAAATAACGGTGTAGGGCATCAGGGTGACATAGCGGCCCAGCCGCAAAGCCCCTAAGGCGATCTGAAAAACTCCGGCTAGCATCACGACTGTAAAAGCCATTGCCAGTCCGTTTTCGGGATTAGAGGCCGTCAAGCTGGCAATGACGGTAGTCATGACCACGGTCATGGGGCCAGTCGGCTCTGAAATTAGCGTTGGCGTGCCGCCGAACAGAGCGGCAAAAAAGCCGACTAAAACAGCGCCCCACAGGCCGGCAGCAGCGCCTGCCCCTGAGGCGACGCCGAAAGCCAAAGCCATAGGCAGAGCAATAATGGCAGCAGTTAGACCGCCAAAGAGATCGCCCCGTAGATTTCTAAAGTTAATTCGATTCGTTATTTGCATGAGATCCACCAGCGGTTTTGATAGATTCGTAGTTATCATTCGAGCTACGAAACAGCAACCCAAGCTGATCACGACTCTCAAATTTAACTAAATCTATTCCTAAAAAATAATAGATTGACTTAAGTCAATGATAAAAAGACTATCATTGTTATTAACCAGAATCTAGGTTCACAGGTCGCGATCGCAAGTCTTTTCAGCAAATTGTGGCTAATTGCCTGACTAATATGACGATTGCTTCATCCCTTGGTAACGCCCATCAAAAAACCGCCCTTGAACCAAGGACGGCTATGAAAACTATTTAGCTCTGGTTGGGCTGCACTTACTGCACACCGCTGACATAGAAGTCAGAGATAACGCGCAAATCAAGCTGATTGGGCTGGATGACAACAACGGCGCTTTGAGAAGTCGTATTGTCATTGCCCGTGATTACCTGACCAATGATACCGCCTAGATTACGGTTGCCCAGGATACCGCCAATGATCGACTCAGCCGCCGCTGTAACCAGCGCTCCCTGCAGAGTCGTCTGGCTGACGTTTTGGGTGGCCGCAATGGGGCTAGACTCAGCCCGAATGTTGTAGGACTGGTTGCCGATGGTCAGCTGATCGGCCACATACTTAGCGGCGGTAATAGAAGATCCCTGAATGTTGACCGGCACGATTCGGCCTTGGATAGAGCTGCCAACCGGCACTAATATCTGGCCGCTGGCGTTGCGAATAGGCTCCTCAACTTCCAGAGCGATCGCTACGGTCTGTCCTGGCGCTACCACAATATCGACATTCTGATTATTAGCGTTGGGATAGCGAACATTGACGCTGGTATCGGCAGGTATCCGCAGATTAGCGTTTTGACCAGGAGGCGTTGGATTAGAGCCAGTATTGCCAGAAGGGGTGTAGCCAACAACGTAGGCAGTCGCTGTGACATCGCTGCTCAGCGCAGGTAGCTGGCCTTGGGCCACTAGAGCCTGATAGACAAAGGCAGCGACATCGGCGCGGGTCGCGACCTGCTGCGGATTGAGAAAGCGGGCTTCGGGGTAGTTGACCACTACCCGGCGCTGGGTCGCCGCCGCCACCTCATCTTGAGCGTAGTCGGGAATCTGGCCCTCATCGCCGTAGATGTCTAAAATTTGGTTCACAGCACCGTCAGCGTTGAAGCCTAGACCGTTCGCTAGAGACACCAGAACTTGCACCCTGGGGATTTCTTGACTGGGCTGAAAAGTACCGTTGGGATAGCCCGACAAAAAGCCGCTGATATAGGCATTGCGGATAGCTTCGCTGGCCCAGTAGTTGGCGGGTACGTCAGGAAAGCTGCGGGCATTGCGGGTTGCGGCCTGCTCAAAAGCTTTTTGAACAATGGCGGCAAACTGAGCACGCGTTACGGGCTGATTGGGCTTAAAAGTGCCGTCTGGAAAACCAGCAATGATATTCTCAGCCGCTAGGCGCTCAATGAAAGGACGGGCCCAGTAGTTAAAGCTCACATCTGAAAAGCTGGCCTGTTGAGCGGTCGCCGGGGCGGCCACTACAATGGGAGTAGCAGCCCCCGCCATCATGCCAACGGCTGCTAGAACAGCGCTACTTGACCGCCAATTTGCAAACTTAGACATAGAATTTTATCCTCCAAACTTACCTATAGATTTCGCAACCCTAAGATGAAACAGCTTTGCCCTAGCTGGCATTAAGACAGATAGACAAAGCAGGTAATTATTTCCTTTTTGTTTGATCTTATACAGCAGAGGGCAACCTGGCTTCCTGCTAGAGAGTGATAGCTGGAAAGTAAAAAAAGTTTCAGCCTCAACTCAAATTTTCAATAAAAATACAGACTGCTGAATCAAAATGATTTCTGTCCGTGAAGCTGAATCTCTGATTCTTGAGCAAGTACAGCCGCTCGATCCGGAGCGCGATCGCGAATTTGTGCCACTACAGGCCGCCGCTGGCCGTATTCTAGCGGCTGAGGTCGCTAGCCAGCTTGACTTTCCCCACTGGGACAACTCAGCTATGGACGGCTACGCGGTTCGCTACGACGACGTGCAGTCCTGTACGGCTGAGCAGCCAGTTAGCCTAGATGTGATCGAAGAGATTGCGGCGGGTCAGTCGCCTGAAAAATCGGTTCAGGCCGGACAGGCGGCTCGTATCCTGACGGGCGCGATGCTGCCAGCAGGGGCCGATACGATTGTGATGCAGGAGCAAACGCAGAGACAGGGCGATCGCGTCACGATTCTCAGCGCTCCAGAACCGCAGGCTTTTGTCAGGCACCGAGGCAGCTTTTACCAAGCAGGCAACCCGCTGCTAACCGCTGGCACAGTTCTCAGTGCGCCAGCAGTCGCTGTTCTAGCAGCCGCTCAATGCACTGAAATTCCGGTCTATCGCCGCCCCAAGGTCGCTATTTTATCTACTGGCAATGAGCTAGTCGATCCGCACCAGCCGCTGCAGCCGGGACAAATTGTAGACTCCAACCAGTATGCGCTTGCCGCGCTGCTGACGCTAGCCGGAGCCGAGCCGCTGAGCCTAGGAAGCGTACCCGATGACATCGCCGCCCTCAAAACGGCGATCGCCCAGGCAGTCAGTCAAGCCGACATAGTGCTCTCTTCCGGCGGCGTTTCAGTGGGTGATTATGACTATGTCGATCAGGTGCTGAAAGATTTGGGGGCAGAACTGCAGGTGCGAGCCGTGGCCGTTAAGCCGGGTAAGCCGCTGACGGTTGCCACCTTTACCCCGGCGGCTAAAGCTAAACTGCAAAGCCGCTCCACGCTGGCTGCCCCATCGCTCCAGACTTTGTATTTTGGTTTACCCGGCAATCCTGTTTCAGCCTTGGTCAGCTTTTGGCGATTCGTGGAGCCAGCCCTGCGAAAGCTGTCTGGCCTATCTGGTAGCTGGCAGCCCGTAATGACTACAGCGCGATCGCAGCATCCTCTCCGGGCTAGCGGTCAGCGCGAAACTTATCTTTGGGGGCAGCTCCAAGCTACTCCCAGCGGATTTGTGTTCTCTCTTTCCGGGGGAAGTCACAGCTCCGGCAATTTGATTAACCTGGCCCAGTCCAATGCTCTAGCCGTTGTGCCTGTCGGGCAAAGGCAGATTGAGGTCGGAGCAACTGTGTCAGTGATGATGGTCAACCGCCCGCTGAGCTAGCCCTGCAGCAGCCCCCGCTTGCCGTTGGGATAAATGGTGGCCCAGTTGGTGCGAGCCATTGCTAGCTGGTCGGAGTTGATTTGAGCGCCAGTCAGATCCGCCCCGCAAAGATTAGCCCCGCGCAGGTTAGCGTTGGTCAGGCAGGCGCCGGCCAAACAAGCCCCACGCAGATCAGCCCCTTCCAAGTTGGCGTAGTTGAAGTAGGCCCGTTCTAATCTGGCATTTTTTAGACTGGCCCGAACCAGATTGGCCCGGCCTAGATTGCCGCTCGTCAGGTCAGCGCCTTGCAGGTTAGCCCCTGGTAGCTGGGACTGGGTAAAGTTGCTGTGGCTGAGATTGACGCGGGCCAAGTTAATCCGCTCAAAGGACTGCATCGAAAAATCGCGCATTCCTTTGACGTAGTAGGTTTTGATATCGTCTGCCGACATCGGCCCCGATTTTTTCAGATGCCCTGAAGCAGAGGTCGCTGATGAGTGAGAAGCGCGATCGCTGTAGGTCCCATTAAAAGAAAGAGAGCGCCGACCCCGGCGGCCAACACCTGTCGTCCCGCTTTTCGTGGCGGAGCGTTCCCGCTGCGCGCGAATTGCCGCCGCCATGCGAGAAGTGGGGGAGGAGGGCGTTCCCTGTCGCAGCGAGCCGGAGGTGCTACCGCTGTGAGGACCCGATAGGGGGCCACTGCTGGGCTGCACCGCCATATTCTGAGCCAAACTTTCTAAATAAGGCTCTAGGTCTAAATCTCGCAGAATAGCTTCTGCTGACTGGTAGCGGTGCCGCACTGAAATATCCAGCATCTTTTCGAGTACTTGGGCAAAATGCTCACTGATATGAACCTGATCGCGCCAGAGCAGTTCGCCAGTTGCCGGATCGTAGTCGAGGTCTTTGGGAGATTTGGCCGTTAGTAAATAAACGCAGGTGACTCCAATAGCATAGATATCGCTGGCATAGACCGGGCGCATCGCCATCTGCTCTGGCGGCGCGTAGCCGGGAGTCCCAATAGCGTAGGCGGTTAGGGCCGTCTGCTCAGAACTGTCAGCCCGCACAGGGCTAACCTTGTCTTTGACCGCGCCAAAATCAATCAGAACCAGTTTTTTGTCCTGTTCGCGGCGAATTAGGTTGGCGGGCTTAATATCGCGGTGAATAATCTGATAGCTATGCACGTACTGCATCATTGGCAAAATCTCACTGAGAAACTGCCTCACGCCTGCTTCGCTAAAAGCGCCCCTAGACTTGACTTCGTACTGCAGGGTGGCGCCATTGATGAACTCTTGCACCAGGAAAAATTCTTGGTTCATCTCAAAGTAGTCCAGCAGACGCGGTAGCTGGGGATGATTGCCGATTTTGCCGAGAATTTTAGCTTCCCGCTGAAACAGCTCTCTGGCCATCTGCAGCACATGGGGCGAGTCGGCGGAAGGCTGGAGCTGCTTGATAACGCAGGCCGGACGTCCCGGCAAGACCTCGTCTTTGGCTAAGAAAGTTGCACCAAAACCACCACGGCCAAGCGCTCTCACAACGCGGTAGCGATCGCGTACTAAAAGAGGCATGCCGCAGGCTTGACACTGCATCGCTGACGCAGAATTTTTGGGCCGGGGGCAGGCTGGGTTGATGCAGTAACTCATGCAGCCTCACTTACTCAGGAATTGTACTGTCAATAGCAAAAAGCACCTAGGCACACAAACTCACTTATTTCCCAAGAAGGATTGACTATGCACCAGAAAGCTCTGTCTAATGCCAGATTACTTTAATTATTCCCTGATCCGAAGAGGGGTAAAGTGCCCCATCCCCCTAAAATCCAGTAAAGAATTTATGAAAAAAATGCTGCATCTGTAAATCTTTAAGGGAACGGTCGTTGTTAGACACTAGATCAGTATTTAGAGCATACACCTTAGAAAATTAATGTGCTAATAGAGTTTTTGCAGTGCGTAACATGAGAGAACATCTGTCTGTTTATCGTCAGCAATCTAGCTAGTAGCCGCCGAGGGCAAACTGCAAGGTTGTTGTTTGAAGTTAGCGCCATAAGCCTAGCTGGCTCAGGTTTTACCGGGCAATCGCTCAGGCGATCGCTCAGCAGAAACGGTAAAATAAATGCGCTAAAGCCCTACTCACTATCTTCATCTTCACAAGCCCGATGCGCATTTCCTTAAACTGGCTGCAAGAATACGTCGATATCGATCTCCCCGCCGAGGCGCTAGCCGAGGCGTTAACGATGGCTGGATTTGAGGTTGAAGATATTGAAGATCGCTGGACTTGGGCCGATGGCGTCGTCGTCGGTAAGGTACTGCAGCGCGATCCCCATCCCGATGCCGATAAGTTGAGCGTCTGTCAGGTAGATATTGGAGCTGAGCAGCCTTCGACGATTGTGTGCGGAGCAGCCAATGTGAAAGCCGATATCTATGTGGCCGTAGCCAAAGTCGATACCTATTTGCCCGTTGTTGACCTCAAAATCAAGCCGCGCAAGCTGCGGGGAGTCCCTTCAGCCGGCATGATTTGTTCACTGGCCGAGCTGGGCTTGGCAAAAGATTCAGCCGGCATTCATGTTTTTTCAGCGGATAAAGACCTACAGGTCGGCCAGGATGTGCGGCCTTTGCTGGGCCTAGATGATGTTGTTTTAGATCTCACCTCAACGG
Organism: Sphaerothrix gracilis Ecp01; assembly: GCF_030405905.1. NCBI lineage: Bacteria > Bacillati > Cyanobacteriota > Cyanophyceae > Nodosilineales > Nodosilineaceae > Sphaerothrix > Sphaerothrix gracilis. Next base: position 122,302 of record NZ_JASATW010000013.1, read on the forward strand.
CCAACCGAGCCGATGCCCTGAGCTTAGTGGGCGTGGCCCGCGAGGTTGCGGCAATTACGGGCAAGCCCCTAAAGCTGCCGCTAACACCCAATCCTCACATAGCAGCCAGTCAAACCAGTCTCACGATTGATCTACCCGATGCCAAAGCTTGCCCCATCTATATCGGCACGGTTTTAGAGCAGATCAAAATTGGCCCTTCGCCGACCTGGCTGCAGCGGCGGCTAGAAGCAACCGGAACTCGATCGATCAATAACATTGTTGATATTACTAACTACGTGCTGCTGGAGTGGGGCCAGCCGCTACATGCTTTCGATCGCGATCGCCTCTGCGCCGCCGCAGGCAGCAACGATCTGACATTAGGCGTCCGGTTTGCCAAGGAGAAGGAATCCTTGAAAACGCTAGATGACCAAACGCGATCGCTTAAATCCGAAACGCTACTGATTACGGCTAACGATCAGCCCGTAGCGCTGGCAGGCGTCATGGGGGGAGCTGATACCGAAGTACACGATGGCACCCAAAACGTTGTTTTAGAAGCTGCCTATTTTGACTCAGCCGCTATTCGGCGCTCTGCCCGCAGCCAGGGACTCCGCACCGAAGCCTCAGCCCGCTACGAGCGCGGCGTCAATCCGGCAGAACTGGTGCTGGCCTGCAACCGCGCCCTGCAGCTGATGCAGGATTTAGCTGAAGCTCAGATAACGGCCCAAGCGACTGAACGTACCGCAATCGGCCAAATTATCCCAACTCGCACCATCGAACTGCGTTTAGAGCGAGTGCATCAGACTTTGGGGCCGGTGCGTGAGTCTGGTGAAGTGGTGCAGCTCACAGCCAAAACGGTTGAAAGGGTTTTATCTAAGCTGGGATGCGAGGCCGCGCCAACCAGCACTGCAGGGGTTTGGCAGGTGAAGGTTCCCCCCTATCGCTACCGCGATCTAGAGCGCGAGATTGACCTGATTGAGGAAATTGCCCGTCTCTATGGCTATGATCACTTTGCCGACACGCTGCCCAGTGAAACGGGGGCAGGCTACCTATCACCGGAAGTAGCGCTGGCCCGCCGACTGCGAGAAGCATTCCGGGCAGCAGGACTGACGGAGCTAATGCACTACTCCGTTACTAAGCCAATAACTGACAATCAGGTGACATTGGCAAATCCGCTGCTGCCGGAGTATTCAGCGCTGCGAGCTGATCTAATCTCTGGTTTGATCGATGCGTTTCAGTTCAACTTAGAGCAGGGCAACGGAGCACTGAACGGGTTTGAGATTGGCCGCATTTTTCAGCAAGAGGCGGCGGGTATTATCGAAAGCGAAAAGGTAGGCGGTATTTTGGGGGGCGATCGCCGTCAAGGACACTGGGTCACGAGCGGCCAGCCCCAACCCATGTCCTGGTACGAGGCAAAAGGTAGCTTAGAGGCAGTCTTCCGAAAGCTGGGACTGACCGTAGCCTACCGCCCAGAGGCCGAAGACGCCCGCCTGCATCCGGGCCGGACGGCTTCGCTGTGGGTGCGGGGCAAAACGCGCCTGGGTCTGTTCGGGCAGCTACACCCAGAGCTGAGACGCGAGCGAGATCTGCCCGACGAGGTCTATGTATTTCAGCTAGACTGGCCGACCATTGTGAGCTGTCTGCAGAAGCAGACCGGAGAGGCAATCGAATTTCAGCCGTTCTCGGCCTATCCGGCCTCAGATCGGGATTTGGCTTTCTTTGCCCCCGTTGAGGTTGCCGTTGCCGATCTAGAGCGGTCTATGGCACAAGCTGGCGGCAAGCTGTTAGAGTCAATCACCCTATTTGACGAGTATCAGGGTAAAAACGTCCCTGAGGGTCAACGCAGCCTCGCCTTCCGGTTGGTTTACCGCTCATTAGATCGCACCCTGACTGATGCCGACATTGAGCCAGTGCATCAAAAAGTTCGTCAGGCACTTTCTAAAAAGTTCCAGGTGAACTTACGGAGCTAAGCTCTAAAGAAAACCTGAGGGCTATCGGCTATTTTTTAAAAACTCTCTTACCCTGTTTACCAAGTAGCGACATTCACTTTCTGAAGTAAGCAGGAAATCTATGGCACAGAGTTTTGGTGTAATTGGTCTAGCGGTCATGGGAGAAAACCTGGCGCTGAATGTAGAGCGCAACGGTTTTCCGGTAGCCGTATACAACCGCACCGCTGAAAAGACCGACGCTTTTATGGCCCAGCGGGCAGAAGGCAAAAACGTTAAAGCCACATACTCCTTAGAGGAGTTTGTCAGTTCTCTAGAGCGTCCTCGCCGCATTTTGGTGATGGTGAAGGCGGGCAGCCCGGTAGACGCAGTCATTGGTCAACTGAAGCCGCTGCTGCAGGAAGACGACATGATCATCGATGGCGGCAACTCCCTCTACGAAGACACGGAGCGCCGGGTCAAGGAGCTAGAGTCTACCGGACTTAGCTTTATTGGCATGGGCGTTAGCGGCGGCGAAGAAGGGGCGCTGAATGGCCCTAGTCTGATGCCGGGTGGAACCAAGGCAGCCTATGATTCTATCGAACCGATTGTCACTAAGATCGCGGCTCAGGTAGATGATGGCCCCTGCGTCACCTATATTGGCCCCGGTGGATCAGGGCACTACGTCAAGATGGTGCATAACGGCATTGAGTACGGCGATATGCAGCTGATTGCCGAAGCCTACGATTTGCTCAAGAACAGCCTGGGACTGAACCATAACCAGCTACACGAAGTTTTCTCAGAGTGGAATACGACTGAGGAACTCGATTCTTTTCTGGTAGAAATCACGTCCGACATTTTCACCAAGATGGATGAGGAAACGGGTAAACCTTTGGTTGAGGTGATTCTAGACGCAGCCGGACAGAAGGGAACCGGACGCTGGACAGTGGTGAATGCGCTGCAAATTGGCGTTACTATTCCCACGATTACGGCGGCGGTCAATGCCCGGATCATGTCGGCCCAGAAACAGGCGCGGGTAGCGGCTTCCAAACAGCTTAGCGGGCCGACGGCAAAATTTGACGGCGATACCCAAGCGTTCATCAACAAGATTCGGGATGCGCTTTACTGCTCTAAAATTTGCTCTTACGCTCAGGGCATGGAACTGCTCGGTGTCGCGTCTAAAGAATTTAACTACAACCTCAATCTGAGCGAGACGGCGCGGATTTGGAAGGGGGGCTGTATTATTCGCGCCCGCTTCCTGGACAAAATCAAGCACGCTTTCCAGGAAGACCCCAATCTGCCCAATCTGCTGCTTGCGCCTGAGTTTAAGCAGACCATCTTAGATCGGCAGGCCGCTTGGCGCGAAGTGATTGCGATGGCAGCCAGCATTGGCATTCCCGTGCCTGCCTTTAGCGCGTCGTTAGACTACTTTGATAGCTACCGCCGCGATCGCCTGCCGCAAAACCTGACCCAGGCCCAGCGGGACTACTTCGGCGCTCACACCTATGAGCGAGTAGATAAATCGGGCAGCTTCCACACGGACTGGTTCCATGCCGATGAGGCGGTAGAACCTGCTAAGGTCTAGTTTCCGCCCTAGATTCGTTCTATAGGGGCACGGCAATGTTGTATGTCGTGCCCCTACGATGTTCTATTTTCTTTCACAATAGGAAAGTCGTATAGAATCCAATCCGCAGGCATGAACATTGCTGATTTGCGCCAAGAGTACACCCAGGCGGGGCTGGAGCGCAAAACCTTAAATCAAGATCCCTTTAAGCAGTTTGAGCTGTGGTTTCAGCAGGCATGTGAGGCCGAATTAACCGAGCCTAACGCGATGGTGTTGGCCACAGCGGCGGCAGCGGCGGCCCCTTTTCAGCGGACAGTCCTGCTGAAGTATTTTGATAGCAATGGACTGGTTTTCTTTACCAACTATGGCAGCCGCAAAGCCCAGCAAATTGACGCTAACCCCCAGGTTTCGCTTTTATTTCTGTGGCTGCCGCTAGAGCGACAGGTGCATATTACCGGCAGGGCGGCCAGGATTTCAGCCGACGAGTCGCTGCAATATTTTTTAAGTCGGCCCAGGGGCAGTCAGCTAGGCGCTTGGACATCACAGCAGAGCGCCGTGATCCCTTCGCGCCAGTTTTTAGAAGCCCAGTTTGAAGCAATACAGCAGAAGTTTGCCGATCGCGAGATCCCGCTGCCCGATTTTTGGGGTGGCTATCGGGTGGTGCCCACCAGCTTTGAGTTCTGGCAAGGCCGACCCAAGCGGCTGCACGATCGCTTTTTATATACTCCGGCTGAGAGCGGTAGCTGGCAGATTCAGCGGCTTTCCCCCTAGGGCTGCTGAACTTACAGCAAGTGGCGATCGCGGTGCCCTACTTTTTAAGTATGGGTAGAAAATAGCGGGAGCTTTGAGCTAGTGGACGGGTTTAGTCGTAGGGCTAATCAGCTTTGCTGTCTTTACTCAAACAGCGGCGGCTGAACTGACTTAGTTAAAAAACGACTGAATCAGTTCAATCAGCTGCTTTATTTCAATCGGCTTGGATAAATGGGCCTGAAAGCCAGCGGCGAAAATTTGCTGCTGGTCTTGGGAAGTCGTGTGCGCAGTCAGGGCGATCGCCGGGGTTTGGGACTCGCTCTGAGACTCCAACTGCCGAATTTTGGTGATGAGCGAATAGCCATCTTCTCCTGGCAGGCTGATATCACTCACTAAAAGCTGGGGCCGATCGGCTTTGAAAGCAGCTAACCCCTCTGGCACATTCGCAGCCGTTCGCACAACCGCTCCATACTGCTGCAGCACAGCTTTGTAAAGCTTACGGGCGTCAGCAGTATCTTCGACTACCAAAACCTTGAGATTGTTCAGCTTATAGGACTTAGCAGATTTTGTTCGCAGCAAAGATTGGACTTCTGGCACCGAAATCAGCTTCTCTTCTAACTGCACTGTGGGTATTTCAATCGTGAAGGTCGAGCCTTTGCCTAGGCCAGCACTCTCAGCTCTGACGTTGCCCTCATGAGCTTCCATGATGTAATGAACAATGGCTAAGCCCAAGCCTAATCCCCGCTGCGATCGCGTTGTTGAGCTATCGGCTTGACGAAACCGCTCAAAAATATGAGGCAGCACTTCGGGATCAATGCCCTGTCCCGTATCGGTGACGCAGATTTGCACGCGATCGCCCACAAGGTCTAGCTTAACGCTGACCTGCCCTGCTTCAGGCGTAAACTTGACCGCATTAGAGAGCAGGTTGAGCAAGACTTGCTGCAGGCGATCGGCATCTCCTAGCACAACTGGCTCAAACTCACGAAATTCTGTAATAATTTCAATTTTCTTAGCCGCTGCCTGGGGCTGAATCGTTTCTAGAGCGGCCTTGACGACGACTATGAGATCGCCTTGGCTCATCAGCGTCAGCGTCAGCTCCATCTGATTGCGAACGATACGGGATACGTCCAAGATGTCTTCTACGAGCTGAGAAAGCGCCCGCGTGTTGCGCTGAATTGTAGATAAGCCGCGATTAAAAGCTACTTCATCCAAACGTCGAACCGAGAGGAGCTGAACCCAGCCCTGAATGGCATTGAGGGGCGTTCTCAGTTCATGGGAAAGGGTAGCAATGAACTCATCTTTGAGCCGATTAGCAGCTTCGGCCTCGGTTCGGGCTGCCTGCTCTCGCTCAATCAGCTGTTCCCGCTCGGCTTCCGCCTGTTTGCGATCGCTCACGTCTCGCCAAGTGACAACTAGGCCATCTTGGAGCTTCGCTGCCCGCACATCAATAGCCGCCCGCTCTCCTTTAGAGCCAGACAGGGAGTATTCCTGATTGAGATCATGACCGGCTTTGAGTACTTGGCAAAAGTCTGTGAATAAGGTTGTGGCATGCACAAAGGGCATCACCTGACGCAGCGGTTGCTCAACTAAACGCGCTTTATCGGTCTTCAAGTATTGGCAGGCTGACTGATTGACGTACTCAATCATGAAATCTACGACTTGCTGGTTCTGATCGCGCTGGGCTGAGTAGATACCAAAGCAGTCCACCATGGTCTCTACCGAAGTGCGAAATCGATCCTCGCTCTCCTTGAGCGCAGCTTCGGCGCGCAGGCGTTCTGCCCGGTCTTCTGCCTCTCGCAAAGCTCGCCGCATTGCTGGCAGGAGCCGATCTAGGCGCTGCTTGAGTACGTAGTCTGTTGCGCCCTTCTGCATGGCTTCGATCGCCTGTTCTTCCCCCAAGACGCCTGAAACGAGGATGAAAGGAACTGACGGGCAAACTTCTTGCGCAATACTGAGCGCAGACAAACCATTGAACCCTGGCAGCGCGTAGTCTGCCAACACCAAGTCAAAAGTTTGATTTTGCAGCGCCTCAACAAAGTCGGCCTGAGAAACAACCTCCACAAAATGACAGCGCATTTCTTCGCTGTTGAGCGTTTGTTGAATTAGCTCTAGATCTCTAGTGTCGTCCTCTAATACTAAAACCTGCAACATCGTAAAACTTTCTATTTGAACTTTTTCTGAATCAAATCAAAGCTATGTGTCTTTGCTTTAAGAAAAATTATGCGCTATTAGCTGAATAAAGCGTATCCCCCGTTAGCTGCATGATGTAAAGTCGCTGCAGCCGCTAAACCTAAAAATGCTTCGCGTCTGTTGCTAATAGCTGTTTACTTATTTAAGCCAGTAAAATCTGCTCAAACATGTGATCTCTTCAGCGCTGACGCAACTTGCTAGGCTTAGGCAATGCAAAATAGAAAGTTGCCCCCTGATCAACTTCCCCTTCAAACCAGACACGTCCGTCATGGCGATGCACAATCCGCTTGACGTTGGCTAAGCCAATACCTGTACCTTCAAACTGCGACTGGCTATGCCCCCGCTGGAAGATACCAAACAGGCGATCGCTGTAGCTCATATCAAAGCCTACGCCATTGTCTTTCACGAAAAAGACCACCTCATCTTTATGCTCAAAGCTACCAATCGTAATTTCTGCAGTCTCCTCTAAGCGGGTAAACTTGACGGCATTATCGACTAGATTTTGAAAAACCGCCCGCAGCAGACCTGGATCACCCCAGACAATAGGGAGCGGCTGCACCGACCAGTAAATTTTGCGACCACGCATTTCAGCTTTGATGCCCTCTAAAATAGCCTTGACCAGACGATAAGTATCTACCTGAATCATCTCCATTTCAACCTTTCCCGTCCGCGAAAAGGCCAGCAAATCCTCGATCATTTCCCCTGCTTCTTGAGAAAGGCTAGAAATGACATCTAAATAGTGCTGAGCTGTTTCATCACCGCTAAAAGCTTCTTGGATATGTTCGCTCAGCAGCCGAGTAAAGCCGTTGATTTGGCGAATGGGCGATCGCAAATCGTGAGAAACCGAGTAGGCAAATAGCTCTAACTCCTGATTGGTTGCTTTGAGCTGATCTGTTCGCTCTTCAACCTTGGCTTCTAAGTGCTGGTTGAGCTGCTGCAGCTTTAGCTCAGCCTGCTTTTGGGCCGTAATATCTTCGACTAGTCCTTCAATTCTGGCTGAGTTGCCGCTCTGGGAGAGAGTTTCACTCACCCGCAGCCAAATCGAATCATTCTCTGCCTGCAGTCTAACTTCACGCTGACGTGGCGCTTTGTCTTTAAGATCTCCACCTTGAGGCTGTAGCTGACTATTAATGCTTTGCTGCGCCGCCTCAGGTGAATTCAAGCCCAATAGGTTGAGCAGGGCCTGATTGATCTCCAACAGCTCACCACCATCCCCCAGCTCAAATAGCCCCACATTTAAACGATTGAGCAAGGACTGCAGCCGAGTTTCTAAGGTGGCAGCTCGCAAACGGGTCTGAGTCTGTTCCCAAACGGAGCGAACAGAGGCTGGCAGCCGCACAAAATGCTGCGGCGATTTGACTACATAGTCATTGAGTCCCGCTTTCATCGCCGCGACTGCTGTTTCTTGCGTCCCGGTATTGGTGAACATAATAACGGGACAGTCAGCATCGAGCGCTCTAATCTGTTTGAGAACATCTAATCCGGTAGACCATTTGAGCTGATAATCCGTGATGACCAGATCGAATTTGTAAGCTTCAAGGGCCTGATCCAGCTCAGCCTGATCGATAATTTCATCGATTGTCAAATCTACAAATTCTCGCTTCAGCTCTCGCTTAGCTAACAAGCGATCATTGGGATTGTCATCAACCAGCAGAATGCGGCGCAGCGGCTTCATGAATAAAGATAATCCCAGGTGTCTAAAAAACTTCGATGGAGGGATACTTATTAAATCTAATCCAGTAGTCGTTGATGGAGCCAACCATTGAAATCAGCGAATCAAAAGCAACAGGCTTAATTAAGTAAGAGTTAACGCCTGAGTCATAGGCCTGATCAATATCGATTTTTTGATTAGAAGAAGTTAAAATGACAACTGGAATCCGCTTGATTATCGGTTTTTCTCGCATCCAGGCTAGAACTTCTAACCCCGATCTTTTGGGAAGTTTCAGATCTAGAATGACTAAACCTGGCATAGGATATAGCCCTCTATCAGCGTAAACCCCTTCTCCCGTGAGGTATTGAACCGCCGTATCCCCATCCTTAACGGTATAGATAGAATTATCTAATCTTGCTAAACGGAAAGCTCTCTGAATTAAGAAAATATCATTCGGATCGTCTTCAATTAGCAAAATATCATACTTCTCTAAAATCATTATTTTTGTGCTTTTCTAGAGAAAAAATTAAGATAAAAAGGCACTCTTTCTTCCTTATAAATAGCTAGAAATCTCTCAAAAATCGCTAGCCTTAGTTTTGGGATTGATAGCTTCAGCGTTAAATCTGCTAAGACTAATTGAGCAGGATTGGAATATAAATTAATGTAGCTTATTAAAGCCTACTGTCTATCTCAGTATAAAGCAAAAAACTATTCTCTTGAGTCAGTTGAAACCGCCGTCGGTTTTGATGAACGATGAGGCGTTAACCGTAGCTCCAGCCAAAATCGGCTTCCCTGACCCAGCTGAGACTCTACGCCGACCTCTCCCATCAGCCGCTCTGCCCCCCGTTTAACAATGGCTAAACCAATTCCAGTGCCTGAATAGCTTTCAATGCCGTGCAGCCGCTCAAAGGTTTTAAAGATTCTAGCCTGATGCTGCGGAGCGATGCCAATACCGTTATCTTCGATCCACAGGCGGAGGCGATCGCCCTGTTGCTCGCTCCAAACGCGAACCACTGGCTGCACCCCTGGAGCCACAAATTTGATTGCGTTACCTAAAAGATTGGTTAAAATTTGTCCTAAAATTCGGTAGTTGCCCATGACCTGCGGAAAGGGCTTGTCGAGCGTTAGCTGAGCTACGGCTGTTTCCGGATCGGCTAAAAGCATCTGCACAACCTCTGCTAAAATTCGCTCTAAACTAACTGGCTGCAAGGAAATCTCCGCCTGACCTAAGCGACTATAGACTAGCAGGTCTTGAATCAACTGGTCGAGCGCCGCCGCCGCCTGCTGGATGCGGCCTACATATTCTTGGCCCAGAGGATCTAGCTGTTCCTGGTTGTCCTCCAACAGGGCATGGGAAAATCCCTGCATTGCTCTCAGGGGGGCGCGCAGGTCATGCGAGACGCTGTAGGTGAAAGCCTGCAGCTCTTGGTTCAGATTTTCTAGCTGCTGCGTGCGCTGCAAAACCCGCTCTTCTAGGCTGGTGTTGAGCCGCTGAATTTTCAGCTCATTTTGACGACGTTCTAAAGCACTGGCCAGTACGTTGGCCACTGTTTGCACAAAATTAAGGTCATCTTGGGTAAAAACTCTGGGCTGAGCCGTGTGTACACCTAAAACGCCGAAAGGCTGATGATCAAGGCTTTCAATTACAACGCTAATGCCGCTGACCACATGATGATCCAGCAGCAAAGGCGGCCCTGTAAAGCGGGTTTCGCGCCGCAAATCTTGAACCACCACAGGCTGTTGAGCCTGTAGCGTATAGCCCACCTGAGAATTTTGATCCGCCCTGACAGTTGCCTGTCCCACCAGTCCTGCCTGCCAACCAATCCCGGCCCGGAGTCGCAGAACGGCCTGATGCGGTATCAGCTCCAAAATTTTGACAAACTTTACTTCTAAGCTTTGGGCGACTAGCTGCACAGTTTGATCAAATAGCTCGCTCAGGTCAGTCTTACTCAGGGCTTGCTGGCTGAGCTGGGCGATCGCCGCCTGCTGCCCTAGCCGATAGGTTAGATCGGTTTCGGCTTGCTTGCGCTCAGTCACGTCGGAGGCCATTGAGATGGCAACGCGGCGGCCATCAGCTAGCTGATTTAGCGGGGCAGAGCTGAACTGCCAAATGCGGCTGTCCCCGTCCTTCGTCTGAACAGCGTATTCCCCTTCTTCTACGCGCCGCTCTTGCTGGAAGAGGCGATGAATATCTAGCTGCACCTGCGGGCTGCGATCGCCGTAGGCTAGCTGCACCCAGTCCTGAATCGTGCCAAGCTCCGGCAGCGTATAGCCCGTAATCTCGCACAGCGCCTGACTGATCTGCAGAATTTCGCCGTCCTCAGCGTGAATCACAATGGGAAAAGGAGCATTAACGACGGCGCGGCGGAAACTGGCCTCATTTGCTTTTAGTTCAGTTTCAATCTGCTTGCGATCGCTGATATCTGTAATCATGGCGATCGCCCCTTCAAACTGCCCCGCAGCGTCCATTATGGGGCTAGTGGAGACAAGTCCCCAGAGATCCGTTCCATCCCGACGCACCCAGCGAAAGTCAAACTGCTCCCGCTCTCCTTTCAGGCGATTGGCTAAACGCTGCTCGGTCTCAGCCTGACCTGCTGCATCCATAAATTCAGTAATAGGCCGTCCCAGCATTTCTGAAATTTGATAGCCCAGCATTTCAGCCATGCGCTGATTTACGTAGGTAGTCTTTCTCTCCGCATTGATTACCCAAACGCCTTCGTTAGCCAGATCTAAAAAGCGGCGATACTCTCCCTGACTGGTGCGCAGATCTCGCTGGGTTCGCTGGATTTGCTGCTTGAGGCGATCGATAAATAGGCTAAATAAAATGCCTTCTACCGCAAAAATACAGGTGGCCCAACTGACAAGCGAGGGAAAAAAGAGGGGAGGAACTGTGTAGAGTGAGTAGAATCCAATCAGACCGAGCGTGAGCACAGTCGCTAGCCAGCCTGCAGCGCGATCGCCATACCCGCTACTGACCACAACAGCCGCCACAAAAAGCAGCAGCGGTCGTTCTAAGATTGCGATCTGATTGAAAAGATAAGCTAGCAACCCCGCTATCAGTACTGAGCAGGTCGCGATCGCAAAGTTGCGCAAGTAAAAATTGGCTGGTTTCAGCATAGAGAGCGTTCAGGCAGCCGGGTTGCCTTTATCCTAACGCTCAGCTTCGCGTCAATATTCTTTGATTGATTAAGAATACTGATTGCCTCAAGATTCCTGCCTGAGTGCCAGCTGCTGATTTTTCTGCAGCGTCGTCTGCAACTCTGTGAGCTGCTCTAGCTGAGACTGCAGCTCAGTCTGCTGCTGGCGAGCCGCTAGTTTACGGTGCAGCGCCGCTCTGGCTAAGTCATCCCGGTTTTGTTTAACCGCGAGCTGGGCCACCCGGTGCCAGGTATCTATCTCTTGCTGCGCCCGCTGGGCCTGCGGCAAGAGACTCTGCTGGGCGATCGCCACGTTTTTGAGGGCCGCTGAAATCAGCGTCAGCGTGCTGTCGGCAGCTTTGTGACCAACGACATCAGTAATTACCTGGCGCAGTTCAGGCGTTGAAAAACGATCGAGGTGCAGGCCAAAGTTAGTAAGCTGGGCGCTGTGGCTACGTCCTGTCTTGCACCAGGTTGCAAAGTGTTCACAGTTGTTTGTCAAAAGATCATAGCGACGTTCCCCCAAACGGCTTTTGGCCCGCTCAATCACGACGTCGGGAATGAATGAAACTGACTGATGCCGCGTAAAGATAGGCCCACCTTGGCCAAAGGTACGGTAGTCTGTTTGCGCAATCATGGCCTCTCCCGTTTTGCGGTAGTGAATGACGCTGCCGTCACCGCAGTCAATCCCGTGATGCTCATAGACTCCTGTGAATCCCATCAGCTCCCGCATGGCATAGATTTGATCGCCCTTGGCCATAAATTTTGGTGACTTATTGGTGGCCAATATCAGGGAGCGGGTTTTGAAGAATAGAGCGCTCCCGACAGGGTACTGGAGGGAGCTGCGCTGTCTGAAGTTTGCTTACCCGGCTTGCCCAAAGTATCTTCACTGGGGTTTGTGGTGGTTGTCACCTGCTTTTCAGTGGCAGGCGGAGTGGCGCGGCTAAACAGGTTAGACTTAATCACCTCATGACCATCAGCCCCAACACGAATCTGAATATTAGGGCCAGAGCGCGCTAAACGAATGATAATGCCATCTTCAACAGGCACCTGGGTAATTCGTTTACCTTCTAAATAAGTACCGTTTGTTCCTAAACTATTGATTTCCCAGCCCTGGTCGGTGCGTCTCAGCTCCACGTGATGACGTGAAACGACAGCGCTATAGAGAATGACATCGTTATCGGTAGACCGACCGATGCGAACGACTGATTCTTTCTCAAAAGTCCAGTGCTGTAAGGGGTTTTTATTCAGTGGATGTAGTAAAGACAGCGTAATCACATTACTCAAGCATTGATGGGAGTTGCAGCAAACGGTCTACGGTCTAGGGCAAAGTTATGAAGCTTGGAAGATAAAAGACACTTTATCGCCTTTGCCTAAAGCAATGCGATCGCCTGAGCGCAATCGATGGCGATTGCCGTAGGAGAGCGGCATATTATTGACGTAGGTTCCATTAGAGCTGCCTACATCCTCAATATAGTAGATGTCTCCTTCAACCCGAATATTCGCGTGAACCCTAGACACAATTTCTGAATCTGGAAAGCCAGAGACATCAATATCCGGTGGCACCCGGTCGTTGGGTTTGCCAATCCGAATGAGGGACAGCGTTGGTGGAAGCTCTAGCGGTGTATCGGTTTGTACATGCAGCAGCTTGGCCTGGGTCACCTGTAGCTGAGTGGAAGTATCATTGCCGCTGGTCGGCGGGGCAGAGACCGGATCAGGTGGCACTGCAGCCGGGGCTGCTTCAGAAGAGGCCGTTTCTGGAACCTGATAGGCCGTACCGGTAGCGGCTGGCTCTGGCTCAATCGGGTCAGGTGGAATCAGCGGATCAGGCGGATCAAGCTGGGGAATTTCAACGGTGCCCGCAGCGCCCCCCTCTACAGACTGGGAAGCTGCAGCCGACAGCGCTCTCAAGTCAAAACCGCATTGCCCACAAAAGCTAGCATCCGACTGCACAGTTGCCCCACAGCTAGGACAGGCCATTGTACTGGGCAGGGGCGTGTAGCAAGCTTCACACTGAACCGCCCCGTCAGGGTTTTGGTGACTGCAGTTCGGACAGACAATCATGGGCTATTTCCTTCCTCTGCAACCGGATATCAGACAATCAAACTGCAAAATTTGATTAAACCTTATGGGAGAATTTTAATACTCCTCGGTTCTCTCAACGAATGCAAAAACTCAGCTTAACCCGTAAAGAGGCTTAAATTAGCGCCTGCCGCCGTATCTAATAGCCACCACAGCTCTCCGTGGGGCTGAATTAACCGGGCCGGGTAGGTTTGATCATCAGCTTCAGCGCTGAAGACGTGGGCTAGAGCATCCTGCTTATTAGCCCCCGCCACGATGAAAATGACTGCCCCGGCCTGATTGATGAGCGGCACCGTCAGGGTTAGACGCGGTTCACCGGCCTTGTCGCCCACCGTCACCAGGCGATCGCGCACCTGCAGCGCTGCGGTCTGAGGAAACAGCGAAGCGGTGTGAGCATCATCGCCTAAACCCAGCAGCACAATATCTAGGCTGGGTGTTTCTGAGCCTGAAGCTTGAAAGAAAGTTCTTAGCGTTTGCTCATAGGTTTCGGCGGCAGCCGCCGGGGTTGGCGCGGTTGTCGGTATCGGAAAAATATTTTCAGCCGGGATCGGTACCTGATTCAGCCACACCGATCGAGCCATGCCCTCGTTGCTGTTGGGGTGATCGCTAGGCACGTAGCGCTCATCCCCCCAAAAGACGAACAGCTTGTCCCAAGGCAGATCCTGCTGGGCGATCGCGGCGTAGATAGGCTTGGGGGTACTGCCACCCGCCAGCGCTAGAGTACAGCGGCCTTTCTGGGCGATCGCGGCGCGAATCTTTTCGGTAATGACCGCCTGCGATCGCTCAATTAGCTGAGCTTTATCGGACAAAACTTCGATAGTTGGCTTCATTAGGCACTATTTAAAGGACTCACAGCAAGCGTAAAAACCAGCTCTCATCTTAAAGCTACGGGGACAGGAATGCTCAGCCAGACCGTCTATACTTTAGGCATTCCTGCCCATCTGTAAATCTGCGGCAGGGGATTTTGTAAACTACCAAGCGCTTTTATCCGGCTGACTCTAGGCTTGTTTTAGCAAAGATTTTCCGATTTGATTGGATATTTTTGCGAAAAATGTGCAGTTTTTTACAAATCACACGGCAAAATAGTCTACTGAGGCATTTCGCGAGTTTTTTATGAGTTCTGCAAATACAACGGGTAAAGCCGTGGCATCTCCACTGGCTGCAATTTCCCTCAAGCTTGTCGGTGCAATCACAATTGTTGCAGCGCTAATTGACTTTTTAATTTTAGTGATTCCGCCTCGTTTTTTAGATGCCCAGTGGCAGCTAGCCACAACCACTCAGCTTGTCGATCGCGGCATTGTCCCTCTAGTCGGTATTGCCCTAGTGCTGACAGGTGCCTGGATTGACAGCAATGTCGGTGTGATCAGTCGTAGCCGCAGCCTGCTGGCCGATGCTCGATTTTGGGTTTGTCTGCTCTCTAGCCTGCTAGGGCTGCTTTTTATCGTTTTGACGGTGCTGCATCCCAACAACGTCAGAATTACCAGCAGAGAAGCTTTGGAGCGAATCGATACCGAAGTCGGGCAGGTGACAACGCAGCTAGAGCAGCGCTTTGCCCAGCAGCGCGACCAGCTTGGCTCCTTGTTGGCCAACGAGAACCAGCTCCAGCAGGCGGTTGAGCAGGGCCAGCTTTCTCAAGAACAATTGGCTTTTATTGAGCAGTTTCGCGACGATCCAGCGGCCTTAGATGACTTTTTGGAGCAGCAGCTCGGCCAGGCCAGGCAGCAGGCTGAAACCCAAATTGGGGGTCGCCGCCAAGAAGCTGAAAAGCAAATTCGCCAAGAAGCCGTTAAGTCAGGATTTAGGGTGGCTATCAGCAGTTTGCTGCTGGCCATCGGCTACACCATCATTGGCTGGCTAGGGCTGCGGCGGCTACTGGCGATGAGCCGCACCGCCTAACGCACGCAACTAGCTAAGCGCTTTCATCATGGCCTGCTGCGCCACGCTTTGATAGACCGCTTTCAGGTAAGCCATGACGGCCTGCGCCTCTCCGGCTGGCAGCGGGATTGTGCCCAAGTTATCTAGGACTGTGCTTTCGGCTGGTGTAATCACTACCATGGAGGGATCGAGCGCTTCGCTGTACTGCCAAAACTGCTCTAGGTTGAGGGGGACAGCTTCAGGTTCAATCGCTTTTTTCTCTTCTGGATTAACCGAGGCGGCAGTCGTCTTCGTCAATCCCGCTTGGCGGCGGCGCTGTCGTAGCGCTTCTAAAATCTGGGCTTTAGTGCGTCCCCGAAGCTGAAAGATGACAAAGGGATCTTCGCGGAAGAAGTCTCCTAGCTGATAGTAAACCGCTGCAATGTGCTTGCAGGGATTTTTCGGATCGGGGCAGCTACAGCGGGAGTGAACATCTGACAGCGAGAAGGGAAAAAGATTGAGGCCGTTGGCCGTAAAGACGGCTTCGATGTTGAGCGGCATTTCCCCGGCGAGGAGCTGAGCGGAGAAAATAGCCTTTTCCGCCAGGGTGTCAACGACGTAGTTCCAGTCTTCGTCCGTAAACGGATCAATCCAAATAGAGAGCGTATAGGGTTCAGGCGCTGTGCCCTGCACTTTGGCCGACACTTTCGCACCGGCAAAATCCAGGCTGAGAATGTGACCTTCTCTGGCATAGCGTCGTCCCCGCTCTAGGCGCTTTTTGAAGCGATAGGCGTTGAGCAGATCTACCCACTGCTGCACCCACCAGGCTTCTTCCTCCATGTTGTACTCAGCGGCGGGGGTTGATCGATAGCTGGTCATAGTCGTTGTTTGCGAAGTTACACAGTTCAAAATTCGAGACACTAGGGGTCGAGATAGGATCCTGACGGCCCCTCTTAAAACGGAGGATAGTGACAGCCGGAAGATCCGGAGATTAGTTAAAACTTCGTCAAGTACGTAAGTCCTGATAGATCATAATCTGCCCCCAGAAGGCTAATTCGCTGGCAGCCGACTCATTTTCTCTAAGTCCAGCACCTCGGCTAGCTGCTCAGGCGTCATCAGTCCCTGTTCGGTAACAATCTGACGCAGCGGTTTGCCCGTTGCCAAAGACTCTTTGGCGATCGCCGCCGCTTTGAGATAGCCAATGTGAGGGTTGAGCGCCGTCACCAGTGCTAAACTCCCTTCGGCATAGTCGTGGCAGCGATCGCGGTTAGCCTCTATGCCCTTGAGACATTTCTGGCCTAGCGCTGCTAGGGTATGACCCAAAATCTCGATGCTGTGGATCAGGTTGTAGGCAATCAGCGGCATCATCACGTTCAGCTCTAGCTGCCCGGCCTGAGCGGCGAGAGCAATGGCGCTGTCGTATCCCATCACCTGAAAGCAGACCATTGAAGTCATCTCCGCCATCACGGGGTTATATTTCCCTGGCATGATGGAAGAACCAGGCTGCACCGGCGGCAGCTGAATTTCCTTGAATCCGGTCTTAGGACCCGAATCGAGCAGGCGCAGGTCGTGGGAGAGCTTGACGCAGTCCTGAGCTAAATTACGCAGTGCTCCAGAAACGGCGACAAAGGGAGCCATACTTTGCATAGCTGCCATCAGATGCGGAGCCGGACGCAGCGGCTGATCAATCAGAGAGGCCAGCAGCTCAGCAACGCGGTGGCGATACTGGGGATGGGTATTGAGGCCAGTGCCAGCAGCGCTGCCGCCTAGTCCCAACAGCGTCAAATCGCCAGAGGCAGTTTCAATCCGAATCAGGTGTTCAGCCAAAATCTGCGCCCAGGCGCGGAAGTTTTCTCCTAGCCGTACGGGTACCGCATCTTGCAGATGGGTACGGCCCGATCGCACCACGTCTTGAAAAGCTTCTGCCTGATTGTCTAAGGCGGCGATCGCGTTGGAAAGCCCCGGATAAAGACTTTTTTCTAAAGCCAGCAGTCCGCCAATCCGAATTGCGGTCGGAATCACGTCGTTAGTAGACTGACCGTAATTGACGTGATCGTTAGGGCTGAGACGGCTATAGTCGCCCTTGTCTGCCCCTAGAATTTCTAAGGCGCGATTGGCTAACACCTCATTCACGTTCATGTGGTGAGAAGTTCCGGCCCCAGCCTGATAGACATCTACGACAAACTGATCGCGGAACTGACCCGCCAAAATTTCGTCTGCAGCTTTAACCAGGGCATGACTGATCTCTTGAGGAATACAACCTAATTCGCCATTGGCGATCGCGGCTGCTTTCTTGATGAGTACGCAGGCATCTATATAGGTGGCCAAAGGTCGCAGGCCGCTGATAGGAAAATTTTCGACAGCTCGCAGGGTTTGAATGCCAAAATAGGCATCGGCGGGAATCTGACGCTCCCCCATCGAATCTTTCTCGACCCGGTAAGCCATCGAACCGCTAGTCATAAGTCAACTTGCCGCATAATTACACCTCTTAATCCTAGAGTAAGCGATAGCTGCGATCGCAAATTATCGGTTCTTAAAGCTTGTGACGCTGAGTCGGGTACTCTAAGTCTGAGAAAGTCTATCGATATCTGCCGACCCATCCCCAATCTCTGTCATACAGCTACCTGGTGTATATCTCCTCCGATAGTCACAATCTAGATTCGGCAACTTGGCACGGGCAGGGCAATGCCCTTTACGACCTCGGTTGCTACGAAACGGCGATCGCCAAGTTTGAGAAGGCGCTCAAAGAAGATCCGCAAAACTGGGACGCTTGGATTCGCCGGGGCTACGCTCTCCACGAGACTAAAGCCTACCCGGCTGCGATCGACAGCTTTCAAACCGCAATTCGGCTGCAGCCCAAAAGCGCCCTGGCCTGGCATGGCTTAGGCGTCGCTCAGGCCAAGCTGAGCTGCTATGAGGCGGCGCTGACCAGCCTTGAGCAGGCTCTGAGGTTTGGGCCAAACGATGCTAAAGCCTGGTACAACCACGGCAATGCCCTCATTCGCCTCAATCGTCATCGGGAAGCCGTTACCAGCCTCGATCGCGCTATTGAGCTGAGACCTGAAAGCTATCGGGCCTGGTACAATCGCGGCATCGCCCTTGCAGCTCTGCGCCGCTATCCGGAGGCGGTTCACAGCCTAGATACCACAATCACCCTCAAGCAGGACTGCTACTACGCCTGGAACTACCGAGGACTGGTCTTAAACAAAATACAGCGCTACGAAGAGGCACTGCTAAGCTTTGAAAAAGCTTCTCAGCATCGTCAGCCCAATCCCAACGCCTGGTATGGGCGGGCGATCACCTACGCCCTCAAGGGTGATGCCAGTCAGTCAGTCGAAAATTTGCAGGAGGCAATTAACTTCAGCCCCAACCTCTACCGGGTGATGGCCAAAACCGATCCTAGTTTCGATCCGATTCGAGACGATGCCAGTCTACAGGCGCTACTGCGCTAAACCAGCTTGGGCAAAACAAAATGGAGGCTGGCATAAATGTACCTGATCCCGGAAGATAGTGGGAAGAGTCTTGATTTTCAAGCCTTAGTTCCATCCATAAACGTACTAGACGCATGGGGTTTGGCAGTTCTCAGGAACACTTACCTGAGCAGCTTTTAGAAATTGCCGTTCGTTCTGGCGCTGAGGCGGCTGAAGTTTTTCAATCTCGTTCTTATTCGCGGCCTGTTTTCTTTGAAGCCAACCGCCTGAAGCAGTTGGAGAGCAGCGAAATTGAGGGAGCAGCGCTGCGGCTTTGGTACAAAGGGCGTCCGGGGCTGGTAGTGGCCTATGGCGACATTGAGCCACAGAGGCTAGTCGATCGCGCGATCGCCCTCAGCCAGCTCAATGAACCTGAAGAAATTGAGCTAACAACAGGTTCTCCCACTTTCTATCCCGATATCGGTCAGGCGGTGCCGATCGAGCAGCTTTTGCAGTGGGGCCAAGAAGCCATCGATCGGGTGCGCCAGGTCTACCCGGATGTGATCTGTGAAGCGGAACTGGAGTGCGATTTGGAAATGACGCGCCTGGTCAACTCCAGAGGCATTGACTACGGCTACAGCGATACAACCCTGAGCTGCTACTTAGCGGCTGAATGGATTCGCGGCGATGACTTTTTGAGCGTGGGAGACGGGCAAATTAGCCGCGATCGCCTAGATCCAGAGCAGCTCGTACAGCAGATTTTGCAGCGCCTAGACTGGGCTCAGCGCAACGTCACCGCCCCCAGCGGACAGGTGCCCGTCTTGTTTACGGCCAAGGCAGCGGACATGCTGTGGGGGACGGTGCAGGCAGCTCTCAGCGGCAAGCGGGTGATTGAGCGCTCTTCTCCCTGGAGCGATCGCCTGGGAGAGCAGGTCACCTCTCCGGCCCTGACCCTGACCCAGCACCCCGAAAAAGGCCCCTTTAGCTGCCCGTTTGATGATGAAGGACTGCCGACTCAGCCACTGACCTTTATCGAGGACGGCATCCTGCGGCTGTTTTATACCGATCGCACCATTGGCCGCAAACTGG
The DNA here is from genome assembly GCF_030405905.1 of Sphaerothrix gracilis Ecp01. Taxonomy (NCBI): domain Bacteria; kingdom Bacillati; phylum Cyanobacteriota; class Cyanophyceae; order Nodosilineales; family Nodosilineaceae; genus Sphaerothrix; species Sphaerothrix gracilis. The sequence goes on from NZ_JASATW010000013.1 coordinate 141,930, forward strand.
GAGAAGGCTCAACGGGTAATGGCTTTCGCCCCGGCTTAGGCAGCTATCCCACCCCTAGCTTGTTCAACATTCTGGTGGCATCGGGAGACAAATCCCTATCAGCCCTGATTCAGTCTTTAGATCAGGGCATTATTGTCGATCAAATCTTGGGGGGCGGGGCGGGAATTTCAGGCGAGTTTTCCGTCAATGTAGAATTGGGGTACAGTGTCGGGCAGGGTACTGTTCTGGGCAGGGTAAAAGACACTATGGTGGCAGGCAATGTCTACACTGCTTTGCATAATCTAGTTGATTTAGGCAGCGATGGAGACTGGAATGGGGCCTGCTACACCCCCTCTATTCTGGTTGAAGGGCTTTCTACGACGGGCCGATAGCGCTATGCTTTCGTCTCATGGGGCCGACTTGAGAATCTTTCTATAGTTCATGCTGTTTGCTAAAGGAACCCGTCATCTACTGGGGCCAAAGCGAATTGCCATTGCAGAAGCCTGCATAATTGGCCTGGTTTCGGGGCTGGCGGCTGTTTTTCTGAAACAGGGAATTAGCTGGCTGACGGCCTGGCGCACCGCTCAAATCGAGCAGGCCTGGTATTTGCTACCCCTAATGGGTTTAGGCGGCGGCTGGTTGGCGGGCTGGCTGATTACCTGGCTTGCCCCTGAAGCTAGCGGCAGCGGCATTCCTCAAGTCAAAGCGGTACTGGGCTACGTCAGCATTCCTCTCAACCTGAGAGTCGCCGTTGTCAAGCTGGTAAGTACGGTACTGGCGCTGGGGTCGGGGCTCTCTCTAGGTCGCCAAGGGCCGACAGTCCAAATTGGAGCGGCCCTGGCGGCCCAGTTTAGCCGCTGGGTACCCACGTCGCCGGAATACCGGCAGCAGCTCATTGCCGCCGGGGCCGCCGCCGGGCTAGCCGCCGGGTTTAATGCGCCGATCGCGGGCATTTTGTTCGTGGTTGAGGAGCTGCTACAGGACTTTTCCGATCTGACCCTGGGCACTGCCATTCTGGCTTCATTTATCGGAGCGGTGGTGTCGCGGCTGCTGGGCGGGCAGGGCCTTAACCTCAGCATGTCTACGTTTCAGGTTTCTCTCACTGTTCAAGATTTACCGTTTCTGGTTTTGCTGGGACTACTCTCTGGCCTTTTAGGGGCTTTATTCCGCCGAGGTATTTTCTTCAGCCTGGGGCTTTATCGTCAAATGAGAGGGGTTTCGCTGGCCTGGCGGGTAGGGCTGGCGGGGCTAGTGACCGGCATCGTGGGGCTGCTGCTGCCGGTGGCGGCGATTGACAATACGGGACTGCGGGAGTTTTTAATCACGGGAGAGGCTGGCTGGCAGCTCATTGCGATCGCCTTTGTGGCTAAGTTCAGCCTCACTTTGCTGGCCTACGGTTCAGGAGCTGCAGGAGGCATCTTTGCGCCCGCCCTAGTTTTAGGCTCGGCTCTAGGCTGCTTGCTGAGCTTCTTAGCCCAGGCGGTGCAGTCTTTTGCTGGTTTTACTGAAGTGGCCAGCACCACCACTTACGCCCTGACGGGGATGGGCGCGTTCTTTAGCGGCGTGACGCGGGTGCCGATTACGGCCATTGTCATTGTCTTTGAGATGACAACCGACTTCAATCTGGTGCTGCCGCTGATGATTGGCGCGGCGATCGCCTATCTGATTTCCGCTCAGATGGATTCCGGCTCTATCTATACCCGTTTGCTGGAAAGCCAAGGTATTCGGCTAGAGCAAGCTCCCTCTGAAAGCAATCCTTGGGCCAAGCTCAAAGCAGCGGATCTGATGCGGCAGCGAGTCGAAACGCTCTCTAGCAGTTTGGCTTTAGCCGAGGTGATGCAGGCCTTTTCGCGATCGCACCATCGCGGTTTTCCGGTGACGCATAAGGGCAAGCTGGTAGGCATTGTCACCCAAACCGATCTGAGTAAGGTGGGCAACAGCCTCGACTCCTCTCTCAAGCTAGCGGATATTATGACCCCCGATCCGGTCACGGTCGGCCCAGATGCTTCCCTGACCCAGGTTTTACACCTGCTCAACCAGCTCAAAATTAGCCGCCTGCCGGTCTTAGAAGGCTCCCATCTCGTTGGCATCATTACCCGAGGTGACATCATCCGGGCCGAGTCCGATCAGGTCAGCGGCAAAGAAGTCGAACCCGGCCCCCAGTCGGAACCTTCTTATTTGGCCTATCAGACCCGCGCCCCCGCCCTGGGACATGGCCGCCTACTGGTTCCGCTCAACGATCTCAAGGCCGCAGCTCAGCTTTTAGAAGTTGCCGCCGCGATCGCCCACCACTATCACTATGAGCTGGAGTGCGTCCACGTCGTGCTGGTGCAGCGGGGGCTATCTCCGGCTGAGGTCGCCGTTGATCTAGCTGACAGCCGCCATCTGCTGCAGCTAGCCCAGCAGGTAAGCGATCGCTACCACCTGCCGCTCCATACTCAGGTGCGAGTAGCCCATGAAGTCGGCCATACCCTGCTGGAAATTGTCAAAGAGCGGCACATCGATTTAATTCTGATGGAGTGGCAGCGTCGTAGCAATACGCCGGGGCGCATCTTAGGCACCGTTGTCGATACGATTGTGCGGCAGGCTCCCTGTCACGTCATTGTTTTTCGGCCCGGCAAGTCAGCTCAGTTCCACCGCTGGCTGCTGCCCCTGGCCGGTGGCCCCAACGCTCAAAAAGCCCTGCAGTTACTCCCAGCCCTGTCTAAGCTAGGAGAGCCACAGGTCTGTCTCTGCCACATCTCCACCCCCCAAGAAGCTCGCTCTCACAATCCGCTGCCCCAGCTTCACCAGACTGCCCGCAAGTTAAAGACGCAGCTTAAAGCCTCGGTTGAAACCGTTACCGTCCAGCACGACCTGATTGCCACCGCCATCACCCAGCTCGCCCAGACCCATAAAAGCGACGCGATTTTGCTGGGGGCCAGCCGCGAAGGCTTGCTCAGCCACGTTTTGAAAGGCAATATTCCCGTAGAAATTGCCCAGCACAGCGACTGCCACATTTTGCTGGTTAGGCGAGCGATCGCCACTGACCATGAAACGACGGCATGAAGTTCTGATGTACTGATAAAAACACCTTATTGTCAAGCTGCTGCGGGCAGATGTGATCTTTGGCTACTGCATATCTTTAATAGATCGGATATGATGTCACCGAAGGTTCGGTAGATGGATGTTTTCAAGTGACTGCTCTAGCATTGCTTAAAGTTCTCTCCGAATGTCTTCAGGTCGATGCTTAGTTTGGAGAGGATCATGACGATTTACGTTGGCAACTTGTCTTTTCAGGCAAGTGAAGATGATTTAAGGGACGTCTTTACTGAATACGGTGAAGTTGTTCGCATTAGCTTACCCGTAGATCGAGAAACCGGTCGTAAGCGAGGGTTTGCGTTTGTAGAAATGGCGGACGAGTCAAAGGAAGACTTAGCTATTTCTGAACTAGATGGAGCCGAGTGGTTGGGACGGGAGCTGCGCGTCAATAAAGCGAAGCCTCGCGAAAACAATCGCAGCTCTAGCTTCTCTAGAAACCCCTTGCCTTAGACTCTAAAGCTAGCTCAGTTGCTAGTAAATAGCTGACTGTCTGAACCCGTGGGATGTTAACTCAGTTGAGGTTCCCATCAGATGACAAAATTTCAGCGAATTGACTAAGCCGCGGCGCTGCTGCGGCTTTTGTGTTAGATCTGGGAAATGACGCGCTGGCTCCGTTTTCTGCTGATTGCAATTAGCATCCTCCTGGTTTTGGGGATGCTAATTTGGCTAGTAGAAGCTTTTTCTCGGCTCTATTACGGCATCGCGCTGTGGTCGCCCCTGCTGGCTAACTTAGTGGTGTGGGCCTTGCTGCTGCTGTTGCTGCTAGCGCTGGGCGGCACGCTCTATTACAGCTATTTATTTTTGCGGCCAAAGCGACGGCGATCGCCCCCCATAGCGCCCCCTCGCACCAAAACAGAAGCCGCTCAGGTTTCGCTCCAGGCGGTTCAACAGCAGGTTGCTCAAATTCAGGATCAGGTAGCGCGGCAGGCTATCTTAGCGCGATCGCAGGCCATTTCTGCGTCCCTGAACCAGGGCGAACTGCATATTGTGGTTTTTGGCACTGGCTCAGCCGGTAAAACCTCGATTGTCAATGCCCTGCTAGGGGAAAGGGTGGGCCAAGTGGGAGCACCGATGGGCACGACCGCCGTGGGTGCTACCTACCGCCTAGCCGTTCCCACCAGCGACTGGCAGGTCTTACTGACCGATACCCCTGGCCTATTGGAAGCCGGAGTCGCCGGGACGGAGCGAGAGCAGCAGGCGAAGCAGCTCGCCACCGAGGCCAACTTGCTGCTGTTTGTAATTGATGACGATCTGCGCCAGTCGGAATTTGAGCTATTGCGATCGCTGGCAGCCATCGGTAAGCGATCCTTGCTGGTGTTCAACAAAATCGATCGCTACCCGGAAGCTGATTTAGCTCAGCTCTTGGCCCGGCTGCGCCAGCGGCTGCGCGGTACTATTGCCCCGGATGACCTCATTCCAGTTGCCGCCAATCCCCAATCTTTTCGGCTAGAAGATGGGACACTCTGGCAGCCTGAACCAGAGATTTGGCCGTTGCTACAGCGCCTAGCGGCTTTACTGCGGCAAGAGGGGGCGATTCTGATTGCTGACAATATCCTGCTGCAGGCCCAGCGGCTGAGTGAAGAAGCGCGGCAGCTAATTGCCCAGCAGCGACAGGCCCAGGCTGACGCGGTGATTGATCGCTACCAGTGGCTAGGGGCCGGGGCGATCGCGGCCATGCCCCTGCCCGGAATTGACCTGCTGGCGACGGCGGCAGTCAACGCCCAAATGGTGGTGGAACTGGGCCGGGTCTATGGCTGTGAGGTAACGCTGGCAGAAGGGAAAGAACTGGCTTTCTCCCTAGCAAAGACCCTGACCAGCTTGGGCATTGTCAAGGGCGCTATGCAGCTACTCTCAGTGGGAATGCAGGTTAATATCGCTACGGCCCTGGCCAGCCGGGCCATCCAGGGCGCTAGTGCCGCCTATCTCACCCGAATTGCCGGCAAAAGCTTTGTCGAATATTTTCGGCAAAACCAGGACTGGGGCGATGGCGGCATCGGTGAAGTAGTGCAGCAGCAATTTCAGCTCAACCGCCGCGATGCCTTTATCAAAGCCTTCGTGCAGGAAGCGATCGCTAAGGTAGTCGCGCCTCTGCGAGAGAGTCCAGAAGAACCGTAGAAAACGTATTAGCTGGAGCAAATTAGACCAGATCTGGGGGGCGATCGCATCAGTTGGGCAGTAGCGCATAAACCGGGGCGCGGCTCCCCGGCTTGAGGCTGTATTTTAGAGATCTTCAGTCCTGCCAGGGAATGCTAGAGTTCAATTCTTGCCGGAGTGTGTCCTATGTCTTCAGCTTCAATGCCCAACTTTATTATTTTTGGCGCGATGAAGGCCGGATCAACTTCGCTCTGCAACTATCTGCGGCAGCACCCAGACGTTTACATCAGCCCCAAAAAAGAACCCAACTATTTTCTACCGCCAGACAGCTTTGATATCACCCAGCCGAAGCGGATTAAAACCCTAGAAGCCTATCAGCACTTTTTTCAGCGATCGCCCGCTAAGGTCCAAGACGAAAAAGCGATCGGTGAAGCCTCAGTGAGCTATCTATGCCATGAGCAATCGCCCCGGCTCATTCGCGCTGCTATTCCCGATGTCAAACTGATTGCGGTCCTCCGCAACCCGGTGAGCCGCGCCTATTCTCACTACCTGTTTCTCAGACGCAAAGAGCTGGAAACGGCTGCCACCTTTGCGGAGGCTTTAGAGGCGGATGAAAATCGCCCTCAGCCTTTTGGCTATTTTCAAAAAGGGCTTTACGGCCACTATTTGCAGAACTATTTCAGCTGCTTTGAGCGATCGCAAATTCGCATTTACCTATTTGACGACTTCAAGCAAGACACGCTGGCTCTCACCCAGGATATTTTTCGTTTTTTAGAGGTAGACCCCAGCTTTGCGCCGGAAACCTCAGCCAAAGATGCCGTTTCCGGCATTCCCCACAATCAAACTCTCTATAACTTTATTCACCAGCCCCACCCGCTTAAAAGCGCCATCAAGCCCTTTATACAGCCCTTTTTCTCGGCTGAGAAGCGGCGGGCGCTGTGGACCAAAGCGGTAGAAGCCAGTCTGAGTAAGCCCAAACTCGAAACTGACGTTAAACAACGGCTGCGTCAGCGCTACCGCAAGGATATTTTGCAGCTTCAAGCTTTGATCGATCGCGACCTGTCTGGCTGGCTGTAACTTACACGCTAGCGATCGGCCAGCGCCTGGGGAATTTCTGGGCTGGGTTGGTCAGCAGCCACAGACGGCAACGGCTCGGCAGATAGCGGTTTGCCGACTAAATCCTCCTGCGGAGCGGGCAGCATTTCGCCGCGAAAGTCTAAAATTTGTACCAGCAGGAGATAGCCGACTGCTAGCAGCAGAGACAGTACTCCTGTAATAATGGCAACAATCTTCGATCGCTCCATCGGTCTTAGTTAGCCCCTAGAATTTCTTTTCTAACCTACTCTAGCCTGACATCTATAAGTTATGAGCGAGGTTTCTACACTGCCAGCCGATGAGTCAACGGCCAGCGATCGCCCCTTGGTTGTCCAAACCAGCGGCCTCAAAAAGGTTTATCGTACGGGCTTCTGGCTGACACAGAAGGTTTCTTCTCTGCAAGACTGTTCCCTAGCCGTTTATCAGGGCGAAACCTTTGGCCTGTTGGGGCCAAATGGAGCAGGCAAGACCACGCTGCTCAAAATCTTGCTGGGAATTATTCGCCCCACGGCGGGCAAAGCCTTTTTGCTGCGGCAGCCAGTAGGCGATCGCGCCGTGAAGCAGCGGGTGGGCTATTTGCCAGAGAATGCCTATTTCTACGACTTCTTGACGGGTTGGGAATTTCTCAAATACACGGCAGGGCTGTTTGGCGTATCGCGCTCGGTGCAGCGGCAGCGGATTCCAGAACTGCTTGACCTGGTGGGGCTATCTCAGGCAGCGGCGAAGAAAAAGCAGCTACGTCAATATTCCAAGGGGATGCTGCAGCGGGTGGGCATGGCTCAGGCGCTGATCAACAATCCAGAAGTCGTGTTTTTAGATGAGCCGATGTCGGGGTTAGATCCTTTAGGTCGCTACCGCATCCGAGAGATTATTCTGTCGCTGAAGGCTCAGGGCAAAACCATTTTCTTTAATAGCCACGTCCTCTCAGATGTGGAGCTAATCTGCGATCGCATTGCCATTCTCGATCGCGGTGAGCTAGTCTGCAGCGGCAGCCTGGCTGAGCTGCTGGGCGATCCCAATCGCTACTTTGTCAAAGGCCGAGGCGGCAGTTTAGACGTGCTGAAAAAATGGATGACCAACCTAGAATTTCAGGGCGGCTACTGGCAGGGCTATCTGCAGGGAGAACCCTATGATTTTCTCTCCAGCGTGCGGCTGATGGGCGGCAAGATCGCCACGCTGCAGCTTTCGCGGCCCTCCCTAGAAGATTTCTTTGTCGAAAAGATTCGCCAGCGGCCTGACAGTCAGCGAGCTGAGAAGTAAATGGGGCTAGCGGTTCAGATTGCCGGATCAGGCACTCCCATTTTGTGTCTACACGGTCATCCCGGCAGCGGCCAGAGCATGAGCGTGTTTACCGGTCATCTCAGCCAGCGCTTTCAAACGTTGGCGCCTGATCTGCGGGGATATGGCACCAGCCAAGCGCGACAGCCTTTTGCGATGGCCGATCATCTCTCGGATTTGGTTGAGTTGCTAGACCAGCAGCAGATTGAGCGCTGTTGGATCTTAGGCTGGTCGCTGGGCGGCATTTTGGCAATGGAGCTGGCGCTGACCTATCCTGAGCGCGTTCAGGGCTTAATTTTAATTGCTACCGCCGCCCGCCCCCGCAGCAGCCATCCGCCTGTTACCTGGCAGGATAATCTGTATACGGGCATTGCCGCGATCGTCAACCGCTTCTTGCCGGCCTGGCAGTGGAATATTGACACGTTCGGCCAGCGATCGCTCTACCGCTACCTAATTCAGCAGCATACGGAGTTTGCCTATCGCAAGCTAGCTTTTGAGGGCTTGCCAGCCTTTTTGCAAACGTCTAAATTTGCGAACCAGGCGCTTAGGCAGGCGCTCAGGCAGGGCTACAACCGGCTGGAAGATTTGCATCAAATCGAAGTGCCTTGTCTGCTGCTGTTTGGGGAGTGCGATCGCCATATTACGCCCGCCTCTAGCCTAGAAACAGCCCAACATCTGCCGAACTGTGAGTATCACCGCTATGCTAACGTGGCCCACCTATTTCCCTGGGAAATTCCGCAGCGGGTTTTGCAAGATATCGATCGCTGGCTGCTGCCGCAGGTTTCAGGCTGAGCGCTGAGTATTCTTCAGCCTCGCAGACTGGTGTGTTACGGCTATGCCTAACAGCACCCTTATTGGCTCCATCTGCTTACAGGATTGGCAATTTGTATAGAAAAATATGTTGTTTGAGCTGCTTGATAAAAACTGGGCCTAAGATGAGGCAGACTTTACAACTTGCCGTTGTTTGCCTGAATGGGTGTCAAAAAGATTCTGGTCTTAGCGGCCAATCCTACCGACACAAGCCGCTTGCGCCTTGAAAAGGAAGTTAAAGAGATTCAGCGGAGCTGGGAGCGATCGCAGTTGCGCGATCGCTACGGGGTGCAAACCCAGTTTGCCGTCGATACGCGAGACTGGCGGCGATCGCTGCTGGATGAAAAGCCCCATATTCTGCACTTTTGTGGCCACGGTCTAGGCATAGAGGGGCTGGCGCTAGAAGATGATGAGACCGGAACGGCTAAGCTGCTAAGTACGGAGGCGATCGCGGGCCTGTTTGCCGTTTGCAAGAATCTAGAGTGCGTCGTGCTCAATGCCTGCTACAGCGACGTGCAGGCAGAGGCAATTCAGGCTCAGGGGGCGATCGTGATTGGTATGAACCAGGCGATCGGCGATGAAGCGGCACGGGAGTTTGCCGTGGGCTTTTATGACGGTCTGTTTGCCGGACTGGATTACCCAGAAGCGTTTCAGGTGGGGAGCAATGCGATTCTGGCGGCAGGGATACCGGAGCATTTGACGCCGGTGATCAAGGGGGGTGGTGAGGAACCGGCTCAGGGGGGCGATCGCGTTTTTATCAGCTACCGGGCCCAAGATCCAGATCAGGGCTTAGCCCAGACGTTTTATCAGGAGCTAATGGCGGCGGGACATCAGCCGTTTTTGGCCGGATCGAGTATCCAACTGGGGGAGCTGTGGGCCCAGCGAATTTTGCAGGAGCTAGAACGGAGCGACTATTTTTTGCTGCTGCTGTCGCCGCAGTCGGTGGTGAGCGAGATGGTGATGGCGGAGGTGCAGCGAGCCAAGGAACTGCAGGAAGAACGCAGCGAGCAGCGGCCCATCATTCTACCGATTCGAGTTAGCTTTCCGCTGGACTCACCGCTGACCTATGCCCTGCGGGGCTATCTCAACCGGATTCAGCAGCGCCAGTGGCAGTCTGCAGAAGATACATTGCCCCTGGTGCAGGAGGTGCTGCAGCTCATTGCCGCCGGCTCGGCCCCGCCAGCGGTGGAACCGCCAGAAAGCAGCCGCGTGTTTGTAGATGCGCCGGATCAGCCGCCGCTGCCGGTGGCCGAGCCAGAGCTAAAGCGAGAACCGGGCGGCTCGGTGCCGCTGACCTCTGGACTCTATGTGGAACGCTACAGCACGGATACCGGCAAGGCCAGCGTCACGATTGAGGCGGACTGTTTTGAGGAGATTTTGCAGCCGGGGGCGCTGATTCGGATTAAAGCGCCGCGCCAGATGGGCAAGACTTCTCTGATGGCGCGAATTTTGCACCATGCTCAGAGTCAGGGCTACCGGGCCATTCCGGTAAGCCTGCAGCGGGCCGATCGCCAGATGTTTACCGACCTCGATAAGCTGCTGCACTGGCTCTGCGGGCGAGTGGGGCGACGGCTGCAGCGCTTAGATGAGCTGAAGGATTACTGGGATGCCAGCATGGGGGTGAAAGATCGCTGCAATGACTATTTCTATGAGTGTCTGCTGAGCGACATTGAGGAACCGATTGTGCTGGCATTAGACGAGGTGGATCTGGTGTTTCCGCACCGGGAGGTAGCAGATGACTTTTTTGGGCTGCTGCGATCGTGGTATGAGGCGGCGCGCTATGGGGATATGGGCAGCGAGCTGTGGGAAAAGCTGCGGCTGGTGGTGGTGCATTCCACAGAAGCCTACGTGCCGCTGGAGATTAATCAGTCGCCGTTTAATGTGGGCAAGAATGTGGAGCTGCCGGAGCTAAAGGCAGAGCAGGTGCAAAACCTGGCCCATCGCTATGACCTGCCGCTGGGGGAGGCGGAGGTGAGTCAGCTTATGAACCTGGTGGGCGGCCACCCCTACCTGCTGCGCAAGGGCTTCTACCATCTGCGGCGGCAGGATCTAACGCTGGCGGCGCTGCTGGAGACGGGGCCAACGGAGGCGGGGATCTACAGCGATCATCTGCGGCGGCATTTGCTGAATCTCAAGCGCTATCCGGAGCTAGCCACGGCCTGCCGGGAGGTGGTACGGCGCAGTCGCCCGGTGGATTTGGAAGCGGATCTGGCCTTCAAGCTGGAGAGTATGGGGCTGATTCGGCTGCAGCGCAATGAGGCAACGCCGCGCAACAGTTTGTATCAGCAGTATTTTCGGGAGCATTTGCGCGGCGGACGAGTTGAGGGATAGGGGGCACAACAGGCCTAGACGGGAAACACAAGGAACGTTCTGAGGTGGGTTGAGATATGAATCCTGATGGCAGCTACAAATACCAGGTAGGCGGCAGTCTGGAGAAGAACGCGCCCACCTATGTGGAGCGGCAGGCAGATCGGGCCTTTTGTGCGGCGCTGCGGGCGGGGGAGTTTTGCTATGTGTTTAATTCCCGGCAGATGGGCAAGTCGAGTCTGCGAGTGCATACGATGCAGGCGCTGCAGGCAGGGGGGGTAGCCTGCGGCGTGATCGATATTACCTCGATTGGCAGTCAGGGAATTACGCCCGACCAGTGGTATCAGGGGGTGGTGCGGCGGCTGGCCCGTAGCTTTGGGGTGAAGGCGATGGGCTGGTGGCGAGAACATGCGGAGCTGTCGCCGGTGCAGCGGCTGGGAGAATTCATAGAAGAGGTGCTGCTGCAGGAGGTCACGACGCCGATGGTGATCTTCATCGACGAGATTGACAGCATTCTGCGGCTTGAGTTTAAGGATGACTTTTTTGCGTTGATTCGGGCCTGCTACAACCAGCGGGCAGAAAATTCGGATTATAAACGGCTGACGTTTGCCCTGCTGGGGGTGACAACGCCTTCTGACCTGATTCAGGACAAAAACCGGACGCCGTTTAATATCGGCCAGGCGATTGATCTGCATGGTTTTGAGCTGGAAGAGGTGGGGCCGCTGGCGGTGGGGCTGACAGCGGTGGCGGCAGCGCCTACTGAGGTAATGGCAGCAATTTTGAACTGGACGGGGGGACAGCCACTGCTAACCCAAAAACTCTGTCGGCTAGTCGTCAACGAGGCGCAGCCGATCGCGGTAGGAGAGGCCGAAACCGAGATTGCGTCTCTGGTAGAGCGGCGAATTTTAACTAACTGGGAAGCCCAAGACGAGCCAGAACATTTGCGCACCATCCGAGATCGGCTACTGCGAGATGAGCGCATGGCAGGGCGGCTGCTGGGGCTGTATCAGCAGATTTTGCGAGAGGGCAGCATCGTGGCAACGGGCGATCCGGCTCAGATCGAGCTACGGCTGTCGGGGCTGGTGGTGGAAGATCGGGGACGGCTGCGGGTGTATAACCCCATCTACGGGGCGGTGTTTGATCAGGCTTGGGTGCAGGGGCGACTGGCAGAGCTGCGGCCCTATGGCGAGGCCATTGCCGCCTGGATTGTCTCCGACTATACCGATGATTCGCGGCTGCTGGTGGGGCAGGCGCTGGAGGCGGCGCAGGCGTGGGCGATGGGCAAGAGTTTGGGGCAGGTGGACTATCGCTTTTTGACGGAGAGCGAGAAGCAGGATAAGCGCGCGATTCAGGCAGCGAATCAGATCCTCGCAGACGCCAACACCAAAGCGCGGCGACGGCTAGTTTTGAGCGGGGCGGGAGCGGGAATTGCCACGGTGATGGCCGGAATTGCGCTGTTTGGCTTCTTTGGAGCAGAGGCACAGCGAACTAAAGCAGAGGAAAAACTGGATTTGGCGGAGACGCAGCGAGCTGCGGTAGAGACCGAACGGGATGCGGTTGCAGCAGAAAGAGCGCAACTAAGTGAGGAGCTAGGAGCAGCCGAGAATGAAAAGATCGAGATTCAGCAGCAGGTGAAGGGACTGGAGGCGGAGAAGCAGACCCTGGCGGATGAGAAAGCAGAAATTGAGCAGCAGAGCGGAGAGGCCAGTCGGCAGCGGCAGCGAGCAGAGGTAGAACGGCAGGAGGCTCTAGCAGCGCAGCAGATCGCTTTAAGCCGGGCGCAGCGGGCGCAGCAAGATTATGCCGAAGCACAGCAAGCGGCTGAAACGGCGCAGCAACGGCGACAAGAGGCGGCTGCAGAAGTGGCAAAGGCCCAACAAGAGCAAGCAAAAGCTCAATTAGAGCAAGAGATTGCCCGCGAGGGGGGAAGGCTAGAGCGCCAAGGCAATGCCTTGATGCGTTTACAGCCGGTTAGGTTTAGAGAACTGGCAACTTTGATTAAAGCGATTGAGATCGGGGAGGGGTTGCAGGCGCTAATCAAACAAGCTGATTCGCCTAGCTCCTCTTTGAGCTTGAGTGACTACCCGGCAATTAGTCCGCTGCTTGCACTGCGAGTTGCCACGAACGCTGTTTCCCAGCGCACCAAGTTTGCCGGCGAGTTTCGAGCCTTCAGTGCCGATGGCCAGCGACTGGTGGCCTATTCCAGGAGCGACGAGACCACTTACCTCTATGACCTAGCGGGCAATCGGGTGGGGCAGTTTGCCGGCGAGTTTCGAGCCTTCAGTGCAGATGGCCAGCGACTGGTGGCCTATTCTTTGAGCGACGATACCACTTACCTCTATGACCTAGCGGGCAATCAGGTGAGGCAGTTTGCCGGCTATTTTCGAGCCTTCAGTGCAGATGGCCAGCGACTGGTGGCCTATTCTTTGAGCGACGATACCAATTACCTCCATGACCTAGCGGGCAATCGGGTGGGGCAGTTTGCCGGCGAGTTTCGAGACTTCAGTGCCGATGGCCAGCGACTGGTGGCCTATTCGGAGAGCGACGATACCAATTACCTCTATGACCTAGTGGGCAATCAGGTGGGGCAGTTTGCCGGCGAGTTTCGAGACTTCAGTGCCGATGGACAGCGACTGGTGGCCTATTCCAGAAGCGACGCTACCACTTACCTCTATGACCTCTCAAATAATGTTTTTTCGCAGTTCAAGTTCGATGACGTTGGTATGAGTCCTACGGGTAACCGACTGGTGGCCTATTCCAGGAGCGACGATACCACTTACCTCTATGACCTAGCGGGCAATCGGGTGGGGCAGTTTGCCGGCGAGTTTCGAGCCTTCAGTGCAGATGGCCAGCGACTGGTGGCCTATTCTTTGAGCGACGATACCACTTACCTCTATGACCTAGCGGGCAATCAGGTGAGGCAGTTTGCCGGCTATTTTCGAGCCTTCAGTGCAGATGGCCAGCGACTGGTGGCCTATTCTTTGAGCGACGATACCACTTACCTCTATGACCTAGCGGGCAATCAGGTGAGGCAGTTTGCC